>NZ_CP133261.1:3567907-3892263 GCF_030931715.1 Tissierella sp. MB52-C2
GGTACTACCTTAAATGCAGATGTAAATGTAGCACTAAATATATTAAAGAAAAGTAAAGTTGTGGATCTAAGAATCCTATACAATAGAGGCGAAGTGGATACGCCTAAAAGAATAAGGATAGCTTAGCTATCAAACTTCTTCGGAAGCTCCAACTTCTATAAGTGGTGAGTAGTTCACATTGATAAAAAAATGCAGAAAGGAGCCCTAACGGAAATCACCTATTTATTTGCTCCCCAAAAAATAGTTCATGCTTGGTCTGAAGTGTATTTCAATGATGAATGGATAGCTCTAGAAGGTGTAATCATTGATGAAGATTATCTTAATCAAGTGAAAGATAATCTTTATAACTTTAATAAGGGATATATAGGTTATGGGATTTCTGTAGAGGATAAAGAAAAAATAAATGTATGTTGGCAGGGGAGAAGCACATATATTCAAAGCTTTTCTATTACAGACGATTTAGGCATTTTCAATAGTCCAGATGATTTTTTTCTTAAATATAACAATACCAGCAGTGAATTAAAAAGATTTTTATTTGATGTTTTAAGAAAGCGAATTAATAAAAAATTAGATTTAATCAGAGGAGGTATTTGTAACTGAGTCTCTATTATCAAATTTTTAAATGTAAGAGCATGAATAAGATCAGGTAAAAAATTTTAATCACAAGATAAAGATTTTAACAATAACTAACAAACCGCTTGGATTCCACAAGTGGTTTGTTATGTTATTAACTCCCCTTTTACATTTCTTTTATTTATTATATAATAAATAAAAGAAATAGTAATCTATTTATGGAGGTTATGAAATGGAAATTTTCGATAAAGTTGAAGATATAAAAAAAGAAGTTATGAATACCATAGAAAATCAATCCTTAACATATGAACAGCAAACTTACAGATTATCAAAAATTGCAGAAAATGTTATGGATTATCCTATATTAAAGAATGATTTATTCTATGAAATGTATAATAAGGGAAAGATATGTGACTTAGACGAGGGGCACGCTCCTTATGCTCCTAGATATATATTACCTGATTATGAAAAGCTTTTAAGAGAAGGTTCAGAATTCTTAAGACTTACTCCTGCAAAAAATTTAAGACAGGCTATAAATAGCCTTTTAATATTTTATCATCATGTTCCAAGTATAACAAGATTTCCAGTATATATAGGATCTCTTGATACACTTTTAGAACCATTTGTAGATGAAGTAAATGATGATGTCATAGAAGAAATCAAACTATTTTTAATTCAATTAGATAGAACTATAAATGATTCCTTCTGTCATGCAAATATTGGACCCTATGAAACAAAAGTAGGAAATATTATTTTAGATATTATTGGTGAATTACAAAATGTAACGCCAAATATGACACTTCTGTATGATTCAGAAATAACTCCTGATAATTTTGCTGAAAAGGCAATTAAGGCTTCATTAGATTCTGCAAATCCAGCCTTTGCAAATTTATCATATTATAAAAAAGACTTCAATGGCATTCCTTTCGGAATTGCAAGTTGTTATAATGCTTTGCCAACTACAGGTGGTGCGTTTACACTATCAAGAATTAGACTAAATAAAATAGCAGATGATTCTAAAGACATAGATGATTTTATAAATAGAGAGCTTCCTAAAGTTGTAGACACTTTACTGCATTTTATGGAAAGTAAGATTGACTTTTTAGTAAATAAGACATCTTTTTTCGAAAGCAACTTTTTAGTTAGAGAAGGATTTGTCAAGCTTGAAAACTTTGTAGGGCTGTTTGGAGTTGTAGGGCTTCATGAATGTATTGAAACCCTATCAGCTAAAGAAGGTAAGACTTTGGTGCTAGGTACTGATAAAGAAGCTAAAGAATTAGGAGTAAAGATTATGGATCAGGTAGAGGAACTGGTAAATAACTTTACTTCAAAATATTCACCTGTATGGAACAATAAATTTATGCTTCATGCCCAAGTAGGAGCTGCCAACGATAAAGGCACGACGGCAGGTACAAGAATCCAAATTGGTAAAGAGCCTGATATATATCAACATATTAGAACAGCTGCTAGACTACAGCAATACTTTCCATCAGGAACAGGAGATCACTTTCCTTTTGAAAGTACAGCAGAAAAAAATCCAAAGGCTATTTTAGATATATTTAGGGGAGCCTTTAAACTAAATATGAGATATATTTCTTGCTATAAAGAGGATGGAGACCTTATAAGAGTCACAGGTTACCTTGTGAAGAAATCTGACCTTGAAAAGTTTAATAGGGGTGAACAAGTATCCTATGACACAGTTCAATATGCACAAGATCCGCTGAATGAATATGGAATTTTAGAGAGAAAGGTGCAAAATGTGTAAGACAGCCACTATTAATAAGATAATACCAATGTCTCTAGTTGACGGGCCTGGAAATAGAACAGCTATATTTTTCCAAGGGTGTAATTTTAATTGTAGCTATTGTCATAATCCTGAAACCATAAAAAAATGTATTAATTGTGGAGTATGTGTTAGTCATTGTCCAGTTGGAGCATTAAAGATGATTGATGGAAAAGCAATTTGGGACGAAAATAAATGTATAGACTGTGATACCTGTATTAAGGTTTGTCCCCATGGTTCTACTCCAAAGACCCATGAATATACAGTAGATGATCTTATGGAGAAGATAGAGGAAAATATTCCCTTTATAGAAGGAATAACTACAAGTGGTGGAGAATGTACTCTAAATTTTGAATTCTTAGAAGAACTTTTTACTAAAGTCAAATCCTTAGGACTTACAAGCCTTGTAGATACAAATGGATTTATTTCTCTTAAAAGCCCAATAATGGACGGATTAGTTAAGGCGGCAGATGGATTTATGCTTGATATAAAATCCATGAACGAAGATGAGCATATTAAATTAACTGGAAGATCAAATAAAACTGTAATTGAAAATGCAGTATACCTTGCTAGTATAGGAAAACTACAGGAAATTAGAACCGTTCTTATTGAAGGACATAAGAATAGAGAGACTGTAGAGAATATAACAAAGCTTTTGAAACCTTATCCTAATCTCACCTATAAACTAATAAGCTATAGACCCTTTGGTGTAAGGGAAGAATTTTTAGAATTAAAATCCATAGGGCAAAAAGAAAAAGAAGAATTAAAAGAAATAGTCATAGCAAATGGAATAAAGGTTATAGATTGTTAAAACAATCTATAACTTTTAAAAAACTGTCTCTTTTCCGCATAGTTTACATATAATAAGGGTAAGTATAAACTGGGAAAGGGGTGATTTTATGTGGAATAGAGAATATATTAAGAATTATGCTAAAGAATTCTTAAGGAAACACTATTGGAAGGCTTTTCTAGTGTGTCTTATCGTATCCATCCTAAGTGGAGGTAGCAATGGTGGTTCATCAAGACATTCTGAGAGGAACTACCAGGAACAAACAATCTATGAATTTAGAGATCAAACTGTATTTGAAACTAATAATCCAGTAATAAACTTTAGCTTGAGAAGATTAGGAAGAACACCTATATTTTATTTAGTATGGGGAAGTGCTGCAATAGTAAGTATTGGACTGATTTTACTATTGATAACTGTAGGATATAACCTTGAAGTAGGTCTAAAAAGATTTTTCTTAAAAGGATTTAAGGATGATGTCAATGTAAGAAGTCTATTTTCTACATTCAATTCTTTGGAGTATTTTGATATTATAAAGACACAGTTTTTAAGAAGTCTATATAATTTATTATGGTATTTTGCTTTAATAATTCCTGGCATAATAAAATCATATGAATATAGTATGGTACCATATATTTTAGCGGAAGAGCCTAATTTGCCATCAAATGAAGTAATAAGGAGAAGTATAGATATGACAGATGGACATAAATGGGATATGTTCGTACTGGATTTATCTTTTATAGGCTGGTATATTTTAGGTTTATTTTTCTTTGGTATAGGTGAAATCTTTGTAAATCCTTATAAGGAAGCTACCGTGGCAAAATTATATAATATTATATCTGGAAATGATGAAATAGATGGTATGGAATTGTTGGAATAGTTGTTTATAAATATCTTACTAATATTTATAAAATAATAGGGTAAAAATACCCTATTATTTTTCTTTAGCTGGAACAATATAAGTAATATAATAAACAGTAGGTATTATTATTGCACCACCAAAAATGTTTCCTAAAGTTACTGGAATTAAGTTTGAAATCCAAATATCTAACCAAAGGGATTTCAGTCCTGCAAACTTAGCTAGAGGTATAAAAAACATATTAGCTATACTATGTTCGAATCCACACAGGACAAACAACATTATAGGAAACCATAATGAAAATGTTCTAGAGATAATATCCTGTGCTGAAGCTGATATCCATACTGCAAGGACAACTAATATATTACAGAGTATTCCTCTTATAAATGCACTCTGAAAACTTAAACTCATTTTACCAACTCCTACACTAAGGGTTGTATCTAATACAGGACCACTTACTAATTGGGATTTATATATTAAGCAAGCTAAAGCTATGGAGCCAAGAAAGTTTCCTAAATATACTAATGACCAGTTCCTCATTAGCCCTTTGAAAGATATTTTTTTATCCATTAGAGCCATGGTCATTAAGTTATTTCCAGTAAAAAGCTCACTTCCAGAAAAGACTACTAGCATAAGACCTACAGGAAAAACTGCACCACTTGAAAACTTTTTTAATCCAATATCAATATTTCCTAAGGTTTGACTAATGACAATAGATGCAAAGGCACCAAGACCAATATAGGCGCCAGCCATTATTCCTAATATTAATAGTCTTACTGTAGATAAACTAGCTTTTGTTTCGGCAGAAATAATAATTGCTTTTGCAGTTTCAGAAGGTGCAAGAAATCTTTTTTCCATTTATATTACCTACCTTCATATAATAATAGGATTATTTAATACAAGTATTTTTCCACTAAAGGTTAAAATAATACTAAAATAAAAATATGAGAATAAAAAGTATTAATGTTGACAGATAATAAAAACTAATATATACTATCATGGGCAGTTTATACTAAATACACAATAAAAATTAAAGCAGATGGGCAGCTTTCAATACCCATTTGCTTTTTTGTGTCTAAAAATAGGAGGATGACGACATAAATGAAAAAGACATTAAAGAACAAGCAGTTTTTTCTCGCTATTCTTACATTGGTTATACCTATAACTTTGCAGAACTTAATTAGTTCATCATTGAATATGGTTGATAATTTAATGATTGGGAGACTAGGAGAAAGCTCAATTGCGGCAGTTGGTTTAGTTAATCAATACTTTTTTATATTTACTTTATGTTTATCAGGGATTAATGCTGGAGCAAGTATATTTATGTCTCAATTTTGGGGCAAGAAAGATAGTTCAAATATAGGAAAGATGTTAAGGCTAGATATAATCTTAAGCCTTATAGCTTCAATTATATTCTTTATTCCGGCAGTATTATTTCCAAGAGAAATCATAAGCATATTTACTAGAGAAATTGAAGTTGTAAATTTAGGAATTAAATATCTTAGGATAATATCTATAACCTTTATACTTACTAGTATTACTCAGGCTTACTCTACTGTATTAAGATGTATAGGAATAGCAAAACCACCTATGTATGGAAGCTTAATTGGAGTAATAACAAATGTATTTTTAAACTGGGCATTGATATTTGGACATTTAGGATTTCCAGCAATGGGAGTAGCAGGAGCAGCCATAGCTACAAGTATTGCTAGAATTATGGAGATGATATTTGTAGTTATTAGTGCCTATAGATCTAACTCTATTGTCTTTAATAGAAATAGGGATAATCTATCCTTTGATATTGAGTTTGTAAAGATGTATTTTAAAACTTCTTATTCAGTAATACTTAATGAATTAATATGGTCAATAGGATTATCTGTGTATTCAATTATATATGCTAAAATTGGTATTCGTGAAGTAGCCAGTATGCAGATAGCCAATACCATAAACAATATGTTCATGGTTCTATCCATAGGATTAGCTAGTGCCGCTGCAATTATGGTAGGAAACCAAATAGGAGCTAAAAAGGAAAAGTTAGCAGTTGGATATGCAACAAAGCTAGGTATATTAGCTCCTATTGTAGGATTAATATCAGGAATATTATTATGGATGGCTGCACCAATAATTGTAGGATTATTTAAAATTAATAAAGATACATTGGATATTACCATTTCGGTACTAAGGATTATGGCAGTTTTTGCACCCTTAAGATTTTTCAATGTAATTATGATAGTAGGTATATTTAGAGGTGGTGGAGATACTACTTATTCCATGTTAGTTCAACTTGGAACCGTTTGGTGTTTTGCAATTCCAGCAGGATTCATATCAGCAGTATATTTCAAAATGCCTCTAGAAAAGGTATTTTTAATAATAACTTTAGAAGAAGTAGTTAAGATATTTTTCGAAGCCAAAAGACTTAAATCTAAAAAATGGATAAGAAATGTAGTGGAAGACATAGAAAATATAAGTATAGCTGCATAAACGAAAAGTACTCCTTTAGGGAGTACTTTTCGTTTATAGAATAACTAATATATACTGTGAATCAATAAAATATCTAGAGTATATTATATTAGGAATTGTACAAAATAAACCATGAGGTGATGAATATGAAAAAGATTGGTATAGAAAAAGGATTAACCAATGTGGCAGGTTACTTAATTAAGTCAGGATATACAGTTGAATCTTTAAGTGGTTCAATAGATGAAAATATTAAAAAGCTAAGTGGTTTAGATGCAATAGTAACAGCAGGATACAATACTGACATGATGGGAATCAGTGATACAGAAACTAATGCACCAGTAATAAATGCTAGAGGATTAACTCCAGAAGAAGTAAAGAATAGGTTAGACCAAGAATTGAGATAAATAAAAGATGAGTTGTCTTAAAATAAAAAACAACCAATTAAGAGAAGATAGCATAAAATTATAAAAAATATTAAAAACGAATTCTCCAGAATTCGTTTTTAATATTTTTTTATGGAAAAAGGAAGAATAGAAAAAGACTCCAGCAAAACTCCAATATTTATTAAGACTTAAGTCCTGATTTTTAATTATTTAGCTTTTAAAACCCCAAAATTCGAATAAATTACTCATTTTATAAGAATTTTACAAGAAATACATATAATATTACAAAATTTTACATATTTTGGTAATTTTTTATGGTATAATCTCTTTAATGACAAAAAAGTACAACATTAACAAGGCAAACTTATTGAAAGATAAGGACGCAAAGCTATGGGTCTAAGGAATTTGTTCTATGACTGCCAAGCTGCTAAGTTTTGCTATGGAAGATGGATAGCATGTCTTAGTGGCTATCTGTCTTTTTTATTGCAGATTTCTATTATATCTTGAAAATTCCTTATGATCATATTTATAAGAAATGGAGGGAAGAAAATGCAAGAAAAGTTTCTGGATGAATTATTTGAAAAAATACAAGATACAACAGGTATTGAAGATATTGGATATCATGAGATCAGAGATGGCAGGCTTCACCCTATTTATAAGACTAAGACGAATGCATTAGCTATGGAACAATGGAAAAATATCCATGCTAAAAATGTAGTCTATATAGAAGAACATAAGATACTCATGAAGATCGCAGAAGAAAAAGAACCTATTGCAATTTCTGATGTAAATAGAAATGAACTTTCTTCAAATGCTTTTTTCCTATTTGGTATAGATAGCATCCTAGTAGTCCCTGTAATGAAAAGTGAAACTTTGGAAGGGATTATATGTATAGCTTCTATTGGACAACCTCATGAATTTACTTTTGAGGAAATAAAAAAATGTGAAACTTTAATTAAAGATTATATGAATAGATAAAAATATAAATTAAGGAGGTAGCATCATATGAAAATTGCTAATGGAGTCATGGAATACTTAGAACAAAATCAGGTAGAATATATTTTTGGTATGTCGGCAGGTACTGTAAGTGCTCTCTATGATGCGATGAATGATGTAAGCATTAAACCTATCATTACTAAGAATGAAGCAGGGGCAGCTTATATGGCTGCGAAATATGCAAGTATTTCTGGAAAGATGGGAGTTTGTATTGCTGCTGGTGGTGTTGGGACTAACAATATGGTTAATGGTATAGGTGATGCAATGCGATCTAAGGTACCTGTTCTATTTATAACAGGATATGTACATAGATGGCAGATTGGAAAAGGCGCTATTCAAGAACTAAATACAGAACAAATATTAAAACCTATTACAAAGTATAGTAAAACCGTACTTGATGAGAATTGTGTACTGTCTACATTAAAGGAGGCTATGGAAATTGCTTTAACTCCTCCTATGGGACCTGTTCATGTATCTATACCTATTGATATACAGATTTCTGAGCTTATTGAGTCAATGCCTGAACAAGTAGCAATTCCTCAAGTTATGTTTGATGATGAGTCCATAGATAAAGCTATAGAAGTCATAAACGGAGAAAAAGATGGAATTATTATGGTGGGAAGGGGTTGCAGAGGGCTATCAGAGCAAGTAAAGGCTCTAAGTGAAAAATTACAGTGGCCTATAATTACAACACCAGAAGGAAAAGGCGTTGTACCTACAGATTTTTATTTGAACTTAGGTAACTATGGATTTTCGGGAACCGACTCGTCTACAGATTATGTAGAGGATGGACCATCTACTTGTATTTTGGTATTAGGCTCTAGTTTGGGTGAGTCTGCTACTCGTAACTATAATCCGGTGCTAGTAAAGGATAAAAAAGTTATACACGTAGACTGGGATAAAAAAGAGTTAGGAAAAGTTTTCAAAACAGATGTAGAGGTTTACCATGACTTGGAGAAAGTTATTCCAGAATTGATAAAAGGTGTAAATACAAAAAGTAGGTCATTTGAAAGACCTTTAATAAATGGACCGTACGTTCAAAATCATACTGGTCTATCTATTAGACTACTTTTAGAAAAAATTACAGAAATTTTACCTAAAAATACTTACTATGTTTCTGACATTGGAGAATATATGAACTTTTTATTTAAATATCTTCCAATACGATCAGGTGGAGATTTTGATATTAGCTTGAACTATGGAGCTATGGGCTCTGGGGTTGCAGGTGTTGTAGGCGCACACTTAGCAGAACCAAATAAACCTATGGCTATATTTACTGGAGATGGTTCATTCTTCATGAATGGAATGGAAATTCTAACAGCAAAGGAATATAAGATGCCAATTATTTTCATTGTTATTAATAACGCAATGCTTGGATATGTTGAGCATGGACATAAATTTCTATATGGAAGGACTGTGGAAGGATTTAAACAGCAAAGAATTTCTATTAGCAGTATGATGAATGCTATTGGAATAAAATCCATAGAGGTTTCCACCATGGAGCAGTTAGAGAATATAGGGGATTTCGTAGAAAACTTAGACGGTCCTTGTGTAATTGAACTAGTTACCGACGGGAGTGAACCAGCTCCTGTTGCAGATAGATTCAAAGCTTTAGGAGAAACTAAAAAAAATTAGGAGGAGAAATTATGTTAATTCAAGATGCAAAAGGTATGTATAAAATCAAGGTAGATACTACGAGAAGGATAGTGTATGAGTATGTTACAGGAATGTGGCAAGCAGAAGACTATAATAGAATGCATAATGAATACACTACCAAAATAGGACCTCTTCTTGGAGGAAAACCTTGGGCTAAGATAAGTGAGTTGAAAAACTATAAAACTTCAAATATCACAGATGAAATTAATAATCATGTTAGTTGGTCTACAAAAAATGGATTAGCGAAAGCAGCTATTGTAGTGGAAAGTAGTATTATTAAGATGCAGATGCAAAGAAGTGGTGCAGGACTTATGAAGCCAGAGATTTTTACAGATGAAAAGTCTGCTGATGATTGGTTAAAAAGTCAAGGTTTCTAGAATAAGTCTATTTTCAAAGAAACTGAACTTACACAGATTATGTTGCTAAGTTCAGTTTCTTAACGTATCTTTAAAAAAGAAAAAAGACTTTAAATTTTGTATATGATTCTAGAACATGGTAAGTTAAGAATAAGGAGAGAAGAGGCCATGAAGGGAACATTAAATAAATTTAAGAGCTTGATCAAAAAATGCAAGCAAGGGAATTTTAGCATTTTAGGGAAGTTTATTTTAGTATCTTTCGGAACTTCCGCACTTGGAAATATAATAGGCATATTGTTGCACAAAACCATAGGAAAAATGATGCAAATGCCAAGTTATTTTGGAGAGATTTTATTCACAGTAATAGGTATATTGATAGGTATAGTATTATTAGTAATCTGTATGAAAAAAATGTTATTGAATCCTCTAAAAGAACTTGGTTTGGGGATGACACAAATATCTGAAGGAAACTTTGATATAGAAGTAGAAGTAAAATCCACTGATGAAGTGGGAAAGCTTATGGAAGAGTTTAATCAGATGGTTGAGAATATGAAGAAACCAATTAAAGACATTCAAGATCCGTTAGATATTCTAATAAAGATGTCTGAAGGATTGAATAGTATCTCAGAGCAGACTAATATAGCTACCCATGAAATAGCCAAGACTATGGAAGATGTAGCTAGCAATGCTATGGATCAAGCAAGTAATGCAGAAATATGCGTTTCTGCCATGGAAGAGCTTGGCAACACCATGGAGAGTATTAGTAAGAAAACATCAACAATGAATGAATTTGCCCAGAAAGCCAGCGAAGACAGTAAGTTGGGGTATAAAATAGTCAATTTATTGACAAATAAGTCAGAAGAAAATAGTCAGGTAACATTAGAGGTAAATCAGATAGTACAAAATGTAGATAATAGTATTAAACATATAGGAACTATTACAGAAGTAATTAAGCAGATTGCAAGTCAGATTAATTTACTGGCATTGAATGCTGCCATTGAATCAGCAAGAGCAGGAGAAGCAGGAAGGGGATTTGCTGTAGTTGCTGACGAAGTAAGAAAATTGGCAGAGCAGTCTTCTAAAGCTGTGAATGAAATTGAGGGTTTGATATCGAATATACAACAAGAGTCTAATATTGCTGTAAATGCAATGGAACAGGTAATATACACAGTAAAGGAACAAGATGAAGCTGTTCATGAAACAGAAAAGGTTTTTGATGATATTACTTATTCTATCGATGCCTTACTTGAAAAAGTTGTAGAAGTAAAAGAGCATAGTGAAGAAATGATTAATATGAAGTTTATTGTTACGGAGGCTATAGAAAATGTTTCTGCTATCTCACAGGAAACTGCAGCAGCTACCGAGCAAGTTTCTGCTAACAATGAGGAAAATTTAGCTTCAATAGAAGAAATATCTTCTCATTCAGGAAACTTAAATGAAGTAGTTAATACCATTAAGGTATCTATTGATAACTTCAATATCTAGTAGATAAACTTGTAAATTAAAATACAACTTTTACGAAATCCTAGTAAAGATTCTACTAGGGTTTTTTAATTTATAATATTTAATTGAAGAGGAAAAGTTTTTAGATTTTTTAGTTTTTTCTCTAAAACGACATAGGCTTTTTAGGCGAATTGAATCAATATCATCCTGAGTAAAAATCCTATGGTTGTTTAAAATCATTGATTTAATGATTAAGATAGTATCAACCTTATCAGTCTTAGTTTTACGAATATTTGACTTTCTTAAAGTAGCAGTCTGGATAGGGTTGATAACAGCAATATGATAACCCATATTGTAAAGATAACAAATAAGGTTTTCTCCATAATGAGAAGTTGATTCAAGTCCAATTAGAAGAATTTCATGATTAAAGGTCTTGAGCTTGGACACTAACAAAGAGAAACCTTCAGAATCATTAGTAAACCCAAAAGGTTGAATTAAGACTTCACCACCAGCGGTCATAGCAGCGGCAAAGTGTTTTTGTTTGGCAATATCAATGCCAACATAAATCATAGAACCACATCCTTAAAGATAAATTGACAACTGTTTTGGTCCACCTAGTCTTATTCTCATAGCCTTGCGGGAGATAAAAGTTTAAAACTTATCCAACTATAAATGATTTAAATAAGACAGTTGCAATACACTCCCTCGAATAGTCAAGCTATAGAATTTTATAAAAAGTCCACAGTGTCTAATTCAATTATAGCGGATAATATTAATAAAAAAGAAAGGAGAGTATGATTTTAGTCGTTGACTATATCATACAAGGGATTTTATGAAGGAAATGAGAAGGAAGGATCGAAAGATGGATGATAATTTTGCCTATTCCATCATAGATAAAGCTGAATTTGGAACCTTAGCTACTATTGATGAAGAAGGAATTCCTTATTGTGTTCCAGTTTCTATTGCTAGATGTGATAATAAAATATATATCCATTCTGCATATCAAGGCAGTAAAATAGAAAATATAAAAAGAAATTCTAAAATATGTATGTCTTTTGTTGGAGATGTGAATGTCCCACCGCCAGGACCTACTGGAGAATTAGAAAAAGCTATGGAAGACCCCAAAACATTTAGAAAAATAGCCAGTCAAAAATTTACCACTGAATTTGAATCAACGGTAGTTTTTGGTAGGGCTAATATTGTTGAAGATGAGAAAGAAAAAATCTTAGGCCTAAGGTTGTTATCAGAAAAATATAGTCCTTGGAATATGCCGTATTTTGAAGCAGCTATTGAAGGGTCTTTAAAGGTTACTTGTGTAATACGTATTGATATTGAAAGAATTACCGGAAAAAGAAAGAAGTATGATGAAGATGGTGTAGAGATGAAATGGTGTAGAATGGAGTAATATAGGTAAAGTTATAAATATGTTTTTGAGATTATCTTATTGCCATAAAAATGCTAAATATATGTTTAGCATTTTTATTTTTATAAGGAATAGGAAAGGTCTGCTTTAATACTTAATATCAAGAGCTTAACCTATAAATTTAATATATTATATTGACTTTTAGCATATATAGCTATATGATATATATCGAAACGATATAGTGACATTAAGGAAGGATGATGCTAATGATAAAATTCATAATTTTAGGTTTTTTAACATATAAAAACCTCACAGGGTATGATATAAAGCAAATTATGATTCAAAGTACATCAAATTTTGCTAATGCAAGTTTTGGAAGTATTTATCCTGCATTAAATAAACTAGAGAAAGATGGTTTAATAAACTCTACTAAGGTTATAGAGGATGGAAAATACAAGAAGGTATATTGTATCAATGAAGCTGGAAATGATGTATTTATTAAATGGCTAGAAGAACCTGTAGATTTTATGAGATCTTATGAAGATATTCTTGCTAAAATATTTTTTTATGAGAAACTTCCAAAGGAAAAAGCTTCAAAACTTATAGAGCAGTTAATTGAAGATATTAATAAAAAGTTAGAGGAACTTGAAAGTCTTGAAGCTGAGATTAGGCATAAGGCAGGGTATTTTGAAATATCAACACTTTATTTTGGTATAGATCATTTGAAATTTATGGCTAGTTGGTATGAAAAATTCTTAAAGGATTTAGATAATAGATAAGGGAGGTAAGTATAAGTGAAAGCACTAATACTTAATGGCGCATTAGAAGACGATCAAAGTATGAAAAGAATAAATATGCTTATTGAAGAGGAACTTATTGAACAGGGTTATGAAGTGGAATCAATCGTACTTAATGAAAAGAAAATAGGAGAATGTGTGGGATGTTTTGGCTGCTGGATAAAGACTCCTGGAATTTGTGTAATAGATGATTATGGACGAGTGCTTACAGAAACTATAATTAATATGGATTTAGTAGTATATCTTACCCCTGTAGTCTATGGAGGATATTCATCTGAACTTAAAAAGGCTTTAGATAGAATAATTCCTTTATTGCTTCCATTTTTTAAAAAGATTAATGGAGAAGTGCATCATAAGGAGAGATATAAAGTATATCCAGAGGTAGTAGCATTAGGATTGATGTCAGAGGAAGATAATGAAATGGAAGAAGTATTTAATAATCTTATTAAGAGAAATTCTTTAAATTGGTATAATTCTTTCAGTGGAGGAACGATATATAATAAATCAGAGGAACAGATTAAACATCAAATAAGAGAGAAATTGAGTGATAGGAAGGGGATAGAATATGTTAAATGACAAAAAGGCTTTATTACTAATAGGAAGTCCTAAAAAGAAAAACAGTACCTCTGAATCCCTAGGAAATTATGTACTTGAAGGGCTGCATAAAAAAGGATACACTTCTGAGAAACTTCATATAATTTCTATTCTAAAGGATGATGTAGAAGTTTTATTTTCCAAGGTAAATGATGCTGATATAGTTATAGTCTCTGCCCCTTTATACGTAGACAGTTTACCATCTCCTTTGATTAAAGCCTTTGAGCTTATAGGACAAAATAGAAAAGGAATGTTAAGTTTTAAAAAGCAAAGGTTCATTTCTATTGTAAATAATGGTTTTCCAGAATCATTTCATAGTAATACAGCTCTTAAAATATGTAAAATATTTGCAGATAATGCTGGATTTCAATGGCTTGGTGGCCTTGCTATAGGATGTGGTCCTGCAATAAATGGCATGCCAATTAAAAATTCAGGTGGCATGACTAGAAATATAGCAAAATCTTTAGATATAACTATAGATACAATAGCTAAGAATGAAAGTATCCCTTTAGAGGCAATAAATCTAGTATCAAAAGAAATAATACCTAGTTGGTTATATACATTAATTGCTAATAGAGGATGGAAAACTCAAGCTAGGAAATTTAATGCCCATAAAATCTTATACACAAAACCTTATACAAAATAAATATAATTTAACTAAAAAATCCTCATTTTGCAAAGAATATTTTTTAGTATTGCCTTATATTGTAAACCATTTAAGATATTTCCATTTATATATGCAAAGAATAATTAATCCATAAAATATTTAATATTTTATGGATTAAATTTATTTGATAAAAACTACATCTCTTCATGTAATCTCTAATAAAATTTGTGAAATTAGTTTTATTAATCTAAAGTAAACTCCAGTATATAAGCTATGATAAAGTTTATAAAATATTGATTTTATGACTTTCATTAAATTACCTAGTATTTAAAATCATAAAAAATACAAAATAATAAAGAATAAAAAGTTGATATAGAGGTGAGTATTTTGGAAAAGACACCATTAAATTCTAATGCTGTAAAAGCTCTAGAGGAAATGAAGATGGAAATAGCCAATGAAATGGGGCTATCAAATAATCTTTCAAATCTAAATCCAGTAGAAAATATATTTACCGCTGGCCCAGTAGGTGGAATGATGACTAGAAAGTTAGTTGAAATGGGACAAAAACAGCTTATAGATAAATAACAAGGCTGTAGTTCCTTTTAGATAAAAAATAAACTAATAAAGATAAGGAGATGCAAATTATGAATAACAAACCTAAACCAGATGATAGAAGAGATAATGTTGAGAAAATACAATTTAATATTGATAATACCATCAAAAATTATAATCTTGCAGAAGAAATGATTGCAAAAACAGATGACGAAAATACTAAAGAAGCATTAATGGAAAAAAATAAAAGAAGAGAAGAATCTCTTAAAGGAATGAAAGAAGAGATTAAAGATGAAGCAACAGCAAGAGAAAATAATTATAAGTAAATAAAACTGAATTTAAAGTAAAACATGGGTATTATTCTACCCATGTTTTTTGTATTACTTATTTTTAATATAAGTCGTCATTGAGTGTAGATATAGCCTTTTCTAAATCAACGTCAGCATTAGATATAACTTTTTCTCTACTAACATTTGGATTACCTAAATATCCACCATTACTTTTGAGAATATCTCTAGCCTTCTGAGAATCTTCACTGTTTGTATCTACATTGACAACATAATTTATACTCGCAATATCATCAAAAGAACCCATTCCACTGACCATAGGGCTAGCTGCAGCTAAAGGAGAATTTCCTTCATTTAAGCTAGTTGAACCGGAGCTTAAAACTAATTGAGAGAGACTAGGTGCTGTGCTTGTTCCTGGAACATTGGTTTTAATATTTCTATTTCCAATATAATGATCATTGATATCTACAAAAGCACCACTAAAGCCTGCATTTTTAAGTTCTTTAACAGCATCATTTGCGGCACTTATTTCTCCGAAATAACCTCTTTCTGTCATTTTCATTCCTCCAATATAAATTATAGTGTATATATACTTTTCCACAAATTTATTTTATTATTAGAGTTATAATTTTCAACAACAACCAAAAGAGAGTTATTAATATCTAGAGTATATTATATTATTAATTTGTGCAGAATACTCTAGAGGCTATAAAACATGAGAAAGATTGATGCAGAAAAAGGATTAAGCAATAACTAGTTAGATTTTTTAGAAATCAGCTTGTACGAACTATTTGTTAGGAGATTCTAAATTACAATCATACATATTGGAATTGTTTAGCAACGCATTAATAGGGTGATTTAAAAATAATAAAATAAAATAACGGGAGGTATTAAATATGAGTGAATATCATGAGCCAGTGGAGAAACTAGATGAAAAAACCTTAAACATATCAAGAGCTATAAATAGTTTAAAGGAAGAGGTAGAGGCTGTTGATTGGTATAATCAAAGAGTTGATGCTTCAAAGGATGCAGAGCTAAAGGCTATAATGGCACATAATAGAGATGAAGAGATAGAACATGCTTGTATGCTTTTAGAATGGTTAAGAAGGAACATGGATAAATGGGATGAGGAGCTTAGAGCCTATTTATTTACAGAAGGACCTATTTCACATTTGGAGGAGCAAATTAAATCAGGATTTGAGAATGAATCAAATCTAAATATTGGAGATTTAAAATAGGAGGGAGAGAATATGTTGTATAGAGAATTAGCACCTATATCTAGTGAATCTTGGAATGAAATAGATAAAAGAGCAAAAGAAGTTCTAAAATCCTATTTATCTGCTAGAAAAGTAGTGAAGGTAAATGGACCAAAGGGACTTGATTATAACGTAATTACAGAAGGCAGATTAACTAATATTCAAGATTCAGAGGGCGTTTACTATGGTAATTATGAGGTTTTACCTTTAACAGAAGCAAGGGTAGAATTTGAAATGCATAGATGGGAATTAGATAATATTGCTCGAGGAGCTAAAGATATTAATTATGAACCACTGGAGAAAGCAATGAAAAGCATTGCATTATTTGAAGAAAATGCAATATATAATGGATTAGAAAGTGCTTCAATTAAAGGAATAAATGATTCAGTTGAATTGCAACAAATAACATTTGGGAAAGATCCGACAGCCATAATGGAAGCAATAACTAAGGGTTTAATTGAACTTAAAAAATCCTATGCGGAAGGACCTTTTACTTTAGTTGTAAATGAGGAAGCATATAAAAGAATTATATCTAAGGAAACAGCATATCCATTAGACGAAAGAATTGAAAGATTAATTGGTGGGAAAATTGTATTTAGCCATGTAGTGGATGGTGCATATTTACTACCATATAATCATGATGACCTAGAGCTTACTATTGGTAGAGACTTTACAATAGGGTATCAAACTCACACTAGTGAAATAGTAAGATTTTTTGCTACAGAGTCTTTCACTTTTAGAGTATTAGATCCATCTATAATAGTTAAATATACATTGAAATAAAGTTTACTAATATATGAGAATCTGTCTTAAAAATGATTAATTTAATCGTTTTTGAGACAGATTCTTTTTTGCTCTAATATTAAATCAAAATGGACAAAATCAAACTGGAATTAAGATGAAATAAATATAGATAAGTATAAATAAATTTCTAAAACCCACCTCTGATATTTCAAAGGTGGGTTTAAAACTGATATTACTTAGTCATTTCATATTATAAGCGTTTTCCCATATAGATATCTGGTTTTCCTATGCCGTTGGCATCAGGCATAACTCCAATGATTTTATAGCCGATTTTCATATAGAAGCTAGTTTGGTGAGTGCCGGGATTAAAATTTTCAATACGCCTAGGTAAATTGTCATATAGATCAACATTGGCAAAGGAAGTTTCCCCATCATTGACCTCATCATCTGCACCTAGCTGCATTGTTATTCCTCCACGACTGCGGGCTGCATCTTCTAAAGCCTTAACAATTGCAGCTCCAACACCCTTCCTTCGCATATTTTGTTTAACCGCTAATGGATGAAGTTCAAATACATTACAATTGTATTGAGGGAGTATTCCACCCCATCCTATGATTTCGTCATCCTCTACAGCAGCAAGTAAAACATTTTCAGAAATTAATCTTTCTTTAATCTCATCAATTGCATCATCAAGGGTTGGCCATCCAATAGGGAGACTATCAGTAAGAATTTGTGCAGCCTGAAGAATTAAATCATCTTTAATTTCATTCATATTTACAATTTTCAAAATAACACCTCCAAATATTGTATATAAATCTTCAAATCATAAATCTTAAGGGGAGGTGCTCGTAGTCTTTGTAATAAAACGAATTAACAAGGAAGTCTAATATATCTCATAAGGGTTACCTCCTTTTTTAAATAATAAGCAGAATTTTCCTTATATTTTTAATTATAACAGAGAAGTAAAATTTATAGCAATAAAGTTATCAATCAAATTTGCTTATATATAATTAATCCACTATATGTTTTCTATACAGTGGATTAATCTGTTACTATAGGATATGTTTAATTATTTGTTATCTACACATTAAATCTAAATAATACTACATCTCCATCTTTCATTACATAGTCTTTTCCTTCAATTCTTACAAGTCCTTTTTCCTTAGCTGATGTCATATTTCCACCATGGGTCATTAAATCATCAAAGGCTATTACTTCTGCCCTAATAAATCCTCTTTCGATATCGGAGTGGATTTTACCAGCAGCTTGAGGGGCTAAAGTTCCTTTTTTAATAGTCCAAGCTCTAGCTTCCATAGGTCCTGCTGTTAAAAAACTCATAAGTCCTAGTAAACTATAGGAAGCTTGTATAAGTTTGTCAAGACCAGATTTTTCTACTCCTAAATCATTTAAGAATTCCATTTTTTCTTCATTATCTAAAAGTGAAATTTCTGCTTCGATTTGGGCACTAACTACAACTACCTCTGCATTTTCAGAATTAGCATGTTCTCTTATCTTGGCTACATAAGGATTTGAGTCACCGTTATTTACTAAGTCCTCTTCAGATACATTTGCTGCATATATTACAGGCTTTGAACTTAAAAGATTAAAGGTTTTTACTATTTCCTTTTCCTCAGGAGATAAATCCAATGTTCTTATGGATTTTCCTTCCTCTAAGGATTTCAAGACCCTTTGAATTATTTCTACTTCTGCAGCCAATGACTTATCTGATTTAGCCATTTTCTGTGATTTTTGAAGTCTTCTTTCTAACTGTTCCATATCAGAAAACATTAGCTCTAGATTTATAGTCTCTATATCTCTAAGAGGATCGATATTTCCTTCTACATGGACAACATCTACATTTTCAAAAGCTCTAACTACATGAACGATAGCTTCAACTTCACGAATATGAGATAAAAATTTATTTCCAAGACCTTCTCCTTGACTAGCTCCTTTTACAAGACCTGCTATGTCGTAGAATTCTATTGCCGTTGGAACTGTTTTCTTTGATGTATAAATTTCTGCCAGCTTGTCTAGTCTTTCATCTGGCACTGCAACTACTCCTACATTTGGCTCTATAGTACAAAATGGATAGTTAGCAGATTCTGCACCTGCTTGAGTTATTGCATTAAAAAGTGTACTTTTTCCTACATTAGGTAGTCCTACGATTCCAAGTTTCATCCTTTATTTCCTTTCTATGATAAAAATAATATACTAAATATATCTTAATTTAAAAAACACTATACAACAAGAAATTATACAGTAAATATCACATAAGTGCAATAATAAGATTATTGATGATTAATGGAAGATTAATATATTATTTTATATAAAATTTATATATTATATTGTAGCCATTAATTATTTAACATATAATAAAATAAAAAGACCGACTAGTCGGTTTGTAATTGGAGGTAATATGACGAATAATGGGAGTAAAGGAATACAAAGTAAAAAGGAAAAGATAATTAATTATGCTTTTGACTTATTTGCAGAGAAAGGCTATTCTGAAACATCTGTAGATGATATTGTTAAAGCATCAGGAATTAGTAAGGGAGGAATATATTATTATTTTAAAAGTAAGGAAGATATATTTTTAGAGATTGCAAAGGATAGATTAAGACAAAGACATAGTATAATAAATGATGAAAAGAATACAAATTCAAGTAAAGAAAAGTTAATCAGTTATATTAAATGGACCCTAACAGGATTCTTTGATGAAAGGGTTCAACAGATGTCTAGATTTACCTTTGAATTTTGGTCTGTACTTTCTAGAAACCCTAATATGGAACATAAGGCTAAAGAAAGATACAACATGTTTTATACTATTCTATCAGAAATATTAGAAGAGGGAATCCGTAATGGGGAATTTAAAAAAAATATAGACATAGAATCTATGGTTTATATTATTTTATCTACAATGGATGGTATTGGATTTGCAAATTCCGTAATGGGTATTAGAATGACTGAAGAAGTAATTGAAAATTATATAGATATGATATTGAAGAAAATTGAAAAAGGAGATTAATATGATTACATATGATTATTGTAATAATGTTGAGTTTGAAAAAGTATATAATGCCTTTAGAATAGGATTTTCAGATTATATAATAAAAATTGATATTTCTGAGGAAGGCTTTATGGAACGTTTTTTTGGGCCAGAGGGCAATCAATTAGAACATTCATTTATAGCCTTAGATAACGGAAGCCCAATAGGTTTAATTCTAGGTGGAATTAAAGATTATGAGGGAACAAAAACTATTCGCTGCGGGGCTCTTTGTATTCATCCTAATTATAGGGGGAGAGAGATTAGTAGAGATTTATTTAAATTACACAAGAGAGTTGCATTAGACAATCAATGTAAACAAATGTTTTTAGAAGTTATAGTGGGAAATGATAGGGCTATTAAATTTTATAATAAACTAGGATATGAAAAGGTCTATGATATAAAGTATTATTCCCTTAGAGAAATTGATAATATACAGAAGGAGGTAGATAAATCTATAGAGATAGAAAAGATAACCTTCGACACTGTTTTAGATTTGTCACAATCATTGAAAGATATTCATGTTAATTGGCAAAATGATTTTGATTATATGAGAAAGCTTCAAGGATTAGTTCATTATGGGGTTTATAAGGAGTCTAAGTTAATAGGTGCTATGACCATAAGTATAAATGGCAAAATACTTTTTATTTGGGTTAATCCAGTACATAGGCAAAAAGGAATTGCTAGAAATCTTATTCTAAATGCAGTTAATGATTTAGACTTAAAAAGGTTAAACATAAGTTTTCCTAATAATGCTAAAATAGAAGGCTTTTTAAAAAAGATGAATTTCCAAAAAGATAATATATCACAATATGAAATGTATTTAACTATTTAGCAAAATAACAGGAATTGTAAATTAAAGATTACTACAAATGATAGTTTTATCAAAAAGGCCAGCAAGAATACATCCACTTCTATAAGTGGGTGATGAATTGCAATAATCGGCAATAAACACATTGAACAAACTTCTGTTCTGTGATAAAGTATATTCATAGAATGGAGGTGAAAACAGTGTATTTAACAGTAAAGCAACAAGTTAAAAACCTTACCAAAGAAGAATATCTAATCTTAAGAGAACTATCTCATACTGCTAAAAATCTATATAATGTAGCCCTATATAATATTAGACAATATTTCTTTGAAACAGGTGAATATCTTAGTTATGGTAAGAATAATCTACTATGTAAAAATAATGAGAATTACAAAATACTAAATAGCAATATGAGTCAACAAATACTAAAAGAAGTAGATGGAACATTTAAATCATTCTTTGAACTTCTCAAACTAAAGAAACTAGGTAAATATAATTCTAAAGTAAACATTCCTAAATATCTTAAAAAAGAAGAATTTTTCACACTAATAATTGGATTTGTTAGACTTAATAATAATAAACTAATACTTCCCTATTCCAATACATACAAAAGGAATCACAAGCCTATCATAATAACAATACCACCAATATTAAAAGATAAAGCAATAAAAGAGATTAGAATAGTACCTAAACTATCTGGAAGGTACTTTGAAATTCAATATACCTATAAGGTAGAAGAATATCAAAGGGAATTAAATAAGCAAAATGCACTTTCAATAGATTTAGGAATAAATAATCTGGCAACCTGTGTAACCAATAAAGGCAAATCTTTCATAGTAGATGGAAATAAACTTAAATCCATAAACCAATGGTATAACAAACAAATGGCTAAATACCAGAGTATAAAGGATAAACAAAGAATAAAAGGGATAACAAAATATCAAGTAATAATTACTAAAAAGAGAAATAATCAAGTCAATGACTATATAAATAAATCCTGTAGATATATAATTAATTACTGTATCAATAATGATATAGGTACAATAGTCTTAGGATATAACGAAGATATACAAAATAAAATAAATATAGGAAAAATCAATAATCAAAACTTTGTAAATATCCCTATAGGAAATATAAAAGATAAGTTAGAGTATCTATGTAAACTATACAATATAACCTATATAAAACAAGAAGAAAGCTATACATCTAAAGCAAGTTTCTTTGATAAAGATGAAATACCAACAATAGGAGATAAAACCTCAAGGGACTTTAGTGGAGAAAGAATAAAAAGAGGACTATATAAAACAAGTACAGGCACTACATTAAATGCAGATGTAAATGCAGCACTAAATATATTAAAGAAAAGTAAAGTTGTGGATCTAAGAATCCTATACAATAGAGGCGAAGTGGATACGCCTAAAAGAATAAGGATAGCTTAGCTATCAATCTTCTTCGGAAGCTCCCACTTCTATAAGTGGTGAGTAGTTCACAAAAGATAATGAATGTAGTATAATAATCTACTTTAATAAAGGGTATCCTACTATTTCAAATGATGAAGCATATGATGTTGAAATAAAACTAAATATATCAGACTTTTGTTCTAGTGAAAGCCCAATTTGTATGACTATGTTTTAAATAAATAGACCCTAATAAACCTAGGGTCTATATTACCACTCCTTATTTACTTTTTAACTCTTGAATTAAATTATCAAAGGATATATCTTTATAGTTAATGTTTTCAAGCCTAGTTTTCTTCTCGATTGCAGATTTTAATACAGGGGAAGATTTTATATTTCCGACAACTATGGCTCCTATGATTTTTCCATCATTAATCAAGACTTTATTATATATATTACTATCTATTTTTTCATCTAAAACAATATCTGTAGCCATACTTTCATCTACTATTCCCATAGAAAATAAAGATATATCAAAGGCATTTAAAGTAGTTAGCGGAGTGATATGTTCATATATAGTATCCTTATCTGTAATATTATATCCAGCCACCTTTCCTTGACCAATGGAAACATTCCATAGTCCAAATATATGATCATTATATTCTGCCGCATCTCCAGCAGCAAATATTCCATTTACACTTGTTTCCATTTTTTCATCTACTACAATTCCCCTATTTAATTCTATAGGAGTATCTTTTAAAAGTTCTATATTGGGACTAGTACCTATTGAGTATATTACAGTATCACAATTATATGTTTTGCCATCACTGGTTTTAAAACCTTCAGCTTTATCATTGCCTAGTATTTCACTTATTTCACAGTTAAATAGTATCTGAACATTATTAGCACGTATATTGTTTTCTAGGATTTTAGATGCTTTACTATCTAATTGTTTTGTCATTAATCTGACATGATTATGGGCTATGGTAACCTCCTTATTTATTTGAGATAATATCCAAGCAATTTCTAAACCTTGTATTCCACCACCGATTATTAGGATATTTTTACTATCTTTGAGACTATCAGCAATATCCCAAGCGTTTTGAAGAGTTCTCAAGCTATATACCCCATTTTTGTCAACTCCTGGGATATTGGGTTCCATATTATTAGAACCAGTTGCAATTAATATTTTAGTATAACTAATTAAGCTATCATCAAATAATCTTACTACCTTTTTATCTATATCTATAGATACGACTTTAGTACCCAGGTATAGATTTACATTATTATCATCATACCATTCTCTTTTTTGCAGCAATATTTTATCTTCTTGAAGTGTAGATAATAAGCCCTTTGAAAGCCTTATTCTACTATAGGGATAAAATACTTCTTCTCCAAATAAATGAATTTCACTTTCCATATCTACTTCTCTTATGGCTTTTATAGCAGAGATTGCAGCTATACCATTACCTATTATAATTATTTTATCTTGCATTTGTTTTATTCCTTTCCAATATGTTTTTATTAGTTTGTTACAATTATTATTTAAAATACATATTTGAAAATAAATAAAAAATTAAAATAGATTAATATGGGTAGCTATTAACTATCTGCATTGATTGAGTAAGAATGCAGATTTAGTTTTTATTTTTAATTTTGAGGTGGTAAAATGAAGAAACTTATTTCTACAATGGCAATTATAATAGGTATTATAGTCTTATCTATTCCATATATAAATAATTTAATTATCCAATATAATATTAATACTAAAAGAAATATATTAAATGAAATCACTCCAGAGGAAATAGAGGAAAATAAAAATACAGAGACGAATTATGACTACGATAGCATAATAGATATTGAAACAAACTCATTATTATGGGAGATTAAAGATTTTGATAATAAATATATAATAGGTCAAATTGCCATACCAGATTTAGGGATTGATATTCCTATATTAAAGGGGACAACTAATTCTAATTTATTAATAGGGGCTACAACTATGGTTGAAGGACAGGAAATGGGTGAGAGAAACTATCCTCTAGCAGGTCATCTTATGAAGAATAAGTCTCTTCTATTTGGAAGTCTTATGGATATAGAGGTGGGAACTGTAGTAAAAATAAGTGATAAAAAAATGATCTATGAGTATAAGATCTACGATACAGTAGTAGTACCTGATACAGCTCTTAATATGTTAGATGATATTAAGGCAGAAAAAAAGGGGAAGCCAATTATATCCTTAATGACCTGTTATTATTCTTCTAAAACAGGAAAAAGGTTTTTTGCATTGGGAGAATTAGTAGACATATATACTTATCCATAATTCCCAAGAATTACAGGTTGAAAAGGATTTGAAAACTCTGTAGGATGAAAATAGAATATAATTTTAAAAGAGGAGCTGGACCGTTTTATGACAGATGTTACAAATAGTAAAAAAGTATTATTTTCATCTTTAATCTTTGTATTAATATTAAGCTTGCTATGTATAACCCCTACTGCTTTAGCCAATGGAGTGAAGGAGCCTGAAAGGAAGATTGTAGGATATTATACATCTTGGTCAGCTTATTCAGGATATACTTTGGATAAAGTTGATGCTACTAAGTTGACTCATATTAATTATTCTTTTGCAAATATTAATGAAGAATTAAAAATAGTATTAGGTGATCCATATATAGATTTAGTTAATTTACAAAAAATAAGGGAACTTAAAATAATTAATCCAAATCTCAAGGTACTAGTATCAGTGGGAGGATGGTCATGGTCGGATAAGTTTTCTGATGTAGCATTAACAGATGAATCTAGGACTACCTTTGCAAATAGCTGTATAGATTTTATGAGGGAGTATGGGCTTGACGGAATAGATATAGATTGGGAATTTCCAGTAAGTGGTGGACTTTCAGATAATATCTATAGACAAGAGGATAAGGAAAATTTTACACTTTTACTAAAGGAATTAAGAGAAACCTTTGATACTCAAGGTCAAATAGATAATAAATCATATATATTAACTTTTGCAGGTGGAGCATCGAGTATGTTTACAGACAATATTGAATTAGAAGAAATTCATAAATACGTAGATTTTGCAAATATTATGAGCTACAATATTCATGGTTCTTGGGATAAATACACTGATTTTAACTCACCATTATATACTAATAATGAATCTTTAAACAATATAAAACTTAGTGTAGATGAGTCAATGAAAATTTGGATAAATAGAGGTTTTCCTAAGGAAAAAATAGTTATGGGGATTTCATTTTATGGAAAACAATATAATAATGTAAATCCATGGAATAATGGACTGTATCAACTTTATGATGGAAATTCAACTATTGGTTATGGTGATATAGTTTATAAGTATTTAGACAAGCAAGGGACCAATAGATACTTTCATTATGGCTCTTTAATGCCATGGATTTATGATGGTACAAGCTTTATAACCTATGAAGATGAAGAATCTATTTCTTATAAGGCAGATTATATTAAGTTAAACGAACTAGGTGGGGCAATGATTTGGGAGGTAAGCGGAGATTTTAATGGACTTTTATTGAACCAGCTTTATAACGGACTAAAATAGAGAAGAATAATAGGCCTAGGTTTAAATTTAACCTAGGCTTTGCTTTGGTTGCAGATAGGGTTCAAAGTGTGTTATATTATTCTAGATAAGGGATTATATAGATTATTGAAGGGGGAACTTTATTTGAGAGATAACAAATATTTGCCCATAGTTTCGGCAATTATATATTCAACTATATTTGGATTTTCTTTTATGTTTTCTAAAATAGGGCTTGAGGTTATGACGCCAATAGAACTTATTTCCTTTAGATTTTTACTTGCAGCCTTAGTTATGACTTTACTTAAAGCCCTTGGAATTATTAAAGTAAATTTAAAGGGAAAAAATATAAAAATGGTCTTACTTACATCGATCTGTGAACCTGTATTATATTTTTTATTCGAATCTATGGGAATTAATATGACATCCTCCTCAGAGGCAGGTCTTATGATATCTCTAATACCTGTATTTGTAGCTATATTTAGTATGATATTTTTACATGAAAGGCTTAGACCTATTCAGTTGGGATTTATAGCTTTGTCTGTTGGAGGAGTAATCTTTATTAATATGATGAAAGACAGTTTGAGTTTATCAGGTAATTTATTAGGGATTATATTTTTATTTTTTGCTATAATAGCATCTGCTTTCTATAATATCGGATCAAAAAAATCTTCAATAGATTTTACACCTGTTGAGATTACATATGTAATGATGTGGATAGGAGCTATTTCATTTAATACGATACTTATTATTACTAATCTAATAAAAGGAAACATGAGAAATTATTTTGCACCATTAGCCCATAGTCAAGCAATAATTCCTCTACTATACTTAGGAATATTATCGTCGATAGTTGCTTTCTTTATGGTTAATTATACAATATCTAAGATACCAGTATCACAATCAGCAGTATTTGCTAATCTTTGTACAATAGTATCAATTGCTGCTGGAGTTCTAATATTAAAGGAAGATTTTTTCTTTTATGATTTTATCGGAGCAGTTGTGATTTTAGTAGGAGTATGGGGAACAGTATATTTTGAAGAGAAAGAAGGAATATTAAATTAAGCGGAGTGATAAATATGGATGAAAAAGATAATGGAATAAAGGGAACAGGATGTGAAATATTAGTTCCTTTTAATGACAGAAAACCATTAAAGGATATAGAAAGAAGCATTATAAAGACTTATAGAAAACATATATGGTCTAAGTTTATTAAGGCAATAAAGGAGTATGATTTAATACAAGATGGTGATAAAATAGCAGTAGCAATATCAGGCGGAAAAGATAGTCTTCTTATGGCAAAGCTTTTTCAGGAATTATATAAAAACGGCAATCAAAATTTTGAATTAGAATTTATAGCCATGGATCCTGGGTATCATAAGGATATACGTAGTCTTTTAGAGGATAACTGTAAATATTTAGATATACCTGTTAATATATATGATGCAGATATATTTCAAGTGGCAGATAAGATAGCCAATGATTATCCTTGCTATATGTGTGCCAGGATGAGAAGGGGTTCTTTATATGGTAAGGCAAGAGAATTAGGATGTAATAAACTAGCTCTTGGTCACCACTTCAATGATGTAATAGAGACTACTATGCTGAATTTATTATGTGCAGGTAATTTTAAGACTATGATGCCAAAGTTAAAGGCTCAGAACTTCGAAAATATGGAGTTAATAAGACCACTGTACTTAATAGAAGAGTTATATATTCAAAGATTTATTCAAAATGCAGGAATATGGCCTTTAAACTGTGCCTGTATGGTGGCTGCTAAAAAAATAGGAAATAAGAGATATGAAATAAAGGATTTATTAGAAGAATTAAGAAAAGATTTTGCAAATGTAGATATGAATATATTCAGGGCTGCAGAAAATGTAAACATGGATGGAATATTGGGATGGCAGAAAGAAGGAGAAAAACATTTATTTTTAGAGGAATATTAGATTTATAAAACAACTAATGATAATAAGATATAAGAAAGAAGGTGCTCTAAATGTCAGGAAGTTTCAGAGATCTTGGAATAAGCGAAGAACTGGAAGCTATATTAAATAAAAATGGAATAACAGAACCTACACTTATTCAAGAGAAAACCATAAGGGAACTATTAAATGGACGTGATGTAGTAGCTCAGGCTCAAACAGGAACAGGTAAAACTTTAGCATTTTTATTGCCAATTATACAGAAAATAGATACAAATAAGTCATATATACAAGGATTAATCATAACTCCAACTAGAGAGCTGGCTATTCAAGTTACGAATGAGGCTAAAAAACTTATGGGTGAGAAGGAAATAAATATTTTAGCAGCCTACGGTGGTCAGGATGTGGAGCAGCAAGTAAGAAAGCTAAAAAAGGGTATTCATTTAGTAATAGCTACTCCAGGTAGACTATTGGATCATATAAGAAGAGAAACCATAGATTTTGGTAGAGTTAATTTTTTAGTATTAGATGAAGCAGATGAAATGCTTAATATGGGATTTTTAAAAGATGTAGAAAGTATCATAGTGAATACGCCGAAGGCTCGTCAAACCATGTTATTTTCTGCTACAATACCTAATGAAATAAGATCTTTAGGCAAAAGATTTATGAGAAATCCTTTGCAAGTTGAAATACAAGGAAAAAATATTACATTAGATGAGATAGAACAAGTAATTATAGAAACTACTGAAAGAAAGAAGTTAGATATACTTTGTCAATTAATTGATGAATATAATCCCTATTTGGCTATTGTATTCTGTCGTACAAAACAGGGAGTAATTGCCTTAAATGGTGAATTGCTTTCTAGAGGATATAATTCAGATGAGCTTCATGGAGATCTTAGCCAAGCTAAAAGGGAAAGAGTAATTAAATCCTTTAGGACTGCAAAGATTCAAATCCTTGTGGCAACAGACATTGTGGCTAGAGGTTTAGATGTAGAGGGAGTGACCCATGTTATTAACTATGATATACCTAGAAATGTAGATAGTTATATTCATAGAATTGGTAGAACTGGAAGAATTGGAAACTTAGGTACTGCAATTACCTTTGTAACAGAGAGAGATAGAGACGATTTGGCATTGATTCAAAGGAAGGTTAAGGCAGACTTAAAGACTAGAAAAGTAGAGAAGAATGGAAGAAAAGATGTAAAGAAACCAGATAATAAACCTGAAAAGAAGAAAACTATATCTAAAGAATATAAATTTGAAAGGACTAAAGGTAGTGGTCCTAGATATGCCTTTAAGAATAAAAAGAATAGTAAAAAGAAGTAATGTTCATAAGGGGGAAAACTAAATGAAATTAATTTCTTGGAATGTAAATGGGATTCGTGCTTGTGTAGGTAAGGGTTTTTTAGATTTTTTTAAGGAAATAGATGCAGATATATTTTGCGTTCAAGAGACAAAATTACAAGAAGGGCAAATAGATTTAGATCTAGAAGGATATTATCAGTATTGGAACTATGCAGAGAAAAAAGGGTATTCGGGCACTGCAGTATTTACAAAGATTAAGCCCATATCTGTTACTTATGGATTAGATATAGAAGAACATGATAAGGAAGGTAGAGTTATTACATTAGAATATGATGATTTTTATTTAGTGAATGTTTATACTCCAAACTCCCAGAGAGAATTGGCAAGGTTAGACTACAGGATGCAATGGGAGGATGATTTTAAAAACTATTTAAAGATGCTAGAAACCAAGAAGCCTGTAGTATTATGTGGAGATTTAAATGTTGCCCATAAAGAAATAGACCTTAAAAATCCTAGTACCAATAGGAAGAATGCAGGTTTCTCTGATGAAGAAAGAGAAAAGATGACTATTCTTTTAGAATCAGGATTTATTGATACATTTAGACATTTCTATCCAGATAAGGAAGATGCTTATACTTGGTGGTCCTATATGAGACAAGCCAGAGATAGGAATGTTGGTTGGAGAATCGACTATTTTATAGTATCAGAAGTATTAAAAGATAGAATAAAGTCAGCGACTATTCATTCAAGTATACTAGGCTCAGACCATTGTCCTGTAGAGATTGAAATATGAAAAAAACAATCCTAGGTTCCATAAGGCTTTTAATAGGATATTTTGTATGTGCCACAGGTATGGTAATGACTATTAATGCTAATTTAGGAGTAGCACCTTGGGACGTATTTCACCAAGGGCTAGGAAATGTATTTAATTTACCAATAGGAAGAGCAAATATAATTGCAGGGCTTATTATAATCCTTGTTAATATATATTTTGGTCAAGATATTGGGTGGGGAACTATTTTTAATATGATATTTATTGGGACTTTTATAGATATATTAATGCTAAATAAACTAATCCCAATATTTGATGGATTTCTTCCAAGTTTAATTATGATGCTTTTAGGGATGATTGTTTTAGGTTATGGTTGTTATATATATATTGGAGCGGGCTTTGGTGCAGGACCTAGGGATGGATTGATGGTAGCCCTAACTAAGAAGACTAACAAATCAGTAAGATTTGTAAAAAACTCTTTAGAAATAATAGTTGTAATAATAGGATATTTTTTAGGTGGCTCTGTAGGAATAGGAACTGCTATAATGTCCATAGGTGGAGGATATTTCTTTCAGTTTGTGTTTAAGACAGTAAAATTCAATGTATCAGAAGTGGATCATAGATATATTAAAGACGATATAAAGTTTTTAAAGGAAAAATTTACAGCAAAAAAAGGTGAAGTCTAGACTTCACCTCTTTTTATATTAAAGATTTATTATTTGATTTCTGTGGGTAATTTCCACAATTTTAGTATCTATATCCTTTGTTTTGTGGATAAAGTCTGAAGAAGCATGAAACTTATCCCCAAAATGCATTGGGAAAAGGTATTTTGGCTTTACCATCTTAATAAAATATTCTCCGCCAAAATTAAAGGCACCTTCTAATCTTGGATCTACTGGGAAGAAGGATATATCTATATTAAGTTCTTCTATTTTTTTGATTTCCTCTTTAAAGGACTTTTCCATACTGATTTTTTCTTCTTCTGTATCATCATTCCAATACCACCAATTTAAGTCTCCAGCATGGAATATATTAATCCCATCAACACTAACAAAAAAAGATACTCCCATATCTGTAGAACCAAAGGTTTTAATATTTACACTATCTAAAGTTAAACTTTCATAAGGGCCCATTTTATATATTCTCTTATTTGAATCCATAATTTCTATATCTGAACTAAATACATAATTAATATCATCTCTAATATTTGACCATTTCAATATTTCAGGGTTAAAATGATCACTATGGGAATGGCTAGAGAATATTATGGTTTTCTTATTTTTTAGTGATATATCACCTTGATAATAGTCAAATACTAAAAGAAAATTTTCTGTTTCTACAGCAAATCCACTATGAAATATATGCTCTACTTTTACATTTAATTTATCCACATCATCACTCCTAACTATGAATCTCTATATAAAATGATACCCCTTTATCTTCATTTACAGCAAATATATTAGAACCATATGAATTAAGAATTTTATTTACTATGGCAAGGCCCAATCCGAACTCACCTTTATAACCCTTGTTGAACTTATTAAATAATGTATTTAAAAGTTTTTCCTCAATGGGTGGTCCGTCATTCCACACTCTTAAGATGATTTTGCTGTCTACATCTTTTAAGGAAATTAAAATTCTTTTATCTGCATATCTTATTTGATTATCTAGAAGATTTTCTATTACAATTCCCCACTGTTCCTTATCTCCCTCTATAAATATAGGGTTAAGTTCTAAGTTCCAATCAATATCTGTTCTACTCCACGACAATCTATCTACAACTTCTTGAATTAATAAATCAAGAGGAAATCTTACTTTATCTATTTCATGATTAGACAAGTAGTCTAATTTAGTTAAATATAATAGGTTTCTAACTTTCTTCTCTAGTCTTTTAGCTTCGCCTTCGATTACCTCTATAGAACATTCTAAGGTACCTTTTGGATATATTCCATCTTTAATAGCTTCAGTATAAGACTGAATAACCATTACTGGAGTTTTTAATTCATGAGAAACGTGTTGTAAGAAGGATTGTTCTGCTTCATCCTGTCGTATAAGCTGATTTCTCAAATATTCTACAGATTTTCCAAGCCTTCCGATCTCATCTTCTCTATTTAGCTCTATAGGTTCATTCCATTCATTACTGGCTAACTTTTCTACCCTTTTTTCTAAATCTACTAGAGGCTTAGATAAGTATCTAGATAATAATATGGCAGGAATCCAGCTAAATAAGAAAACAACAACCATAACCCCTAGAAGTTTTCTAAATAGAGTCTGAACCAAATCCTCTCTATAGGAGTCTCCCATATAAGAAACGAGAAAGGCATCTCTATTTAATGCTTTGCCTTTTGTAATTATATAAAATACTTTTTCACTTCCTATATGTCCAGCATATTCTTGGCTAATATTTCTTTGATTTAAGGCTTCATTCTGCACTTTTTCTAGAAATTTTGCAGGCATAGAAAGACTTAAAGGGCCTTTACTATCAGCATAAAATATAAAATGCCTTACAGTTCTAATATTTTCTAGAAATTGTTCATCTCGTCCAAAGAAGTCTGAACCAATATAATCCCTATATATATCGCTATCAAATTGGTTAAATACTAAGTCTTGGGCAGAGGTAATAGTTGCATAAATTTCCCTTGTGAAGAAATCTCTTAAGGTAGAGGGGAGTATGAAGGACAGTAGTAAGGAAATCGATAAAGTAATAATAGCTATAATAAGCCAAATTTGAAATGATAGAGGGTAGTTTTTCATCTTTTATTCACCCTGTATCCATAGCCATAGACCGTTTCTATATCCAATTCTGGAAGTTTTTTTCTAACACGTCTTACCAAGTCATCTACTACCCTATCGGAACCGAAATAATCGTCTCCCCATATGGTATTTAAGATTTGTTCTCTAGATAAAGCTATTCCAGGATTTTTGGCGAAATACACCACTAGTTCATATTCCTTAGAGGTAAGATCAATAGCTTCTTCTTTATATTTTACTATTCTACTACTTTCATTAATATTATAAGGTTGTAGATTGGATACACTAGAATTGTTTGTATTAAGTCTATCCAGTATATTTTTTACTCTAATAACCAATTCACGAGGAAGAAAAGGCTTAGGTAAATAATCATCGCTACCTAGTTCTAAGCCTACGACCCTGTCAATATCCTGATCTCTAGCAGAAATAAAAATAACTGGAATATTTGGAGTAATACTTTTTATTTCTTTAATTAATTGATAGCCATCTATATCTGGCAGCATAATATCTAAAATCCATAAATCAGGTGGAGTATTTATCATTTTTTCTGCATCTTCTCCATTCAAAAAGGAAGATACATCCCAGCCTTCTTTTTTTAAATATGAAGACAGTACTAAGTTTAAATTTTCATCATCTTCTACTAAATATATTTTATAGGACATATTATCACCCCATTATAATTTACACCTATTTAAGGATATTATAACAAATATATTAAAAATAAAAAATAAATCCCACAACAAAAACACAATTACCCCATATTGTTTTCATAGTATTAGGTTAATATAATAAATAAGGATTTAATCAATTGATGATTAAAAAGGATTGGAGGAAATATTATGGATGAAAATAGAGATTATGATATGAATGAGAATAAGGCAAGTGAAGAATTCGAAAGCAGAGAAGAAGTTATAGAAGAAACAGCAGAAGAATATAAGATACCAGAAGATATTTATATCTACAGAAGTTCAGAAGAAGACTCGAGGAAAAAGCAAAAAAAGAAAAGAACATTTAGAGGAAGTTTACTATCCTATGTATCTTTGGCTTTAGTTGCATCTCTTATCGGAGGTTTAGGATCTACGTATATAGCACCTAGTTTATATGGGAAGGTATTACCAAATCCAAAAACTTCTCAATATGTAGCAGCACCAGTAAATATTACAACTAACGATAGTATAAATACAGTATCTGCTGTGGCTAAAAAAGCGATGAGTTCAGTAGTAGGTATAACATCTGTAGAATTACAGCAATACTTATTTTCACAACAGGAAGTAGAAGGTGTAGGTTCAGGAGTTATAATAGATAGTAATGGATATATACTTACGAACTCTCATGTAGTTGCCGATGGTAATGCTAAGGAAGTAAATGTATTGTTTGAAAATGGTGATAAGAAACCAGGTACAGTGCTTTGGAATGATACAGCACTAGATCTTGCCATAGTCAAGGTAGAAGCTACAGGACTTCCAGTGGCTGATTTAGGAGATTCAGATGATCTAGAAGTTGGTGAAATAACTGTAGCTATTGGAAATCCATTAGGACTAGAGTTTCAAAGATCAGTTACATCAGGTATAATATCTGGACTTCATAGGTCAATCCAAGTAAGTTCAAATAATGTAATAGAGGATTTAATACAAACAGATGCTTCCATTAATCCAGGAAATAGTGGTGGACCTCTTTTAAACAGTAAAGGTGAAGTAATAGGTATAAATACAGCAAAAATTAAATCAGCAGAAGGATTAGGTTTCTCTATTCCTATAAATGAGGCTAAGGCAATAGTAGAAGAAGTTGTTAAAAATGGATCCTACAAGACTGTGTTTTTAGGAATATCAGGGGTTTCTGTTGAAGATTATCAAGCCAGACTAGGAGTTAAATTGACAGCAGATGCTGGAGTCATACTAATAGAAGTATCTGAGAATACTCCAGCCTCCAAAGCAGGTCTGCTAAATGGAGATATATTAACTAAGATAGACGATGTAAAAATAGATAATATGAGTAATTTGAAAAAATCATTATATAAATATAAACAAGGTGATAAAGCAAAATTAACAGTTATAAGGAATAATACAGAATTAAAGATTGATATAGAATTTACAGATGCAAAATAAACTGTAAGAAAACAACCTATGAGTATCCCCCTTCTCATGAGGCCACTGAAAAAGTACTAGTAAAATAGAATTAAAGGCATAACAAATACAATAATAGTTGTAGGAGTTATGCTTTTTTGTTGTAGAATATATATATATATATAAATACATTCTAATTGATGAAGGTGATTCTAATGCTAAAAAAACAAATGGAAATGATTTTAAGTACATATAGTGAAATATACAATTTGATTATTCCAAAAGATAATATCCTTAGAAAGATAAATGAAATGATTGATTTTTCATTTGTTTATGATGAATTAATCACAAAATATTCTCCTGATAATGGAAGAGGTGCAATTGATCCTTTAAGAATGTTCAAATACCTTCTTCTAAAAGTAATTTATGACTTATCAGATATAGATGTCGTAGAACGTTCAAGATATGATATGTCATTTAAGTATTTCCTTAATATGGCACCAGAAGAAGACGTTATTAATCCAAGTTCTTTAACAAAGTTTAGAAAACAAAGATTAAAAGATATTAATTTACTTGATTTACTCATTGGAAAAACTGTAGAAATAGCATTAGAAGAAGGTATAATAAAAAGCAATTCAATCATTGTGGACTCCACTCATACAAAAGCAAGATATAACCAAAAATCGCAAAGAGAAATCCTTCTTGAATACTCTAAGAAGTTAAGAAAATCAGTCTATGAAATAGATGACTCAATAAAAAAAGAATTTCCTCCAAAAGTAAATAGCGGTATTCTAGAAGATGAAATACAATATTGTAAAAAACTAATATCTGTTGTTGAAAACAATGAAATAATATCTCAATACCCTAAAGTAAAAGAGAAAATGAATTTATTAAAAGAATTAATTGAAGATGATTTAGAAATGTTAGAATATGCTAATGACAAGGATGCAAAAGTAGGTCATAAAACTGCAGACACTTCTTTTTTTGGATATAAAACTCATTTAGCATTGACAGGAGAAAGAATAATAACTGCAGCCACCATAACATCTGGAGAAAAGCATGATGGTAAACAATTAAAAGATTTAGTAGAAAAATCACGTAAAAATGGTATTGAAGTAAATGAAGTAATAGGAGATACCGCATACTCAGAAAAAGATAATATAAAGTATGCTAAGGAAGAAAAATTTAGATTAATTTCAAAGCTAAATCCTACAGTAGTCCACGGCAATAGAAAAAATGAGGACAAGTTTGAATATAATAAAGATGCTGGAATGTATGTCTGTAAAGCAGGGCATATGGCAATAAGGAAAGCACGCCAAGGTAAAAAAGGGGGGGCAAGAAATCAAGTCAATACATATTATTTTGACATAGAAAAGTGTAAATGTTGTTCGCATAAAGATGGATGCTATAAAGAAGGTGCAAAAACAAAATCATATTCTGTATCTATAAAATCTGTAACTCATCAAAAGCAAATGAATTTTCAAGAAACAGAGTATTTTAAAGAGAGAGTAAAAGAACGGTATAAAATAGAGGCTAAAAATAGCGAATTAAAGCATAGACATGGATATGATATAGCATCATCTTCAGGTCTAATTGGCATAGAATTGCAAGGAGCACTCACAATATTTGCAGTAAATTTAAAAAGAATAATTGCATTAATAAAGTAAGTTAAATTTAATATCATAAGCTTTTATTAAAGAAAAACGAACTAGTGATAAAAAATATATCCCTAGTTCGTTTTAATTTCATTATCTAGATTAAGAATCTAGAAAAACAACTAATGTTTTTCAGTGGCCTCCTTCTCATAGGTTGTTTTTTATTTTTGAAAATATTTTCAAAAATCTGATTAAATTATGAAAGTTTTTGCGTTGAATCCATATATGCTATGGTGATACCATATAGTCACACAATAACTAAGGAGGAATACTTATGGATTATTTAAAAATAGCAAATAGCTTTCCAATGTGGCTGGCAGCAGGTCTTGCCATAATATTAGCATTGTTTCAAGCAATTATTTTCGCTAAAAAATCTTATAGTACAGGAAAAGAAATAGGGCTTACTGATAATCAGATGAAGAGTGCTATGAAAAGCAGTTTTATCACATCTTTAGGACCTTCAATAGTAATTTTAACAGGACTTTTATCATTATTAGTAACAGTAGGTGGTCCGATGGCATGGATGAGGTTATCATTTATAGGCTCTGTAATGTTTGAAATGATGGCAGCAGGCTTTGGAACAGAGGCAGTAGGAGTTAAGATGGGAATAGACCCAATGACAAATATAGCTTTTGCAAATGCAGTTTGGACTATGATACTTGGTTCCATGGGTTGGATAGTATTTGCTACATTAACAGCAGACAAGATGGAAAAGGTACAGACTAAATTTTCCAAAGGTGATAAAGGAATGTTAAGTATTATATCTGTAGCAGCTATGCTAGGATCCTTCGGTTCATTAGTGTCAGGGCACCTATTGGCAATGAATAAAAATACAATTGCGGCACTGGCTGGTGGAGCTATAATGCTTATTCTATCTCCAATAGCAGACAAGAAGGATATAAAATGGCTCAAGGAATGGGCATTAACCTTTGCATTATTTGGTGGAATGTTAATAGCTGCAATAATATAATTTGAAATAATAGGAGGTCTATAATAATGGAAAAAAGTAATCAATATGATGGAATCTATTTACCATATATAATTAAATGGGGAAGGATAACTGGTTGGTTAGGAATATTGTTATCCTTTGGACCAGCATTAGTACTTGCAGTAGTATATAAACTGATGCCACCTGTATCTGCAATTATAACAGCATTTATAGCTATAGCATCAGCAGTAGGTATAAACTGGGTAGTTGAACCAATATCATATTTCCCAATAGTTGGAGTGCCAGGAACATATATGGCATTTATAACTGGAAATATTTCAAATCTTAGGATACCAGCTGCAGCTGTATCTCAAAATGTTGCAGGTGTAGAGCCAGGAACAAAAGAAGGAACCATTATAGCTACATTAGGTATGGCTACATCAGTTATTGTAAATATAGTAATATTGGCTTTAGGAGTATTCGCAGGTACTGCAGTTTTAGAATCATTACCAGAAAGTGTAGTTGCCTCATTTAACTTTTTATTACCTGCATTATTTGGAGCTATATTTATACAATTTGCTCTTAAAAAGTTGAAATTAGCGCCAATAGCATTAGGAATAGCACTAGCTCTAACATTTGCATTAAATGTAGGAGTATTTAGTTTCTTACCTGGTAAACCAAGTTATATAGTTACATTAGGTGCAGTATTTGGAACTATTGGTATAGGTACAGCTTTATACAAAAAGAAACTTATATAAAAGTATCTAAGGAGGGTTTACATTGAATAAATCAGATGTATTAAAATATTTAAAAGATATAAGTGAAGAGGTAAAAGATTTAAGCTTAAAGGTATGGAACAATCCAGAGACTTCTGGAAATGAAAAAGAAGCTGCTAATTTATATAGAGAAATATTAAAGAACTATGGTTTTAAAATAAAAGAAGTAGATGAAATGGAACACGCTCTAATTGGTGAATATGGAAGTGGTTCTCCAGTTATAGCAGTATTGGGAGAATACGATGCACTACCTGGGTTATCTCAAAATTTAGATACAAAGTTTAATCCAGTACAAGAAGGTGCACCAGGACATGGCTGTGGACACAATCTTTTAGGAAGTGCTGCCCTAGGTGGCGTACTAGCAATTAAGAAATATTTGGAGGAAACTAAAAAAAGTGGAACAATAAGATTTTATGGTTCTCCAGAGGAAGAGACTTTAATAGGTAAAGTAAAAATGATTAAGACTGGAGCTTTTGAAGGATGTGACTTAGCATTAAGCTGGCATCCAATGAATGCTAATGTTGCTATAGAAAGTACATTTTTATCAAATAATTCTATTAAGTTTAAGTTTCATGGAATATCAGCCCATGCAGCTGCATCACCAGAATCAGGTAGATCTGCATTAGATGCTGTAGAGTTAATGAATGTAGGTGCAAACTATTTAAGAGAGCATATCATAGATTCAGCTAGAGTTCATTATACAATAACAAATGCAGGTGGAGCTCCGAATATTGTTCCAAAAGAAGCAGAGTCTTGGTATTTTGTTAGAGCACCACATAGAAAAGATGTAGATGATATAACTGAAAGATTAGTCAAGATTGCACAAGGTGCAGCAATGATGACAGAAACTACAGTTGAATATGAAGTACTAGGTGGATGTTATGAAATGTTGGGAAATAAGGTGTTATTCGATTTGACTCACAAGAACATGGTTGAAATTGGTTCACCAGAATATACAGAAGAAGAATTACAATTTGCAAAAACAATACAAGAAAGCTTAGAGCCAAAATTAGTAGAAGCAGAAGTTAAAAAATTTGTGAGATCAGGTAGCGAAAAGACATACCTATATGAAGGAGTAGTGGAAAAAGAAAAATCAGATTCTGTACAAATTACAGGTTCTTCTGATAGTGGTGATGTTTCATGGATAATGCCAATGAATTTATTCTTAACTGCTACTTGGCCATTGGGAGTTCCAGCTCATTCATGGCAGGCTACTTCATCATCAGGATCATCTATTGGAATAAAAGGAATGTTATATGCAGCAGAAATATTCTCAGGTATGATGTATGATTTATTAAACGACCCTAAATTAGTGGAGGAAGCAAAGGCTGAGTTTAATAAAAAAACAGAAAATAATAAATATGTAAGTCCACTTCGATAATAAACTTTTATATAATTAAATAAAAAAGAGATTCTTTACATTGTTCTAAATAACATTATTATATAGGTGTAAAGAATCTCTTTCTTATATATATAATGATTTGTGGTATAATACTAACATTAAATAGAAACAGGTGGTACTATGGGTTTAACTATTAGAGAAATGCTTAAAGCAGAATTTTTCAAAGACTTTAAAGTCATAGCAGGACAGGGAGGGATAGATAAACAAATACAAGGAATTGCAATCCTTGATGCACCAGATGGATATAAATGGACCAAGGGCAGGGAGTTTGTTATATCATCAGGTTATGTATTTCAACAACATCCAAGACTATTCGGAGAATACATTAAGACCAATACATTTAGAGAAATATCCGGTATGGGAATTAAATTAGATAGATATTTAAAGACTGTCCCAGATCATATAATATCTATATTTAATGAGCATAACATACCTCTAATAAATATTCCAATGGCTCCTTCGTGGATGGAGATTATGAACCAACTTAATGTACTTGTAATGAATAAAAATATTAGACAATTTAGGATAGGGAATATTAATCCCAAGAGTTTTTCTAATTTGACTTATCAATCAAGAAAGATAAATAAGATATTATCACAAATGGAAAGGGAAATGAATTTTCCTGCAATGCTCTATGATTTATCAAGTGAAAAGCCTTATTATAGCTCCCCTACATTTTTGGAATTGATGGAAGATATTCAGATAGGAGATTTTTGGAATCCAACAATAGAAGTCACGAAAGAAATATTATGTGACAATCTTAGAATGATACGATATAGATTTTATGACGATAAATATGATAAGCCCTATAGCTGGATTACTGTACCTATCACAGTGGGAGACAAGATAAAAGCTTATTTTGTAGTGGTTGAGGCTACAGGACTTATAGATTACTTTGATCAATTTGCATTACGAATAGGATTTTTACTTCTTCAGTCTCTATATGAGCAGATATTAGTAGCACAAAGTATTGGAGACATAGGTTTTGAAAAGTTTATTACAGAAATTGTATCTGGTAGCTTATCAGATGATGAAACTATAGTTAAGAGAGCTATTGACCTAGGTCTAGATATAAATTTAAATTATTATTTGATTTTGATGAAACAAGAAAAAGAAGAGGCTCATCTAGTCAGTTATAAAGATGAACTCAAGGAAGCTATAAATAGCAGCATATCACATATGGAAGCGAGAATGGCTATGATAGATGATAATAGTTGTGTTTTCTTGCTTCCAGCAGATAATAGGATTCCAGAAAAAGAGAATTTGGAGCTAATGAAAAAATCAGCTAATATTTTTAAAAAAAGAATAGAGTCAAAGATTGAAAATATAAATATAGTTTTTGGTATTTCAGACAATGAGAGCACAATATATGAAATAAAAAGAAATTATATGAGATGTGAACAAACCATAAAGATTGGTCAGATATTATATCCAGATGAAGATTATCTAAATTATTCTGATTTAGGAGTTTTTGCTTGGATGGACATAAAGGAAGATGAGTTAGAAATAATGTCAAAGGATATTAAAATTCTAATTGAAAATCCTGATCATAAAGAGCTTATAGAAACTCTAAAAGTATATCTAGAATGTAAAATGAATTATAGTCTTACAGCAAAGCAACTTTTCCTACACATAAACACAGTTAGGAAAAGAATAGAAGAAATAAATGATTTAATAAATTTTGACATAGAAGACCCTATGAATAGATTAAAACTTGAGGTTTTATTAAAATTAATGCAGTAAGGTACTACCTAACAAAGAAGATAGCTGATGGCTATCTTTTTTAATGAAAAAACAAAGCGTATCGATACGAATGGTAGTGTAATTAAAATATCTTAAAAGTGTATTGCAATTAATATAAAAGTGTAGTATTCTGTAATCAATAATTTAGATTTAAGGGGGAAATATAATGAAAAGAATGATTGCTTTTTTATTAATTATAACCTTAGTTATTCCAATTATTGGTTGTACTCAGAAAAAAGAAGAGGTTATTAGAATGGGTTTTGTTCCTATGAAGGATGGAGATAAGTTAATAGAGTCTGTAGAGCCTTTAACAGAGATTTTATCTAAGGATCTTGGAGTTAAGGTAGAGGGCTTTACAGCCACTAATTATGTAGGTGTAGTAGAAGGACTGGGGTCAGGTCAAGTCGATTTTGGATTTATTCCTCCATTTGCCTATGTCTTAGCTAATCAGGAAAGTAATGCAGGTGTTATACTTACAGCATTAAATAAATCTGGGGAAGCAAAATATCGTTCCCAATTCTTAGTAAGAAAGGATAGTGAAATTGAAAGCTTTTCAGATGTAAAGGGTAAGAAGGTAGCATTTGTAGACCCATCTTCCACATCAGGCTATCTATTTCCTGGAGCACATCTAATTAAGAAAGGGCTTGATATAGAGAAGGATATAGAATACGTATATGGTGGAGGACATGACAAGGCTTTACAATTACTATTAAATGGTGATATTGATGTAGCCACTACTTTTGTTGATGCAAGAGATAGATATAAAGAGGATTTTCCTAATGCTATGGAAAAGACTAAAATACTAGGATATACAGATTATATTCCCAATATATCTGTAACTGTAAGAGGAGACATGGATGATGAACTTAGGGAAAAAATAAAAAATGCTTTACTGAACCTTGCTAAATCGGAGGAAGGATTAGAGCTTTTAAAAGAGCTATTTAATATGTATGGATTTGAAGAAGCAACAGATGCTGATTATGATATTATAAGAGATACAGCAGAGTTTATGAATGTTGATTTAAAAGAGGGAAATTAGGGGATGATGTGAGATGCTGAGACTAGAGCATATTACAGTTTCATATGATAGAAAGATACTAGCTGTAGATGATATAAGTTTAGAAGTAGGGCAAGGGGAATTTGTAGGGATAATAGGTTCATCTGGAAGTGGGAAGTCTAGCATATTGAAATCCATAAATTTATTGGTTAAACCTGTAAGGGGAAAAATCTATATAGATGATGTAGATATAATGAGTCTTAAAAATCCTCAGCTTAGAGCCGTAAGAAGAGAGATAGGTTTTGTCTTTCAGGATCATAATTTGATAGACAGATCATCAGTTTTAGACAATGTATTAGTAGGAAGGCTTGGATACAAGTCTTCCCTTCACTCAATGTTTGGAATATTTACTGATAAGGATTATAAAAGGGCAGAAAAAGCATTGATCCAAGTAGGACTAAGTGAAAAGATCTTTGAAAGATCAGATCAATTAAGTGGAGGTCAAAAACAAAGAGTTGCCATAGCCAAGACTCTATGTCAGAGTCCCAAAATAATATTAGCTGATGAACCTGTGGCTAGTCTTGATGTCTCTACTTCTCAAAATATAATGAATTATTTTAAAACCATCAATGAGAAGAAAAATATTACCATATTAATCAATCTTCATGATGTAAATCTAGCAAAAAAATACTGTAAGAGGATAGTAGCTTTAAAAAGAGGGAAGCTTTTATTTGATGGAAAAGCAGGTGAATTAAAAGATGAATTCCTTAAAGAAATATATGAATAGTAAAAGAATATATAGATATTCATATTTGCTGGGAATGTTTATTGTTTTAATTTATTTAGGATATAAAGTGGATTTTAGCTTTATTAGATTGTACAAAGGTTTACCTAGTATGATGGACCTTATTGAAAGGATTTTAAAGCCTAATTTGCTATATAGTAAAGAGGTAATTCAAAAATTAGTTGAGACAATTCAAATGGCAATAATTGCATCTTTAATGGGACTAGTATTGGCATTACCATTTTCTCTATTTACGGCAAACAATATTACTTCTAATAATTTATTGGCAGGTATATTAAATGGATTTTTTTCTTTTCTTAGAACTATTCCAAGTTTAATATGGGCAGCTTTGTTAGTAAGTATATTTAGTATAGGGAAATTTTCAGGTATTATAGCTCTTGGAATTATTGGTTTTTTAATGTCTTTAAAATTATTTAGAGAGTATATTGAATCCATTAAAGAAAATCAACTGAACTCTATTAGAGCCATAGGAGCAAGTTCCATACAGGTATTGAGATATTGTGTTCTTCCCTATGTATTTGAGCTATCTGTTTCTGTATTTTTTATTGTATTAGAAACTAATATTAGGGCAGCAGCGATATTAGGATTAGTTGGTGCTGGTGGAATAGGTCAGATTATGTGGAAGGATTTAAACCATTTGAGATATGATAATGTGGCTACTATAATATTGATTTTGTTTTTGACTATTTTAGTAATTGATTTACTGAGCCTATCTATTAGAAAATATTTAAATAAAAAAAATATTAAATTTACGGATATAAAAGAGCATAAAAGATTCCAAATATGTAAAATAATCTATATGCCTATGGTATTTATAGTGTTATTATATATTGTATTTAAATTCTTAGATATAGACCATGATAGATTAGTTCTTGGAATAGGGCAAGGCACAGATATTATAAGGAGAATGATAAAAATAGATATATCTTATTTTCCTAAGCTTATGGATGGAATAAAGGAAAGTTTTTTTATAGCCATATTTGCTACTATAGTAGGAGGGGTATTTTCTCTAATATTTTCATATTTAACTGCATATAATACATCTCCTAAAAGGGCAATATCCTTAATTTTTAAAGGAGGTATAAATATTTTGAGAACATTTCCTCCACTAATAACTGCCATAATATTTTTTCGTGGAGTAGGTCCAGGACCTTTGGCTGGAGCCATAGCTCTTAGTATTTATACAACAGGTGTACTTACAAAAATGTATAGTGAGGTATTGGAAAATACTCAAAGGAATATTCAAGACAGTATAATTGTAACAGGAGCAACGAGATTTCAAAGCTATATACATGGACTTTTGCCTCATACATTTCCAAGTTTTATAGGATTGTTATTATATAGGCTAGAATCTAATATTAGAAATTCTACTATTTTAGGTGTAATTGGAGCAGGAGGTGTAGGGACTGCCCTAACAATTAATATAACATGGAGAAATTGGGAAAGGGTGGGATTATTGCTTGTTGGAGTGTCTATTATGATAATCATAATAGATAGATTAAGTCAATATTTAAGAAAAGTGTTTTTATAAAATAAAAAATTCTATTAAAAGGCTTAGCCTTTTAATAGAATTTTTCTATATATTCTTCATATGTCATTGCTCTATCATTGAATCCATCAGATTTTATCTCAATTATTCTATTGGCAATAGTTTGGATGAATTCGTGGTCGTGGGAAGCGAACAATACATTGCTCTTAAAATCTTTTAATCCATTATTCACAGCAGTAATAGATTCTAGGTCTAAATGGTTTGTAGGTTGATCAAGGATCAACACATTGGAATTACTTAACATCATCTTAGACAACATACATCTTACCTTTTCGCCTCCAGATAATACTTTAGCTTGCTTTAATGCTTCTTCTCCTGAAAATAACATTCTTCCTAAGAAGCCTCTTAAATATATTTCAGATTGTTCCTCGGAGAATTGTCTTAACCAATCAACAAGGTTCAAATCTACATCGTTGAAGAACTCTGAATTATCTTTAGGGAAATATGATTTTGTAATAGTAACTCCCCATTTATAGCTTCCGCTATCGGGCTCCATCTCTCCCATTATAATTTTAAATAATGTAGTAATACCTATTTCATCTCCAATAAATGCAGCCTTGTCTCCTTTGTTTACTCTAAAGCTAATATTATCTAATACTTTTACTCCATCTATAGTTTTTGATATATCTTCTACAGTTAATATTTCGTTACCAACTTCTCTTTCCATAGTAAATCCAACGAAGGGGTATCTTCTAGTAGAAGGTACTATATCATCTAAGGTAATTTTTTCTAGTAACTTCTTACGTGAAGTTGCCTGTTTAGATTTGGAAGCATTGGCACTAAATCGAGCAATAAAGGATTGTAATTCTTTAATCTTATCTTCTTTTTTCTTATTTTGATCCTTCATCATTTGAAGGGCTAACTGGCTTGACTCATACCAGAAATCGTAATTTCCTACAAACATTTTTATTTTACCAAAGTCAATATCCACCATATGTGTACATACTTCATTTAGGAAGTGTCTATCATGAGATACTACTATGACAGTACCCTCAAAATCACCTAAAAATGTTTGAAGCCATCTTACAGACTTTACATCAAGGTGGTTAGTAGGCTCATCAAGAATTAGTATTCCTGGCTTACCAAATAAGGCCTGGGCAAGTAATACCTTAACTTTTTCATTACCAGTTAAATCTGCTACCTTTTTTTCATGTAAAGAAGTATCAATTCCTAGACCTTGTAATAAAGATGAGGCCTCAGACTCAGCACTCCATCCATCCATTTCAGCAAATTCAGCTTCAAGTTCAGAAGCTTTTATACCATCTTCATCAGAAAAGTCCTCTTTAGCATAGATAGCATCTTTCTCAACCATTATTTCATATAATCTTTTATTTCCCATGATTACTGTTTGAATTACACCACAATCATCATATTGGAAGTGGTCCTGTTTAAGTACAGACATTCTAATATTTTTATCAATGGAAATATCTCCAGTATTAGGTTCAATTTCACCAGATAATATCCTAAGAAATGTACTTTTTCCAGCACCATTGGCCCCAATTACACCATAGCAGTTACCAGGTGTAAATACTAAATTAACATCATCAAATAATTTTTGTGATCCATATCTTAAACTTATGTTATTTACACTAATCAATTTTTTTCCATCCCTTGCTTAAAATTTATATCATAACATTATATCATAAAATAGAAAGAAAACATAGAAAAAAGAGAAATAATAGTCTAAGATATGAGACTATGAATTGGCAATGTTAGGAAAAATCCGACAAATTCTCCTTGTATTGACAACTTATATAATATACAATTAGAATATGGAAATTATTAGGGTATAGAAATAATTTTTAAATTTGACAGGGGGTAATAAAATCTATGAAAATTAGAGATAAGAGAGATTCACTGACTAAATATTTAAAAAAACTGGGAAGCAATGGCATGAGAATCATAGATGATAGGTCCATAAAGACTAAATTAATCGCAGGGTTCTTAATTATATCTATTTTTGTAGGTGCCGTAGGCCTGTTAGGTACAAGCAATATGAAAAAAATTAATAAAAGTGCAGAATTAATGTATAGTTATAATTTACAAAATATTGATGATTTACATATACTTAAATCAACGTTGCAAAAAATAACCATAATGCTTCAATATATGGCAGGGGAAGATAGTGTATCTCGTAGAGAAGAATATGTACAGCAGGTAAAAGATATAACAGCATCTTATAAGGAAGTAATGGATAGGTTTGAAAGTAGAGATATGCCTGAAGATGTTAAATTAATATGGGAAGGATTAAAAGCTGATGTAGAATATTATGAATCAAGACGTGAAAAAATTTTAGATAATGTTGGTGGAAGTACAACTTCAATAACTGTACCAGTTAGGGCACTATCAGATTTTACAAATGAAATGTTTGAAAGAATAGATCAGCTAATTTTAATTAATCAAGATATGGCAAGAGAACAAGCCAATGATAATAACATAGCATATAAACTCGTTTCCTTTACAATGAATATAATATTTATAGGTAGCTTTGCCGTTGCAATTGTTTTAGGGCTATTTTTATCCTTTGGCATATCTGGAGCCGTAAAAAAGGGTCTAGAATTTGCTGAAGCACTAGGCAATGGGGACCTAAGATTTGAAATGATAGAGTCTAAATCTAATGATGAAATGGGTAGGCTTATGAGAGCATTGAAAGAAGCTCAAGAAAAGATAAAATCTACAATAATAAAAATATCATCAGAATCTCAAGATGTATCAGCTTCTTCTGAAGAACTTTCAGCCATAATTGAGGAAATTAACTCAACATTTGAAATAATATCAAATAACACTTTAAGTATAGTAGATGATATTCAAGAGATAAATGCAGCTACAGAGGAGCTGACAGCTACAATACAGGAAGTAAACTCTGGAGTGACCCAGCTTGCATCTAGTTCATCCGATGGGAATGCAGAATCAGCAAAAATTAAGGAAAGAGCAGAGAAAATAAAAATCCAAGGACAGGAATCAAAAAAGGTTGCAGATAATTTACTAAATGAAAAAGAGCAGGCAATATTAAATGCTATAGAGGAAGGAAAAGTAGTAAATGAAATTTCCATTATAGCAGAATCCATAGCATCAATCGCTTCTCAAACAAATTTATTAGCTTTAAATGCAGCTATAGAAGCAGCAAGAGCAGGAGAAGCCGGTAAAGGGTTTGCAGTAGTTGCAGATGAGATAAGAAAACTAGCAGAGCAATCTGATGCATATGTAGCAGATATTCAAAAGGTAGTTGGAAATGTGGGGTCTGCATTTACACACTTATCTATCAATGCTCAAGATATATTAGATTTTGTAGGTGAAAATGTAAGAAAAGACTATGATTTATTAATAGATACAGGAATCAATTATGAAGAAGACGCAGTATTTGTAAATAACCTATCTCAAGAAACAGCAGCAATGGCCGAAGAGTTAAATGCATCAATTGAAGAGATATCATCAGTAATACAAAATGTAGCAAGTAGTATGAATAATGCTTCTGCTAATTCTGATGAAGTAATGATGGGAATGAAAGAAACAGTGACAGCATTAGAACAAATAGCCGCTGCATCAGGAGGCCAAGCAGCCACTGCTGAAAGATTAAATAATTTAATACAATTGTTTAAGATATAAATACAGAAGACCAGAAATTTCTGGTCTTTTATAATGTTTAAATAGCAATTTTCTCTTTATTTCCATTACCATATGTACTATATAGGGGTATACGTAATATAAAACATAAGGATGAATTTGTAAAGAGTAAATTTCAAATAATAACTTATAAATTACTTAAATAGACCAACATATTCCCCATACCCTTCCTTTTCTAAATCTTGTTTTTTAATAAATCTAAGGGAAGCACCATTTATACAATACCTAAGTCCGCCTTTATCTCTAGGACCGTCTGGAAATACATGGCCAAGATGAGAATCACCATATTTACTTCTTACTTCAGTTCGAATCATACCATGGGACAAATCTCTATTTTCAATTATATGTTCACTTTCTAAAGGTTTAGTAAAGCTAGGCCAGCCACATCCTGCATCAAATTTATCCTTTGAGCTAAATAAAGGCTCACCAGACACTATATCCACATATATACCTTCCTCATTATTATCATTATATTCATGGGTGAAGGGTCTTTCTGTTCCACTTTCTTGGGTTACTCGATATTCCATATCATTTAACTTTGACTTGATTTCTTCCTTACTTGGTTTAATATATTTGTCACTCATTATTATCACTCTCCTCAAGAATATATTACCCAAATGTTTTACATATAAGTATTAATAATAAAATAGGGAAAAGAACTTCTCTATTAGTTGTGAAAATATTTATAAAAAAATTAAAGAAGATTTGAAATTATACTTGACATTTATTTAAAAACAATTTAATATAATAACATAATAAATCAATAAAGCGATGAGAGGAAATAGTATGAATGAATCTTTTATTTTAGAGAGTACCCAGTTGGTGAAAAGGGACATAAAAAACATTCAGAACACATCCTTGAGTAGGACCTGAAAGGTTATCTAAGTAGGAGTCTTCGGTTTAATCACCCGTTAAAATGATTAGTATGTGTTGGCATACTTACTGAGGTTGATATCGCGAGATATCAATGAAACTAGGTGGAACCACGTGAGCGATAGCTTTCGTCCTTGATTGATTTTGAGGACGAAAGCTATTTTAATTATATACAAGGGGACAACCTGGCTCGATCAAGTCCAACAAGAATATTCATAAATTTAAATGGAGGGATAATATGAAAAAGTTAAAATTTTTAGTGATTTCAGTTGTAGCATTAAGTTTAATTCTTTCAGGTTGTGGGGCTAAGGATAAGGTGGTTGATGCATGGAGTAAGATAGAGGAAAGAGGAAGTATAATTGTTGGATTAGATGATACTTTTGTTCCTATGGGGTTCAGAGATAAAGCTGGAAATTTAACTGGATTTGATGTTGAGTTAGCTAAAGAAGCTGCTTCAAGAATGGGTCTTAAAATAGAATTTCAGCCAATAGATTGGAATTTAAAAGAGCAGGAGCTTGATTCAGGTAATATTGATCTAATATGGAATGGCTATTCTATTAGTGAAGAAAGATTGAAGAAAGTTAATTTTACTAAACCTTATTTAGATAATAGACAAGTAATTGTAGCACTAAATAGTTCTGATATTAATACAAAAGAAGATTTAAAAAATAGGATAGTAGCTACTCAAAATTCATCTAGCTCTTTGGAAGCCTTGGAAAAATCAGGTGCAATTGAAGACTTTAAAAATGCAGAGGCTATATTATTTGATACTTATAATGAAGCTTTTATGGATCTAGAAGCAGGAAGAGTCGAAGCAGTAGTAGCTGACCAAGTGTTAGCTAGATATTATATAGCTGAAAGAGGAGAAGAAAAATATAAGGTACTTGATGATGATTTTGGTGATGAGGAGTATGGCGTAGGTTTAAGACTTGGAGATAAGGTGTTATTAGAAAGACTTAACAAAGCGTTAGATGAAATGAAAGAAGATGATACTGCAAAGGCTATTTCTGAAAAATGGTTTGGAGAAAATATAATTAAGTAGTAGGTGAAGATATGGATTACATTTTAAGCATTACACCTTTTATTCTAAGCGGATTTAAAACAACTCTATGGGTATTCATGATCACTGCATTGTTCTCTATACCTCTTGGAGTTATAGTATGTCTGCTTAGATTATCTAAAATAAAAATAATTCAATTTATGATACAATGCTATATATTAGTTATGCGGGGAACGCCTTTATTATTACAGATAATATTTGTATTCTTTGGACTTCCGATTATAGGAGTTGTTCTTAATCGAGAAATGGCAGTTTCAATTGCATTTATTTTAAACTATGCTACGTATTTTGCTGAAATATTTAGAGGAGGAGTCAATTCCATAGATATTGGCCAATTTGAGGTCGCCAAGGTGCTGAAACTTTCTAAGAAAACTACTTATCTTGGGATAATTATTCCTCAAGTATTTAAAGTAGTATTACCATCTTTGAGTAATGAGCTTATTACTTTGGTGAAGGATACATCCTTAGTATATGCCTTAGGTCTTGGGGATATACTGAGAGCAGCAAAAACTCTTTCAAATAAGGATGCTTCATTGGTACCTATATTTTTGGCAGGTGGAGTTTATCTTATATTTATCGGAGTCTTAACCTATGTATTAAGAAACATTGAAAATAAGTTTGAATATTATAGGTAGGTGGAATGATGGTTAAAGTTGAGAATCTAAATAAATCATTTGGAGATAAGAAGGTTTTAATAAATATAAATCTAGAAGTAGAAAAAGGTAGTATAGTTATGATTGTAGGAGAATCTGGAGTAGGTAAGACTACTTTGGTTAGATGTTTATGTGGTTTGGAAGTCTATGATAGTGGGAAAATATTATTTTCTAATGGAGATAAAGTAGAAGATAACTCCATAGGACTAGTATTTCAGAGCTTCAATCTATTTCCTCATTTTAGCGTAATGAAAAATATAGCCTATCCGTTGATTAAGGGAAAGAAAGTGATTAAAGAAAATGCTATAAAGAAAGCTAAGGAGTTAATAGAATTATTAGGTCTAAATGGGCTAGAGGACTCCTATGAGTATCGGTTATCAGGTGGACAAAAGCAGAGAGTTGCTATTGCAAGGGCTCTTGCAATGGAACCTCAATATCTTTGTTTTGATGAACCTACTTCTGCACTGGATTATAAGTTAAGAGACAGTGTAGGAGAGATTTTAAAAACAGTAGCATCTAAGGGAATGGGAGTTATAGTAATTACTCACGATAGAGATTTTGCAGATAAATATGGCAATAAGATATATGAATTGGGCAGGTAACTGCAAGTATAGCAGTATTTCTAAAGAAATTGAATTAATAGATGAAAATAACATAAAATTTATTATTAATAAATTAGGTAAATATTGAAATTGAGTGTGATTAATCACACTCAATTTCAATATAATGAATTATTTACTTCTCATTATATTCTTAGATTTTAAATCTCATAATAATTGATTGTAGATTTTGTGCCAAATCTGATAAAGATTCACTGGCATTTGCAATTTCACCCATAGAAGCGACTTGTTCCTCAATGGATGCTGTTACCTGTTCTGTAGCAGCAGAGTTTTCCTGTGCTATGGCAGAAAGATTTTGTAGAGTATCAAGTATTTCATTTTTCATACCTTCCATTTCTGCTCCCGAGAGATTTAATTGTTCAATTTCCTTGTCTGCATTTTTCATAGCTTCATATACTAGCATATACTTATCTTTGCTATTCATTACGCTCTGTGTCTGTTCATTAGCTATATCAGATACCCTTCCTATGGTCGTTACAGCATCTTTAGAATTTGCTTGTAAATCACTAACTATTTGATTAATAGATGCTGTAGAGGTTGAAGATTGTTCTGCCAATTTTCTAATTTCCTCCGCTACAACTGCAAATCCTTTTCCAGCCTCTCCTGCTCTTGCTGCCTCTATGGCTGCATTTAGGGCCAATAGATTCGTTTGTTCTGCGATTGAAGCAATTACATTACTTGCTTGTCCTATTTTAATAGAGCTATCATTTGTTTTTAATATGACTTCTTGAATCACTTTTGATGCATTGTTGCTTTCTTCTGTTATCTTAGATAGGTTTTCAATTTCTTTTATACCACTGCTAATGGTCTCTGTTATTTTTTGTGAAGTAGTCCTTAGATTCCTTGTGTATTTTAAATTCTTCTCAATTATTTCACCTAATAAAACAGCTTTTGAAGAACCAGTTTCTGTACTTAATGCTTGATCTGAGGCACCATTAGCTATTTCTTGTGCTGTTTTTGATACTTCTTCTGCAGAAAGAGCTGATTGATGTATGGTAGCTGTCATTTCTTCTGAAGTAGCAGCTACTTGTTCCGAGGAATTTCGAATTTCATTAATCATATTTCTAAGATTAAGGGCTATACTTTGCATAGATTTACCTAGACCACCGATTTCATCTTTTCTAGATACAAAATGTTCAGAAATATTTTGTGTAATATCATAGCTAGCCAGTGTCTCTGAATATCTAGTTGCTTCAATTATTGGATTTGCAATAAGAATTCCTATTATGTATGTAATAGCTATGCTCAATAATAAAGCTATAGATGCTGATATGAGAATACCTTTTGTCATCGTTGGGATTGAATTCAATACTTCATCTGCATCTGCTGTAATAACAAATATCCAGTTAGTACCTTCAACTGGTGCATAGCCAGCATATAAATTTTTACCATCAAAGGAATAATTATTTATACCAAGTTTTTCTTCTAGTATTGTTTGAGATATTTCTGCTGCGCCTTTGAAACTTTCATCTTCCTTTGATTTTTCTATTGCATTATACTGATTTAGTACCAATTCTTTATCGGGATGGGCAACCATAGTTCCTTTATCATTGATCATATAACTATATCCAGTATTTCCAAAACCAGTATCCTCGATGAGTTTACTTAAAATATTACCATCAGCCCTAGCTGTCAAAGTAGCTGCTACCTTACCATCCTTTATAATAGGTACAGCATATAATAGGTTTAGTTCATTTACAGCACGAGTGACCGTTAGATCAGATACATTTGATTCACCATTCAAGGCTTTCCTTAGATATTCTCTATCTCCTAATTGAACGACAGTTCCATCTTGGGCATATGTAGTTCCGTCAGGGTGAGAAATTGCCATTTCAATAAAATTAGTTCCTTTCACTTGCCTCACTATTTCAGCTCTTTGCAATTCCCAATCCATGCTTTGAATCCCTTCACTACATGCTATAGTTTCTAAAACCCTTATCTCAGTTTTAATTCGGCTTTCTATTATTTCAGCTCTGTCGATAGCCATGTTTTTAAGAGAATTTTCTACTTCAGTGCTAATAGTTCTAGTGGCACTCATTATGGAAATAAGGCCAATAGTAACAGATGATAATAAAATTAATACAGAAAAATATACAACAAGTTTTACTTTGATACTTTTCACTTTAATACCCCCTTAAAAATAATGCTTATATATTTTTAGTTCACCTGGCCTTGAAAAAAGTTAATATCCCATTCTTCTAGGCACTAGAATATATATCTAGAATATTCTAGATATATATTCTAGTGCCTATTTTAACCTAATATTGATATTTTTGCAACATATGGAGGTATAGGACAATAGTAGGAAATAATGTAATGAATTTCTAGGTTTAAATTTATAAAAGTAGCTGATTTCCTATATTGGGTGATATTTGTTATTCATGTAGGATAAGAATTGATATTATATTTATTTCTTGAGATCCTTAGTCCCTAGTTTTTATTTTTCCGAATTAAGGTTATTTATATAAAGATATTGTTATTTTTTTAATAAGTCTATTGACATTTTTTTAACCTGGGATATACTAGAATATATTAACAGAATATTCTAGTGAAATATTCTATAAAATTAAAAGGAGGTTTTTTTATGTTTAAACTTACCAAAAAATATATAGCTTTATTTTTGATATTAGCTATGGCATTATCCATGGTTGGATGTAGCAAGGAAAAGTTACCAGCTTCTTCTAATAATGGATCAGGTAAACTTACACCTGGAGTATATACTGGTGAAGCAAAAGGAATTAGTGATATTCTTACTGTTGAAGTAGAGGTGGATGAAGAAAGTATTTTATCGGTGAAAGTTACTAATCATAGTGAAACACCTGGAATATCAGATGCTGCTCTAGAGCGTATTCCTGAAGAAATAGTTGAATATCAAAGCTTAAATATTGATACAATATCTGGAGCTACTGTTTCTAGTAATGCTATCCTAGAAGCTACTAAACAAGCTTTAGAAAAAGCTGGAGCCAATATTGATGATTTTTCAAAAGAAGTAAGTAAGTCTGCAAATGATGGAGATGCAATAGAAAAAACTACGGATGTAGTTATTGTTGGTGGCGGTGGTGCTGGTCTTGCAGCTGCTGTTTCTGCATTAGAGAACAATGCTAAAGTTATTGTGTTAGAAAAAATGCCTACTTTAGGTGGATCCACTATAATGGCTGGTGGACAATATAATGCAGTTGATAGTAAACGACAACAAAATCTTACTATGCGTCCTGAATTAATTAAACAAATTGAAGCAATTACAAAAGAAGAGCCTGTTAATGAAATACATAAAAGATTAATGAGTGAATTAGCAGAGCAAATTAAAGAATATAAAGAAAAAAAATCTACTTATATGTTTGACTCTCCTCAACTTCATGCATTACAAGCTTTTAATGGGGGAGATAAAAAAGGTAATCTTGAGTTAATAGAAAAATTTGCATATGGTGCTGAAGGATCTGTTAGTTGGCTTGAAAGCTTAGGAGTGGATATATCAGATGAAATTGCTACTGTTACAGGAGCATTATGGCCAAGAACTCATCAATTTATTAAACCACTTACTACTGGTCCTATAGATGCCTATGTTGATTTTATATCATCAAAAGGTGATGATGCTGAAATAATATTAGAAACCAAAGTAACTGATATTATTATGAAAGATGGTAAAGCTGTAGGGGTCAAGGGATTACAAGGGAATACTGAAATTATAGTAAATGCAAATAAGGGTGTAATTATAGCAACTGGTGGATTTGCAAGAAACAAGGAATTAGTTGCTAAGTATGATGAACTTTGGGGAGATCTATCAAATCTCAACTCTACAAATAGTGTTAGTGCTACTGGTGATGGTGTCATAATGGCTGAAGCTGTTGGTGCTAATCTAGTTGGAATGGAATATATTCAATTACTACCAGTTGGTCATCCAGAAACTGGTGGAATGTCTGGGAATATTAGCATTAATGCTGCTAATCAACTTTTTATTAATAATAAAGGTGAACGTTTTGTAGCTGAGGACTCAAGAAGAGATACTCTTACAAAAGGATTATTAGAACAACCAGATCAAGTTATGTGGATATTACATGATGCACATGAATATTATAATGAAGATGTTAAAAATGACTTTAACGAATCAATAGGTAAATTGGTTGAAAGTGGTATTGCTGTTAAGGGTGATACTATTGAAGAATTAGCAGAACAAATGAAAGTAGATCCTACTGTACTAAAAGATACAGTTGATACTTACAACAAAGCTGTTAGAGGTGAAATAGCTGATCCATTCGGAAAGAAACTACTTCAAGACGAGTTTAATAAAGGACCTTTCTATGCATCAGTTCGTGTACCAACGATACACCATACTATGGGTGGAGTTGAAATAAATACAGATGCTCAGGTGATGGATAAAAATGGTAATATAATCAAGGGACTATATGCTGCTGGAGAAGTTACTGGTGGTATCCACGGTTCCAATAGACTTGGTGGCAATGCTATACCAGATACTGTAGTATATGGTAAAATAGCTGGAAAGTCTGCAGCACTAGAAAAATAAGTATAATTTTAAAATAATTCTCTATAATTAATAGGGAATTATTTTTTTATATGATATAATTTTCTAGGGGTGGTGATATTTATATGTTTTATGAAATGGAAAAATCCTCAAAGAAAAAAGAGGAGTTAATAAGTATTATTGTAAGCCTTATGGATGAAGAAGGACTTAAAAACGTAACAATTAAAGATATTTGCAAAGCAACTAATATATCAATTGGAGCTTTCTATCATTATTTTCAGTCTAAAGATTCCATAGTAGATGAAATGTTTACTTTAATGGATGAATTTTTTCTAGTTAATCAAGAAGCAATTCTACAACACCCTACGGCCGCAGAGCAAATAATTGATTTTGTAAATCATTTTGGTATATATGTTGAAAAATGGGGATATTATGCAAATCTATTAATCATGCGTTCTCATATAACTAAATACAGTCATAATAAAAAAAGACGATTATATGGAATATTGGAGGAAATAATTTTAAAAGGTATCAATGATGGAGAGTTTAAGGTTAAAGTTAATACCGAAGAACTTATAGTTATGATTTTCGTAATAATGAGAGGGTATCTTTTAGAATGGGTTAATAGAGAGCACAATTATCCTGTTAGGGACAATATGGTAAAGCAAGCAACCTATCTATTAAAATCTTTAACAATATAATATGAAAAGTGATTACCGCAATAATATTCTCCCCTTAAGGTAGCTAGATTAAATAATAAAATTTGATACCGATAGGGGAGTGTTATTATGTTTAAAATAAGTAAAGATATAGGAAAATCGTAGTGTCTTTATGTTATAATTAAATCAATAAAATATTGGGAGGGATATTGATGTATAGGGAAATCAATGAAGAAATTTATGACCTCAGAGAAAGACTTAGATCTAAAGAAAAACTTGAGTCATTAAAATCTATGGCTATGGAAGAATTAGAAAAGAAAAATCAAAATCTAGAAGAACTAAAAAATATATTGAAAAAAGAAGAAAAAGATGTATTGAAGCTGGAAGGTATGAGTTTAAGCTCATTTTTCTTGAATATCATTGGGAAAAAAGAAGATAAACTTGATGAAGAAAGAAAAGAATATCTAGGAGCTAAAATGCAATATGATGAATGTGTTTTAGCTATAAAGGAGCTAGAAGACGGAATAGAAAAATATAATAAGGAATTAATTAATTACTCATGGGTAAAAGATGAGTATCAACAATCAATAAAGAAAAAGCAAGATATGATAATCAATGAAGATACTCATAGAGGAAGAAAACTTCATGATCTATTAGATAAGCAAAATGAATTAAAGTTAGATATAAAAGAAGTCAAAGAAGCCATAAATGCAGGAAAAAATGCGTCCAGTGCATTGTCACAAATGATGGGGCCCTTAGACTCAGCTAAAAATTGGGGCATATGGGATATGCTTGGAGGCGGATTTTTTACAGATATGATAAAACACTCTAAAATAGATGATGCAAACAAGATGTCCTACGATGTACAGCAATGCTTAAAGAGGTTTCAAAAAGAATTAAATGATGTAAATGAATTTACAGATATTGCAGTAGATATTGGTTCTTTTGCTACATTTGCTGACTTTTTCTTTGATGGCCTTTTTGCTGATTGGTTTGTGCAGTCAAAAATAAATGAATCCATATCCAATTTAGATAATGCAAACAGAAAAGTAGGAGATATAATAGAAGATTTAAATAGAAGCTTAACTATAATGGAAAGAGAGCAGGAGTCTATAGAGACTGAAATCAATAAATTATTAGATAGGTAATAGTTTTATGTTCATTCTTAACTAAATAAAATTGAATATAGAATTATTGTAATATTCTTACGTTTATAATATAATTTACTTAGATACTCGAACTAAGTAAAAGGAGTGATAATATGCCAAAGGTTTTATTGGAAAGAAAAGATGTAGATGTAAATCTTACATGGGATTTATCAACGATTTTTAAAACTGAGGAAGAATTTGAAGAAGTAGTAAGTAAGGCAAAGGAACTAACAGAAGAATTAGAAAAAGAGTTTAAAGGAAAATTAAGCAATTCAAAGGCAATTAATAATTGTTTAGATAAGTTAAGAGAAATATTCCAGTTATCTGCCCTTGCAGGTACATATGCATATCTTGCCGTTGCAGTAGACCAGACAAATGTGGAAAATCAAGGTAGACAAATGAAGCTTTCTAATATATCGTCTGATATTCAAAGTAGATTAAGCTTTGTAGAATCTGAAATCATAGAGGCTGATGAGAAGGTAATAGAGGAATCCATAGAGGAGTCAAAGGAAAATGCAGGTTATCTTAAAGAAATAATGAGACAGAAAAAATATGCTCTTCATCCAGAGGTGGAAAAAACATTATCTGCTTTATCAAGTACACTAGGTTCCCCTTATCAAGTTTATAATCGTGCCAAATTAGCGGATATGGATTTTGGTACATTTACTGTAGATGGTAAGGAATATCCTTTAAGCTTTGGTCTTTTTGAAGATGAGTGGGAATATGAACATGATACAAATATAAGACGAACTGCCTTTGAAACTTTTTCTAAGAAATTAAGAGAATATCAGCATACTATAGCAGGAACTTATCAGACTCAAGTACAAAAAGAAAAGACTTTGGCGACTTTAAGAGGATTTGACTCAGTAATAGATAGCTTATTATTTCCACAGAAAGTAACTAGAGAATTATATAATAGACAAATAGATTTAATAATGGAACATTTAGCACCACATATGAGAAAATTCGCAAAGCTACTTCAGAAAATTCATGGCATAGAAGAAATGACATTTGCAGATTTAAAACTAGATGTAGACCCTGATTTTGAGCCAGAAATATCTGTCGAAGAATCTAAAAAGTATATTGAAGGAGCATTGGGAGTCCTAGGAGATGATTATTTAGAAGTAATCAAAAGAGCCTACGATGAAAGATGGGTAGATTTTGTTCAGAATAAAGGAAAATCTACTGGAGCATTTTGTTCAAGCCCTTATGGAAGTCATCCATTTATATTGATTTCTTGGACGGAAAGAATGAGAGAAGTATTCGTATTGGCTCATGAATTAGGTCATGCAGGACATTTTTATTTAGCGGGGCAAAACCAAAATATATTTGATACAAGACCATCAACATATTTTGTTGAAGCTCCATCTACTATGAATGAAATGCTTATGGCCAACTATCTAATGAAAACAATGGACGATCCTAGAATGAAGAGATGGGTATTATCATCTATGATATCACGTACTTATTATCATAACTTTGTAACTCATCTACTTGAAGCCCACTATCAAAGAGAAGTATATAAGATAATTGATGAGGGTGGAAGTATACAAGCTGCTACTTTGAATAAACTTAAAAGAGAAACTCTAGAGAAATTCTGGGGAGATACTGTAAAGATTAATGATGGGGCAGAACTTACTTGGATGAGACAGCCACACTATTATATGGGACTATATCCATATACTTATAGTGCAGGACTTACAATTGCTACAGAAGTAAGTAAGAGAATTTTAACAGAAGGGCAAGAAGCTTTAGATGATTGGAAAGAAGTGCTGAAATCAGGAGGAACTAAGACTCCCATAGAATTAGCAAAGATGGCAGGAGTAGATATAACTACAGATAAGCCATTATTAGACACCATAGCACATATAGGAAATATAATAGATGAAATAATTCAATTGACAGAGGAAGTAGAAGGAAAGTAGTAAAATTGAGATAAAAAATAATCACTCTGTATTGGCCGTACAGAGTGATTAAGATTAACTAACAAATTATACGGTAACCACACTATGTGGGATCGGTTACCTTATTTATATTATACAAAATTATTGATTAAAGTAAATATACTTTGGGGAAAATTAAGATAATCAATATCTAGGATGTGAGCTATACAATGATTAAAGTTAAAGATTTACTGGAACAATTTAAAGATTTTAAAGTATTAGCTGGTGAGGAAGGATTAAATAAAAATGTAAGTACAGTTAGTGTAATGGATGCTCCAGACATATATAATTGGATGAAAGGTGGAGAGTTTTTAGTTACTACAGGATATATAATGAGAGAAAATCCTTTAGAATTAAAGAGTTTAGTAATCAAGCTTCATGAAAATGGTGCAGCAGCTTTAGGAATAAAGGTAGGCAGATTTATCGAAAAATTGCCAGATGAAGTAAAAAAAATAGGTGATGAATTAAATTTTCCCATTATATATGTACCTAAGAGCTATGCTTTTACAGATATTATTAATCCTGTTCTTTCAAGAATAGTTAATGAACAGGCTAAAAAATTAATGATGTCTGAAGAAATCCATAAATCTTTTACACAGATAGTTATACAGGGGAAAGGAACCTCCCACATAGTAGATACATTATATAAGATATTAGACAAAGATATAGCTTTTATAGATTTAGTCTTTAATAGAAATTATATAAGGTATAAATCTAATGGATTTAAAGAGGATATAGAAAATTTAGGGCTTAAAAATATATTAGATAAATATTATAGCTATCCCGTTCAAATAGGAAGCTCTATTTATGGATATTTAATAATGGAAAGTTTAGGGAAAGAACCATTGGAGGATTTGGATAATATAAGTATAGAACACGCCAGTACTGTGCTTAAACTTAATATTCAAAAAGAAATATCCAATCATCAAATAGAGCAAAAGTATAGAGATGAATTTATCCAAGATTTAATAATAAATAATATAAAAACTGTGGAGGAAGCTAATAATAGAGCAGCGTTATATGGATGGAAAATAGAAAATGGGTTGATTTGCTTAATAGTAGATATAGATAATTTTAAAGAAAAGTTTATTACCTTAGAAAATACACAGGAACTAGAAGGTGAAAGGGATAAAATCTTTAGATTGTCAAACTTTAAGATGAAAAGAAGCTTTAAACAATGTTTTTATACAATTTATAGTGATAATATAGTTTTTCTAATAGAGCCAGATGAAAAGCCTATAGAAAAATTTGTTAAAAAGCTAGAGAATGTTGCTGAAGAATTAAGGAAAGAGATTAAAGAAAATAGTAAATTTACAGTTTCCATAGGTATAGGAACTTATCAAGAATCCATAATAGATGTTTATATTAGTTTCGTCGAAGCTCAAAAAGCTGTAAGAATAGGAAGAACAGTTTATGAGAAGGATAAGATTTATAGTTATTCCAAATTAGGAGTATATAAAATGTTGTATAATCTTTCTCTAGAGGATGATACCAATAGATTTTGCAGTGAATATCTACAAAGCCTACTGGATTATGATAATGAAAACAACTCTGAGTATATAGAAACTTTAAAGACTATAGTTAAAAATGATTGGAATCTAAAACAAGCTTCAGAGGAAATGTTTATTCATTATAACACTATAAAGTATAGATTTAACAAGATTTGTGAAATTATAGATTTAGATTTAGGTAATAGGGAGGATAAATTTAAAATAGAGCTTTGCTTAAAATTAATGAATATGAGTAAACAATACTCTTTGTACATGAAGACTAAAATATAGTCTTCATTTTTATACTCTAAATACAGTGTAGATATTGTTAATTAATTATATAATACAATTAATTAAATACTGAGGAGGAAATATAATGTATAAAACAAAAGTAGGAATGTTAAAAGATGTATTGGCTTCAGTTAAAGAAAATAATTTATCAGATCCTTTTAAGGATTTAGAAAAGACAGGAAGAATCATATTAAAAGGTGGATTAGTAGTAGATCCTAAAAATAATGTAGAAGAAGTACTGGATATTGCTGTATTGAATGATGAAATCGTTGAAGTAGGAAAGGATATCTATGTAGAAAAAGGCGACATGGTAATAAATTGTGAGGGATTACTAGTAACTCCAGGAATAGTTGATATGCATCTTCATCTAGGAGACTTATTTGAAATAAGTACAGATCCTATGTATGGTGCAGTAGCAAATGGAGTGACTATGGGACTTTCTCCAGGAGCAGGAAATACATTTATGGCACCAGCATTATTAGGAGCTGAAGTAGATAGGGGCTTACCAGTAAATATTGGAGTATATCAAGGTGCGGCAAGCGTATTATCCACTATGTTATCAGTGGAAGAGTTAATCAAGTTATATAAAGGTGAATTAGATGAAGAGACTGCATCATCAAGGATGACTAGAAATGCAATTACAAATACTACGGCACCATTAGTAGTAGGTATAAAGGATCATATGGGTCACTTTATAATGCCTGATGAAAATATAGATAAGATATTTGAAATAACTTCAAAAGCTAAATTACTATATATGACTCATACTCAAGATCCAGCCCATGCAATTAGATTAGTAGAACTATCTAAAGGAAGACCTCTTCACTTAGGACATACAACAGCTGCTGGATGTGGTACGCATATGGATGCAGCAGAGGGTATGAAAACTGTAATAGATTTATGTAAAAACGAAAATATAACTGGAGAGTTTGTAACTACTATGTTAAGACCAGGTGGTGGAAGTAGAGAGGGACTTATCCTACCTAAGAAATCTCAAGAACTTTCCTATGAGGCATTAGAAAAAGGAATAGTAGATGTATTAATATCCGATGGACAAAATGATGCTACAATGAAAGGATTTGGAGATACAAGAGACAATATCCCTGCCATATTAGAATTAGCAGAAATGGGAGTTTTAAAATTAAGCAAATCAGTAGCTACTATGACTTCTAATCCAGCAAAATTAATTGCTGAGAAGACAGGCAATGACTGGTGGACTGAAAAGATAGGACATTTAGGAAAAGGTGCTTTAGCTAATATAACTGTAATAAATATGGATGTAAAGTCAGCGGTTTATACTATGGTAAATGGAGAAGTAGTAGGTTTTGAAAATAGAGCAGTAAGACGTGGAAGCGGAGCAGGAGGATTTGTAAGTAAATTTGGTATGGTTAAGAGGGTTGGAGTAGGAGACTTAGTAATGTTTTCACATAAGAGATAAGAATGGATTTAAGAGAGGAAGTTGTTTTAATGCATATTACAGAGGACATATTAAAGAGATTAATAAATATTAATTCTACTAACCTGCCAGGTAATGAAATGGACATGGTTAAAGAGATACTGAAATTTTTCCCTGATTCAGTAAATCATGAAATAATAGATCATGGAAATAATAGAGGTTCCCTAATAATAGAAGTAGAAGGGGCTAAAAAAGAAAAAATTGGCTTTATTGGTCATATAGATACTGTGCCAGTATCAGATGAAGAAAGTTGGGAATACCCTCCATTTGAAGGTATAATCAAAGATGGATATATGTATGGGAGAGGGACATCTGATATGAAGGGTGGAGTTACTGCTATGATAAAAACGGCTCTACACTTCATAGAAAACAATGTGACTCCCAACTATACACTTAAGTTTGTATTTACAGCTGATGAAGAATCAGGAGGCTTAGGAGTACGGACATTAAGAGATAAAGGCTTATTACAGGACTTATCAAAAGTGTTTATTACAGAGCCTTCTGATGAGGAAATTGGTATATGCGAAAAAGGAACTCTTTGGCTAAACGTTTCCATTAAGGGGAAATCTGCCCATGGCTCTAAACCATATTTAGGAATAAATGCCATAGAGAACTTGTATGAGTATATAGATAGACTTAAAAACACATTAGATTTAGAAAAGACACATCTGTTTTTAGGAAGTTCAAGTTTTGCGACTACTACTATTAAAGGTGGGGTTAAGACAAATATTATACCTGAAGATGCAAAGGCAACTTTAGATATAAGAACTATTCCAGGTTTCAGTCATGAAGAGATCATAGAAAATGCTAATAAAATTGCTAAAGATATGGAAAATGAAAACCAAGGAATGGTTATACAAGTGGTAGTAGAAAATGACAGACCACCTTTAACCATGGACAAGGAAGACGATTTTATAAAGGAAATAGAAAAGGTATTTAATAAATTATCTTACCCAGTAAAATATAAAGGAATAAACTTCTATACAGATGCTTCACAGCTTATTCCTTATCATAATATTCCATTTGTAATATTAGGACCTGGTGAAGAGAATATGTGTCATCAGAAAAATGAAAGAATAAAAATTGAATCTATTGACAAAATGACTAAGTTCTATATTTCTTATATTACTGATTAATAAAATTGGAGGATTAATATGGAAGATATGAATACTAACAAAAAACAATATAAAACAGGTTCCTTACCAGGGTTTATAATATCCATAGGTATAGGAATTCTAATCTACTTGGTTTTAAGTGGAATGAACTTTCAGACTAGTTGGCTAGATTATAATACTATAGTAGCCAATGCAGATAGTAATGTTTTCTATAAGTTCATTTGGTATATTATGAACTTTACAGAAGCACAATTTTATGCAGGAGTATTTGCATCCTTGGGATTAATTCTAGGAGGTATAGTAGCTTGGAGATTAGATGTTAAAAATTCCAAACTAGCAGGATTTAATGTTTGTTATGGTTCAAATATGTTTCCTTGGGTATTAGCTTCACAGCTATTATCACTATTTATTGCAATATTTATTTTAAAATATACATCATTATTTGGAAATGGAGAATATACTTGGTTACCAACGTTCATTACTGTAGTAGGAGCTCCTCCAGCTATAATGTTATTATATGGACCTAGCATAAAGGCATTGCTTACAGGTTCCATATTAGGTGGAATTATGGGATTCCCAGTGGCATTCTGGATTTCAAATAATATTATTCCAGTATTAGAAGTGCCAGGAGTAGTTTCAAATGTATTTACTATGACAATAACAGGATTAATAGTTTGTTGTATAGCTAAAGCATTGCCTTGGATGGAAAAGGTTCCAGCGAAGCCATTAAATAGATCTGCAAAGTCAGAAAAAGAAACTTTAGAAGAAATGAAAAAGCCATTATGGAGTGTAAGAAGAGTTTTAGCAGATTTTTCTGAAGCTCAATTCTATGGAAACGAAATAGCTGGATTATTTGTTATATTAGGAGTCTGTCTTGACTGGGTGCTAAATTCAAATCATGGAGCCTATGCTTCAGGTGCTATTCCAGCAATTATATTGTCACAATTTATAGGATCAGCAGTAGGAGTATTTTTATACTTTAATAAATATGTGGAAAAAGGATGGTATGGAACTTATGTGCCAGTGGTAAGTGTTGGGCCAGCTTGTGTTCTAATGTTTGGAGCAACTATGCCAGTAGCAATAACAGCAGGAATATTAGGTGGTATTATAGGACCAGCTTTAGCTGAATATTTCTGTGATAAACTTCCAGAAGATTATCATCCTACAATTGGAAATGTTACCTCAATGGGAGTTACAACAATAGTGGTATCTATGATAATAAAAGTACTTCCTTGGTTTTAAGTAAAATACAAAAAAGTTGAGCGAGCTCGCTCAACTTTTTTTGTATTTTATGTGATATGTTAATGAATATAAAATATTAGAAGAGGTATTGTTTTGTTAGTTTGGTAATGGTTTAGTTGCTCATTTTAAGTTCAACGACAAGTGTTTGATACAGAAAAAATTTGCATCAAAAAGTGAATAAATTTAAGCAGGGAATAGTATATATGGATACTAAGAAGTATATCTTTTAATAAGCTAATTAAAAGATAAGTGTTATCATGAACCATTTGTCAAACTATAATTAAGTTGAATACAAATAATATTACTGAAGCCAAAAATTAACAGCTGGATGTAGATATTTTCGAGGTAGTGTTCCAACGAGAAGGAGGTTAGTGCCTATTGTTAGAGAAAAAGAATTTTTGGCATGTGTATATGTCAAAATTCTTTTTTGACATATACACATATATTTTATTAGCCATATAAGGAGGTCCTATGAAGAAAATTTACTTTAAACATAAAAGTCTAGGGGTTCTGATGATAGCACTTCTGGTTATAGGAAATGTGATTCTTGTTACGAATTCTTTCATGAATTTAAAGATGACAGATACTATTATTAATCAAGATCTACATGGATTCTATAAATATCTTGCTATTGTTTTAGGAATAATGATTTTAAAATCTCTTCAAGGATATATCTACGGTATTTACGAATCCAAGATGGTTCAATCGATAGGGATGGAGCTAAGAGAAGATATCGTAAAAGAACTTATAGAATATGACTATGAAGAATATTACTCAAAAGATAGCGGGACGTACGTGTCCTGGTTAACACAAGACGTGGATTATATATTGAATAATGGATTAAAGCCTTTTTATACGATGTTTGATCAGATAACGGCAGTAATAGCGTCGCTTATTGGAGCAACGATGATTCATTGGTCTTTCATTATCATTTTTCCAGTGAGTTTATTGATAATGATGATTACACCTAAACATTTAGCACCTATTATGCAAAATGCAGCGAAGGATTATAGTCATGCAAATGGTACATTTGTCAGCAAAATTAAAAATATTATTTTGGGTTTTGGAGTATTTTTGTCTGAAAACTGCATGGAGGGAATGAATGTACAGGTTTCCGAGTTCACTAGAAAGTTAGAGGATATTCGCTATAAATACAATAAAACTATCTATTTTTCTAATACAATTATAAATACAGTAGCGATATTTTCTCAATTACTCTATATTGTTGCGACAGGGATATTAGTTGTTAAAGGTATAATCACTCCAGGCTCTGTAGTAGGTTTGATGAGTCTTTCTTCACTTTTCTTTGGAAATGCACAGCGGGTGGTAAGTCAAAAGATGCTAATAGATTCTACTATTCCGGTATATGAGAAGATTATATCTATGAAGAATATTGAAAAATCAGGAAAGCACACAGGAAATGAAGAGATTAAAGCCTTGAGCCATAAAATCGAAATAAAGGATCTCTATTATGCATACTTCGACAGCAAAGAAATCTTACATGGATTAAATGTAACTTTTGATGTGGGAAAAAAATATGCCATTGTTGGAAAAAGTGGTTCGGGAAAGACGACATTGATCAAAATCTTAAGTGGAAATCTAAAAGAGTATGGTGGTTCAGTCTACTATGATGATCTAGAATTAAGCAGTATAGACAGAAGAAGCCTTCGGAATTTTATTGGAGTCATCGATCAAGATACTTATATACTCAATGAAAGTATTCATTATAATATTACACTTGGAGAAAACTTTAGTGACGAGGAAGTGCAAAGTGCACTTGCAAAGAGTGTCCTTTTAGACTTTACACTAGAACAACCGAATGGTAAGGATTATCAGCTTACTGAGAATGGCAAAAATCTCTCTGGGGGACAAAAACAGCGTATTGCCATTGCAAGAGCATTTATTCGGAATAAGAAAATCTTGTTTATAGACGAAGGGACATCAGGGCTTGATTCTGAAACTAGAAATGCCATCGAAAACCAAATCTTAGAAGATCCAAAGCTTACAGTAATCATGGTAAGCCATCATTTGACAGAAGATATCCGAAAGAAGTTAAACGGAGTTGTGACAATTTCATAAAAGACGAAAAGATATTATGATAAACTATCTCTCGAGAATGAATATAGAAATTATATAGGAGAGCTATATGGAGTCTATGCTTCAGGTGCGATTCCAACAATTATATTATCACAGTTTGTAGGATCAGCAGTAGGAGTATTTTTATACTTTAATAAATATGTGGAAAAAGGATGGTATGGAACTTATATGCCAGTAGTAAGTGTTGGACCAGCTTGTGTTCTAATGTTCGGAGCAACAATGCCAGTAGCAATTATAGCAGGAACATTGGGTGGTATTATAGGATCAGCTTTAGCTGAATATTTCTGTGATAGACTTCCAGAGGATTATCATCCTACAATTGGAAACGTTACCTCCATGGGAGTTACAACAATAGTGGTATCTATGATAATAAAAGTACTTCCTTGGTTTTAAGTAAAATACAAAAAAGTTGAGTGAGCTCGCTCAACTTTTTTGTATTTTGTATGATATACTAATGAATATAAAATATTAGAAGAGGTGTTGTTTTGTTAATTTTTTTACTTAAAAATCTGGCTAATCGAGTAGGTATTCTTTTGATTTTAGCTCTTTTCTTATCTAGGATAGGTCTATTTAGAAAGTTAGTATCAAAGGAAAATATAAATATTAAAGACAAGGTTCTTCTATCTATTATATTTGGAGGTTTTGGGATAATTGGGACCTATACGGGAATTCCTATACAAGGTGCCATAGTAAACTCTAGGGTAATAGGTGTATTTGTAGGAGGTTTACTTGGAGGACCTATGGTAGGAGCTTTGTCTGGAATTATAGCAGGAGGGCATAGATACCTTATAGATATTGGTGGATTTACTGCTTTTGCCTGTGCTATATCTACCTTAGTTGAAGGAGTTATGGCGGGACTTTTGAAGAAAAGACTTGAGAAGTCTCCCCATAGAGTAGTATTTGCTTTAATCTATGGAAGCATAGCCGAAGTAATTCAAATGATAATAATTCTATTAGTAGCCAAGCCTTTTTATGATGCTCTGTCATTAGTTAGAATAATTGGAATTCCCATGATTATAGCAAATGCCATAGGAATAGCTTTTTTTATTGGTATAACAGATACTATATTTAAAGAAATTGAAAATGAAGCAGTCTATCAAGCACAATTGGCTCTTAAAATAGCAGATAAAACTTTAGCATACTTTAGAAAGGGATTTAATGAAGAAACAGCTAAGAATACAGCAGAGATAATCTATGAAATGACCAATATAAAGGCTGTAGCCTTTACTGATACAGAGAAGATATTGGCACATGTAGGTATAGGTGAAGATCATCACTTATCAGGGAGTCCCATAAAAACTAATTTGACAAGAGAGGTCTTGCAAACCAATAAATATATAGTGGCAAATATAAAAAATGAAATAGGATGTGAAAACCATCAATGTCCATTGAAATCTGCTGTAATTGTGCCTATACGAGAAGAAGACAGAGTTATAGGTATATTAAAGCTATATAAAGGTGAGGAAAATTCCATAACAAAAGTGGAGACAGAATTGGCTTTAGGTTTGGCACAAATTTTCTCTTCCCAAATAGAATTAAGTAAAATTGATTATCAAAGAGAATTGCTAGCTAGATCAGAATTAAAAGCATTACAATCTCAAATAAATCCACACTTTTTGTTTAATGCTATAAATACTATAGTTTCCTTAACTAGGACTCAACCAGATAATGCTCGTAGACTTCTTATACATCTTGGAAATTACTTTAGAACCAATTTGCAACAGGAAGTAGATGTGGTGGATTTATATAAGGAAATCGAGCATATAAACTCCTACGTCGAAATTGAAAAAGCTAGATTCGGAGATAAGTTGGATATAATCTATAATATTCCAGAGGATATAGATTGTAAACTTCCTCCATTACTTCTTCAGCCCTTAGTAGAAAATGCAATTAAACATGGTGTCTTAGGAAAGATTGAAGGTGGAAAAGTTGAAATAATAGCAAAAGACCATGGAAGTGAGATAAAACTAATTGTAAAAGACAATGGTATAGGGATATCTAAGGAGGAGTTAGGACATTTATTTGATGAAGATTTCCATAGAGAAAGCATTGGGCTTAGGAATGTAAATGAAAGATTAAAAAATAAATATGGTTTAAAATACGGACTAAAAATTGAATCTGAACTTAATAAAGGCACAATAGCAACTATTGTAATTCCTAAGTATTAGGAGGGATTTAAATGAAGAGATGTTTAGTAGTAGATGATGAGAGACCAGCACGTGAAGAATTGATATATATATTAAAAGATATAGAAGGCATAGAAGTCATAGGTCAGGCATCCCATGGAAAAGAGGCATTAGAATTAATAGAAAAGTTACAGCCAGATATTGTATTTTTAGATATTCAAATGCCTGAGATGAATGGTATGGAAGTAGCTAGAAGGTTGATTAATAAGGAATATATTCCTAAAATAATATTTGTAACTGCCTATGACCAATTTGCAGTAGAGGCTTTTGAAGTAAATGCCATGGATTATTTGCTAAAGCCAATATCTGAAGATAGATTAAAACAGAGATTAGAAAAGATGATTTTAGAGGATGAAAAGGATAAAAGTATAGATTATGATAAATTAAAAGATTTAATCTATTCCATGAAGCCGGATCAAAAGACTACTTCACAAAGAATATCTCTATATCAAAATAGTCGACTTATTCCAGTAGATATAGAAGATATTATATATATAACTATAGAAAACAAGAGTACTGTAATTTTTAGTAATAAAGGAAACTTTGATACAAATTATACTCTAAATGAGCTAATGGATAAATTAGATAATACTATATTTTTTAGGTCACATAAATCCTATATAGTGAATTTAAACTATATAGAATCTATAGATCCTTGGTTTAACTATACTTATAATATACATCTAAAGGACAGCAAGGAGATAATACCAGTAAGCAGAAGTTATGTGAAAGAGTTTAGAGAAGCTATGAATATTGAGTAAATGCATTTTAACCTAGTATATTGCATCTTAGATATAGAATAATGTCTTTTATCAGAAAAGTAGCATATATATTATCTTCTTATTATATTATTATAATGAAACAATATTATAAGGGGGTTTTTTAGATGTTTCAATTTATTCTTGGAATTATAGTGCTTATAGTAGGCTATTTTATCTATGGAAGTATGGTAGATAAACATTTTGGTGCTGATGATAGCATAGAAACTCCAGCTACAAGGCTAGAAGATGGTATAGATTTTGTACCTATGAGCTGGGGGAAAATTTTCTTAATCCAACTACTTAATATAGCAGGATTAGGACCAATCTATGGGGCGATTCAAGGAGCCTTATTTGGGCCAATGGCATTTGTATGGATTGCACTAGGATCAGTATTTGCAGGAGCAGTACATGACTACTATTCAGGAATGTTATCTTTAAGACATGACGGACAAAGTATATCAGAAATTACAGGTATTTACTTAGGAGAAGGTGCAAGAAAGATAATGAGAGTATTCTCCGTTGTATTACTTGTACTAGTAGGTACAGTATTTATGACTGGACCAGCTACATTGATGGGAAGTATAAAATTATTTGGGCTAGGTAATGCGGATGTATGGTTGGCAATAGTATTTGTATATTATTTCTTAGCTACAATATTACCAGTTGACAAAATAATTGGTAAAATTTATCCATTATTTGGTGTGGCTTTACTTACAATGGCAGGCGGAATCGGTACAATGATTCTTATAAAAGGATATAAACTACCAGCATTTACAGTACAAAGCTTACATCCAAGCGGACTACCAATATGGGCAATTTTATTTACTACAATAGCTTGTGGTGCAATTAGTGGATTCCATGCTACTCAATCACCAATGATGGCTAGATGTATGACGAAAGAAAGCTATGGTAGAAAGATATTCTACGGTTCTATGATAGCAGAAGGAATAATAGCAATGATTTGGGCAGCTGCTGGAATGGTATTCTTTAACGGTATCCCAGGATTATCAGAAGCATTAGCAAATGGTGGACCTGGTGGAGTAGTAAATACTATTTCAACTTCTTTATTAGGACCAATAGGTGGAGTATTGGCAATGCTAGGAGTTATAGCTTGTCCTATTACCTCAGGTGATACAGCTTTTAGGTCTGCAAGACTTACAATAGCAGATGCTATGAACTATGAGCAAGGACCTATAAAGAAAAGATTAACCTTAGCTCTACCACTATTTGTAATTGCATTTGGATTAACTAGAATTGACTTTAATATTATTTGGAGATATTTTGCTTGGTCAAATCAAACATTGGCAATGATTGTTTTATGGACTGCATCAGCTTACTTAGTTAAAAACAATAAGAGCCATTGGCTGACAACTATACCAGCAACATTTATGACTGCAGTATCTGCAACTTATCTTTTACAAGCACCAGAAGGATTTAAATTATCTACAACAATTGCATATCCTGTAGGAGCAGCTATAGCTGTTTTAGCAATTGTATTCTTCCTTGTAAAGATAAAGGGTAAGAAATCTGTAAAGGCATAGAATTAAATAAATAATTAGCATTTTTAAAAGAGATGGATTTCCATCTCTTTTTTGCATTATTTGGAAAATTATAACCTCTTATGTTATACTTATAACGAGGAATAGACTAACAAAGGGGGAAGTGAGATGAGAAAAAACGTTATATTACTTCTATGTATATTATTGTTAAGTGGATGTACTAAGGATGTAATGAAAGAAGAGGTTCATACTAATTTAACAGGGGAAATACAAAAATATAGCTTAGAAGAAACCATGGAGACTTTAGTTTCGGAGGAATTTAAAGGAAGATTACCAGGAACAGAGGGAAATGAAAGGGCCACATCTTATATAGAAAACAGATTTAAAGAGATGGACCTTGTACCTTATAAAGATAGTACCTACCTTCAAGGCTATACTCAAAGAGTATGCCACCCAGATGAGCAGAAACATAGCTTAATAATAGAATATAAAGATGGAACAAAAGAGGAGTTAAAGTTAGGCGTAGACTATATGTACAATAATTTTATTTATAATGAGGATATTTCACTAGAGATAACTTCCAGTGTAGAGGATAAGGATATTTCTAAAAAAATGTTATTACTAGATAGTACGGATGAATTAGGAACATATTTGTCAAAAGCTGGTGGATTGTTGATTAAAAGAGAAGGATTCCATTTATCTGCAATTATTAGCCAATCAAATGTACCAATTATACATGTAAATCCTCAAGTTTATGAGAAAATAGTATCAAACAATGGAAAGATAGTAAATATAAAATCAGAGCATAAGATTAAGGAAATGGAAGTATATAATGTGGCAGGAAAGATTCCTGGAAAAGATAATAAAAAGGCATTGGTTCTTTCATCACATTTTGACCATGTAGGATGGAGAGGAGATGCGATTTTCTATGGTGCCATAGATAATGGTTCAGGTACTACAGTTCTCCTAGATGTGGCAAATAAACTTAAGGAATATTCAGATATAAATCCTTTTAAAATGGATATAATAATAGTTGCCTTTAATGGAGAAGAAGGAGGATTATTAGGTAGCGGGAATTTTGTAGATGATATAAAGAATGTTTATGAAGATATATATAATATCAATATTGATTGTGTTGGAAGTAAATCTTCAGGGAAAATTGCCTTTGACCCAGATAACTATTTGGGTCGAGAGTTAATAGAAGAATTAAAAATAAGATTGGAAAGAAATAATATTGAATATGAAGATAAATATTATGGAATGAGTGATCATCAGTCCTTTCTAAACCAAGACATTCCAGCAGTATCTATTGGACAAGGAGATTTAAAGTTTATTCATACACAGAGAGATAATATAGAAGATGTAGATTTTCAGTATCTACAAAGAATAAGTAATTCCATATATAACTTTGTATTGGGGAATAATGGAAAAACATTTGCTCCTTCAGAAGATACCATAGACCATGCTTTTCCTAGCAATGAGATATGTGAAGAAGCTTATAAAAAGTCAGAAGAAATTAAAAAAGAAATGAACATACAATATGATGAAGAGTTTGAATTTAAAATAGAAGGATATACATTTAGAGGAAGTGGAAATAAGAAGTTTAATAAGATTGAAGAAGTAAAAGAGTATTATCCTGATATGAAAATTGCAGATAATTTGTCAAAATATAAATTCAACAATATCATTGTAGATAGATGGACACATGGTATATCTTATATTACAGTCGGTATACCATTTGATGGAGAAATTAGTAAAGTGACTAAGAGAAATATAGATATTAATAATGTTCATGAGATACTTATGGAATATACTTATGGTGAAAAGGTACTTGAAGTGGAAGTTGGAAAAAATGCATCTAGAGATACTTCTTATGAGGAAGAAATAAGGTTAGATGGAGATAGAAAAGATTATATAATAAGAAGAGATGAGATTTCAGGAATATATTCAGGATTTTATACTGAAGTCAAAATAGGAGTAGATACCTTTTATGTAGATTTTATATTATATACTCCTGGGGAGTTGGATTCAGAAAGAATCAAATCTTATGACTTCCATAAAAATTTAAATACTGAAGAAGAATTAATTGATTTAATAGACGAAATAATAGCTGAAATAAATATGGAGGAAATGGTTCAAAATCTTTTCACGAATTAATTTTAAACTATGTCTTGATAGTTTTTTAAAAAAAATATATAGTATTAGTAGAAAATCTTTTATGAAGGAGCTAATAAAATGAATTTAGTTTATAAAGGAAAGACAAAAGATGTATATGAATTAGAAAATGGCAACTATTTATTAAAATTTAAGGATGATGTAACAGGAACAGATGGAGTATTTGATCCTGGTGCTAATACTGTTGGATTGACTATTGAAGGTATGGGAAAGGCAGGGCTTAGACTTACAAAGTTCTTCTTTGAGAAGTTAAATGGAATGAATATACCAACTCACTATGTGGAGTCAGATATAGAAAATGCTACTATGACAGTTTTACCAGCTAAGATGTTTGGGAAAGGAGTAGAAGTAATCTGTAGATATAGGGCCGTAGGTAGCTTCCTAAGAAGATATGGAATGTATGCTACAGAAGGACAAAATTTAGATGCATATGTTGAAGTTACTCTAAAAGACGACGACAGAAATGATCCTCTTATAACAGATGAGGGATTGGAAATGTTAGGTATAATGAGTAAAGAAGAATATAAGGTTTTAACAGATTTAACTAAAAAAATAGGTGAAGTAGTTAAAGAGGAATTAGCTAAAAAGGGAATGGAGTTATATGATATTAAATTTGAATTTGGTAGAGTAGGAGCAGATAATCATATAGCTTTAATTGATGAAATCTCAGGTGGAAATATGAGAGCTTACAAAGATGGAAAATATATAGAACCATTAGAATTAGAAAAAATAATGTTGTCATAAAAAATACCTAGGAGCTATATAGCTCCTAGGTATTCTTCTAATGTAATATTTTTTTCAAATATTTCTTTTGCCGCTTCTTTACCTACATAACGAATATGCCAAGGTTCATAGCTGTATCCAGTTATATCTGTAGTTTCTTTTTGATAGCGAATTATAAATCCAAAATTATGTGCATTTTCTTGTAACCATTGTCCTTCTTTAGCTTGTCCAAAACTTTCTTCTAAAGTAAATCCAACACTTTGAGCAGAAACATCTATGGCAAGCCCAGTTTGATGTTCGCTTTGTCCAGGATAAGCCACTAAAAGATTTGCTGCGTCCACACCTACTTTATTTACCTTGTTATCAAATAACATTTTTTGAGTTTTATAAGAGCGGTATCCTGATATTGCAAAAAGATATATACCGTCATTGTCTGCTTCTCTAAATAATTCCTCCAAGGCGTAAGCTGCATCTTTTCTCAGATATTTCTTTTCTAAGTCTTCTTCAAAAGGAAATCTTACATTTGGAATTACTAAATCTTCTGGTTTATAATCAGAGGGAAGGTTTCTCTCTTTGTTAGCCAATACTAAAATATCATCTGTATTTTTTACTATAAGATTGCCATTTTCATCTTCATAGGTAGTATCTTCTAAAAGATTTATTTCATTATTTATTACTAAATCCTCTGTATCTATACTTTCAACTATTAAATCATTAGTATCTTTTTCTGCAAAAGCAGCACTAGGTTCCTTAGAGAATGAATCTATAGTCTTATGTTTAGAGGGTGAGAAGATATTTACACAAACTACTCCTATTACACCAATGGCCAAGACTCCAATTAATCTTTTTCTCATACTCATCATCCTTTGTATTTGTTTTAAGCTTCTATACTTGTCCATTATATAATATTTCAACAATAAAGTACATATTTCGATAGTAAAATTATCTTTAAATACCATAAAGATGATGAGAAATCTCTATTATAGACTTACTTTGTTACCAAGATTATAAACTGAATCAATGTCAAATAAAGTATCCAAATTATCTAATGGATTCTGATTAAGCACTAGGAAATTAGCACTAGATTTTGTAGATGCGACAATTGCTTTCATAGAAAATTTTAAAGTTATTAGACTAATTTAATTGTATTTCGGGTATCTAAATAATATAATATAATAAACAATCACTTAATAAGGAGATTTAATATGAATATAGGCTATTTAAAAAAATATATCAAAAGATATAAAAAACAATTTTCCATTGCCCTTATTTTTATAATTCTTGAAACTACGGGAGACTTAATTCAACCAACTATTATGTCGAAGGTAATTGATAACGGTGTAAAAAAAGGTGATATGGATTATATATTTACTTTGGGTGGATTAATGTTTTTTATGACCTTTTTAGGAGCAATATGTGCAGTTATTAGAAATATTTTATCATCTAAGGTGAGTCAAAGTTTTGGAGCAGATTTACGTGAGGATTTATATATTAAAATCCAAGATTTTTCCTTTGATAATGTAGATGAATTTGAAGATGCTTCTTTGATAACTAGATTAACTAATGATGTAAATCAAATGCAAAATTTTTCCCATGGAATGATGAGAATATTTGTAAAGGCACCAGTTATAGGAATAGGTTCAGTAATTATGGCATTTATATTGAACGCGAAGATGGCTATTATATTACTTAGTGCAATACCCATTATTTTCATCATAGTTTCATTAAATTTAAAGATTTCTTATCCCATATTTACAAAAATTCAGAAATCATTAGATAGGGTAAATGGAGTTATGAGAGAATATTTGGCGGGAATTAGAGTGGTAAAAGCCTTCAATAGATTTGATTATGAAAAAAATAGGTTTAAAAATGTAAATGATGATTTAAGAAATATTACCCTCAAGGGTATGAGGATTTCTGCTGTATTTAACCCAATAATCTCTTTAATAATTAATATATCCATTGTACTAGTATTATGGTTAGGTGGAATAGGAGTTAATAAGGGGAATATGGAAGTCGGTAAAATAATGGCATTTGTCAACTATATGACTCAAGTTCTTTTCTCATTGATTATGATGACTAGAATATTGAATATATTTATTAGAGCCAAAGCTTCTGCTGAGAGAATAGGAGAAGTATTTCAGGTTGAAAATACCATAGTTGAAAAGGAAAATACTAAAATGCCAAGAGAAACAAAGGGAAAGATAGAGTTTGAAAATGTATATTTCAAATATTTCACTGGTAAAAACTATATATTGAAAGATATTAATTTTTCCATAAGCCCTGGAGAAACTTTGGCTATTATAGGGTCTACAGGTTCAGGTAAATCATCTTTAATCAATTTGCTTCCTAGATTTTATGATCCGATTAAGGGAAAAATAAAAGTAGATGACACAGATATAAAGGATATGGATATAAAAGAGCTAAGAAAAGAAATAGGAATAGTTCCTCAAAAAGTTTTATTGTTTACAGGTACCATAGAAGAAAATATTAAATGGGGAAATAAAAATGCTTCCTTTGAGGATGTTGAACAAGTTTGTAAAATAGCGGAGGCTCATGACTTTATTAAGTCTTTTAATGAAGGATATAATACTTATTTAGGTCAAGGGGGAGTGAATTTGTCAGGAGGTCAGAAACAGAGGATTTCCATAGCAAGGGCACTTATTAGAAGACCTAAAGTTTTAATTTTAGATGATAGTACATCGGCAGTAGACTTGATTACAGAAAGAAGAATAAGAAAAAAGTTAAAAGAGTATTTAAGAGATACTACAACCATACTAATTGCACAGAGAATAACATCAGTTATGGATGCAGATAAGATAATAGTCATGGATAGAGGAGAAATAGTAGGCATAGGTTCTCATAAATACCTTATGTCTAAATCAGAAGTATATAGAGATATATATAATTCACAAATAGGAAAGGGGGGCGAAGACCTTGGATCCTAAACAAGGAAGAAAAAGAGTAACAGGTATAGCAGGACCTATGAATGCAAGATTAACTGTGGAGAAACCGAAGGATATAAAGTATACACTAAAAAGATTATGGAATTTATTTAAAAAAGAAAAAAGACCCCTCCTTATAACATTTTTGCTAATATTAGTATCGGGGCTATTAGGTATATTAGTTCCTTTTCTAATTGGAAAATCTATAGATACTATTTTTCCTGGAATGAATCTAGTAAAGTTTCAAAATTTAAGGCTTATTTTACTAATATTATTATCTGTATATATATTAGATAGTTTATTTACATTTTTACAGGAGTATATTGTTGCCGGGATAGCTCAAAGCATAGTATATAGACTGAGGGAAAAATTATTTGAAAAACTTCAATCTCTTCCCATTATGTTTTTCGATATGCATACCCATGGAGAGATTATGAGTAGACTAACCAATGATATAGACAATGTAAGCATTACCATATCTCAGACTACAGTTCAGCTTATGTCATCTATCGTAAACATACTTGGGTCTTTAGTAATGATGATTTATTTAAGTCCTATTATGACAATGGCTAGTTTAGTAACTATACCTATGGTATATTTTTTGACTAAATTTATAGCAAATAGAACAAAGGTGTTTTTTAAACAGCAGCAACAAACTTTAGGAAGATTAAATGGACATATTGAGGAGACCATAGCTGGAATTCATGTGGTGAAATCCTTTAATAATGAAGATAAGGTAATAGAAGAATTTAAAATTCAAAATGATATATTAAGAAATGTAGGAGTCAAGGCTCAAATTTGGTCGGGATTTATAATGCCTATTATGAATGTAATAAATAATTTTGGCTTTGGAGTGATAGCCATATTTGGTGGCTATTTAGCTGTAAAAGAAGTAATAACCGTAGGAATAATAGCAAGCTTTATTTCCTATTCTAAACAATTTACTAGACCTTTAAATGAATTAGCTAATACATTTAATACTTTACAATCAGGTATAGCTGGAGCAGAAAGAGTATTTGAAATATTAGATGAGGAAGAAGAAAGAAAAGATTCTCATACTTCTATAGAAAAGGATAGGATCAAAGGGGAAGTAGAATTTAGAGACGTAAGATTTGAATATATAGAAGATGAACCAGTTCTAAAGGATATATCATTTAAAGTAAGACCAGGAACAAATATTGCCTTAGTAGGGCCTACTGGGGCAGGAAAGACTACTATAGTCAATCTTTTGACTGGATTTTATGATATAAATAAAGGTGAAATATTAATAGATGGAATAAATATTAAAGACTATAAAAAAGATAGTCTAAGAAAAATATTTGGTATGGTTTTACAGGACACTTATCTTTTCTCAGGTACCATCAAAGAAAATATAAAGTATGGAAAACTAGATGCAACAAATGATGAGATAGAGAGAGCAGCTGTTTTAGCAAGGGCAAATGATTTTATAGATTATCTTCCCAAGGGATACGATACATTTATAAATGAAGGGGGAACTAATTTAAGTCAAGGACAAAGACAATTACTTGCCATATCAAGAGCGATTTTATCCAACCCCTCCATACTGATACTAGATGAAGCCACATCATCAGTAGATACAAGGACAGAGTTAAAGATCCAAGAGGCAATGGTGAAATTAATGGAAAATAGAACTACATTTATAATTGCCCATAGACTTTCCACAATAAGAGATGCAGATATAATTATGGTAATAGATCATGGTGAAATAGTAGAAAAAGGAAACCATGAGGAATTACTAGAGCTAAAAGGACATTACTATAATTTATATCAAAGTCAATTTGCTAATATTGAAGTCTAAATAGGTTAATCAGAATTAAGTTAATTCTGATTAACCTATTTATTTTAGCTATAATCATACTAATAACTTAGATGGCTAATTATAAAATAAATTTATATTATATAAATGATTACTTATTGACTATTATAGTACATAGTGCTATTATAATTATTATAATTAGCCGACTAACTAAAAAGGAGGACAACATGGATGTAATAAATAAGGATTCTTTATATTATATATTTCTTGAAATTCTAAGACTTCATCATATTCGTACCCATATGTTACTTGATGAAATAGGAATATACCCAGGACAGCCACCTTTATTATTTATCTTAAATAAAAAAGATGGTCAGAGTCAGAGAGAAATAAGTGACAAACTAATGCTAGCCCCTGCAACTTTGACAGTAATGATAAAGAGAATGGAGAAATCAGGTCTAGTAATACGAAAACAAGATAATAAAGATCATAGAATTTCTAGAGTATATATAACTGAAGAAGGGAAAAAAATATGTAAAGATGCACTAAAGGCAACTAATATAATTGGAGAAGAATGTTTTGGAAATTTTACACCAGAAGAAAAAATCATTTTAAGAAGATTATTAATGGAAATGAGGGATAATTTAGATAAAGCAAATCGCAAAGAATAGAAGATGAGGAGGATAATATGCTAAAACTATATAAAGAATTTAAACCATTTACTCTATTAATATTTATTGTAATAGCATTGCTTTTCCTTCAGGCTAGTACAGAACTTGCCTTACCTGATTATATGTCTAATATAGTCAATATAGGAATACAGCAAAATGGAATAGAAAATGTAGTACCAGAAGTAATAAGAGCTTCTGAATTGGAAAAGATAAATATATTTTTAAATGATGAAGAAAGAGAATTAATAAATAACAGCTATATACTAATAGAAGAAAATAAGGTAGCAGATAAAGAATATAAAGACTACTTAAAGAAATATCCTATCTTAGAAAATGAAGCATTATATATGCTAAATACTAAAGATAAGGAAGATATTGAAGATATGAGTTCCTTCTTAGGAAAGCCTATGCTTATTATATGGGCAATAGAAAATGGAACTCCTGAAGGAATTGGAGCAGAAAATAAAGGCACAAATCCTTTTGCTAATTTACCAGAGGGTACAGATCCTTTCGTGGTGCTGAAAAGTTTACCACAGGAACAACTTCAAGAAATTAAGTCTAGTGTTGAAGAACAATTCAATAACTTACCTGATACCATGATAAATCAGGCTGCCATAAACTATGTTAAGGCTGAGTATGAAAATATAGGTATAAATATAAAAAAGACTCAATCTAATTATATTTTATACATAGGTGGAATAATGTTACTTATTTCACTTATAAGCATGGTTGCATCAATATCAGTTGGATTTCTATCATCTAGAATTTCATCAGGAATTGGTAGAAATTTAAGGAAAAAGGTATTTAAAAAAGTAACTCAGTTTTCCAATAATGAATTTGATGATTTTTCAACAGCATCATTAATAACTAGAAGTACAAACGATATTCAGCAAGTCCAACAATTTACTATGATTATGTTAAGAATTATATTTTTTGCACCTATTATGGGAGTTGGCGGAGTTATAAGAGCTCTTAGAACTAATACTTCTATGGCATGGATAGTAGGAGTAGGGGTTATGGCTATCTTAACATTGGTTATAGTCTTGTTTTCAGTAGTTATGCCTAAGTTTAAAAAATTACAGGATCTTGTAGATAAAGTCAACCTTGTAATGAGAGAAGCTCTTAATGGATTAATGGTAATAAGAGCCTTTAATACTCAAAAAGTTGAAGAAAAGAAATTCGATAAGGCAAATAATGATTTAACAAAAACAAATTTATTTGTATCAAGGGTAATGACTATGATGATGCCAACCATGATGCTTATTATGAATGGGATTATGCTTCTTATAATATGGGTAGGTGCCCATGAGATAGATAATGGAGTAATCCAGGTAGGAGACATGATGGCATTTATTCAATATACTATGCAGATTATAATGTCCTTCCTTATGATATCTATGGTTTCAATCATACTTCCAAGAGCTTCTGTATCAGCTGGAAGAATTGCCGAAGTATTAAATAAGGACTTTATAATTCAAGAACCTAAAAATCCTAAAAAACTTACAAATAATGCAAAGGGAACTTTAGAGTTTAAAAATGTTAATTTCAAATATCCAGGAGCAGAGGAATATGTATTGGAAGATATATCTTTTGTGGCAAAACCTGGAGAAACTACAGCTTTCATAGGTAGTACAGGAAGTGGGAAATCAACTCTTATTAATTTAATACCAAGATTTTATGATGTTACTAAAGGACAAATTCTAATTGATGGAATAGATATAAGAGATATGGATATTCATGATTTAAGAGAACAAATAGGATATATCCCCCAAAAAGGAATCCTTTTTTCAGGAACAATAGAAAGCAATTTAAAATATGGAAAAAATAGAAATGCTACAGAGAAAGATGTTTTCAGAGCCATAGAAATATCTCAAGCTAAGGAGTTTATAGATGCAAAGGAAGAAGGGATTTTAACTGAAATATCTCAAGGGGGAACCAATGTATCTGGTGGTCAAAGACAGAGACTTTCCATAGCTAGAGCACTGACTAAGGAAGCTAAGATATTTATCTTTGATGATAGCTTTTCAGCTCTTGACTTTAAAACAGATGCAGCACTACGAAAAGCCATGAGTGAAGAGGTTAAAGATAAAACTGTACTCATAGTAGCTCAAAGAATAAATACAATAATGAATGCTGAAAATATTGTAGTTTTAGACGAAGGAAAAATAGTTGGGGAAGGAACTCATAAGGAGCTTTTGAAGAATTGTCCAGTTTATAGACAAATAGCTCTATCCCAACTATCAGAGGAGGAATTAGCCATATGAGTGAAAAAAATATAAAAAGAAATACTCCCAGAGGCGGACATATGGGTGGTGGGCCTGTGGGGGCTAGGTTTGAGAAACCTGAGGATTTTAAGGGGACATTTTCAAAGTTATTAGCTTATCTAAAACCATATACATTTAAATTAATTGTAGTAATGATATTTGCCATAGGTAGTACAGTATTTTCCATAGTAGGACCCAAAATTCTTGGTAAGGCTACAACTAAGATATTTGAAGGATTAGTAGCTAAAGTATCTGGGGCAGGTGAAGGAATAGATTTCCAATATATATTAAATATAGTATTGCTTTTAATAGGACTATATGTAATATCTGCCTTATTTTCCTATATACAAGGGTTTATAGTAACTGGAGTGGCACAAAAGGTAAGCTATAATTTAAGAAAAGAAATATCTGAAAAAATAAATAAACTTCCACTTAAATATTTTGATAATATAAGTCATGGAGATGTTTTATCTAGAGTTACAAATGATGTAGATACTGTGAGTCAGACATTGAACCAGAGTATGAGTCAAATAATAACTTCCGCCACTACTCTAGTAGGAGTTCTTATTATGATGTTATCTATATCTTGGCAGATGACTATTCTAGCCATTTTAATATTACCTTTATCCATGGGGTTAGTTATGGCAATAGTTAAAAGGTCACAGAAATATTTCAAGGCACAACAGGAAAGCTTAGGAAAGGTAAACGGACATATAGAAGAAATCTATGGTGGTCATAATATAATGAAGGCTTTTAATGCAGAAGAAGAGGCAGTTGAAGAATTTACAAAGATTAATGGAGAACTTTATAGTTCTGCATGGAAGTCACAATTCCTTTCTGGAATGATGATGCCTATTATGAACTTCATTGGTAATCTAGGTTATGTAGCAGTATCAATTTTAGGTGGATGGTTTGCAGTTAGAAAAACCATAGAAGTAGGAGATATACTTTCTTTTATTCAATATATAAGAAACTTTACTCAGCCTATAGCTCAAGTAGCACAAATATCTAATGTATTACAATCTACAGTGGCTGCTGCTGAAAGGGTATTTGTATTTTTAGATGAAGAAGAGGAAGTAAAGGAATCAACTACGCCTGTTAAATTAGAGGAAGTAGAAGGAAGAGTTACCTTTGAAAATGTTAAATTTGGATATAGTGAAGATAAAATAATAATAAATAATTTTTCACAAAACATAAAACCAGGGCAAAAAGTTGCCATAGTAGGGCCTACTGGTGCAGGAAAAACTACCATAGTAAAATTACTAATGAGATTCTATGATCTAAATGAAGGTAGAATTTTAATAGATGGTAACGATATAAATGATTTTACAAGGGAAAATTTAAGAAATAACTTTGGAATGGTTCTTCAAGATACATGGCTATTTAGTGGAACAATAATGGAAAATATAAAATATGGCAGATTAGATGCAACAGATGCAGAAGTAATAGAAGCTTCTAAATCTGCCCATGCTCATAGATTTATTCAAACATTACCAGATGGATATAATATGGTCATAAATGAAGAAGCAAATAATATATCTCAAGGACAAAAACAACTTTTAACCATAGCAAGGGCAATACTCTCCGATCCTAAAATACTTATCTTAGATGAGGCAACATCTTCTGTAGATACAAGGACGGAGGTATTAATTCAAAAAGCAATGGAAAACCTTATGAAGGGAAGAACATCCTTTATAATTGCCCATAGACTTTCAACCATAAGAGATGCAGATTTAATTCTAGTAATGAAAGATGGAGATATAATAGAGCAAGGAAGCCATGAAGAGCTTCTAAAGAAAAATGGATTTTATGCAGAATTATATAATAGTCAATTTGCAGCATAAGATAAATTCAATCCAATTGATATAAAATTATAAGTGACCAAGGGTAAAACCTTGGCACTTATAATTTAAACTCCCTAGCAATATTAATTATTGCTTTATCTTTATCCTTAGTATTTATTGTATATGATATTCTAATTTCTGAAGTAGTAACTTGTTTAAATTCAATATTATTAGTAACAAAGATTTCAAATATCTTTGCTGCAACTCCAGATCGAGTTCTCATGCCTAATCCTATTACTGAAATTTTGGTTATATTCTCTTCTATATCAGCTTTTATTTCTTTCATTGTTATTTTTAATTCATTAATTATATTGTTTATTGATTTCTTACTGTCTTTGGGAGCAGTAAAAGAAATATTGACATATCCACCTATTGGTGCAGTTTGGCTAATCATATCAATATTTATATCTCTTTCAGATAATTTATTAAATAAGCTATATATTCTTCTAATACAATAAGGTATATTATTAATTGTTACCATCAAATCACTATCACTAACAGTAAGACCTGTAATTACTTTGGATTCCATAGACTCATCATACTCCTTTATATAGGTTCCTTTGTGCTGATCAGTGCTTAATGCAATATAAATAGGCACATGATATTTACATCCTATTTCAATAGCTCTAGTTGCTATGACATTAGCACCTAAACTGGACATCTCAATCATTTCATCATAACTAATATAATCTAACTTTTTTGCATTTGGATATATTCGAGGGTCAACGCCGTAAATACCTTGTACATCAGTATATATTTCACAGGGACAATCTAACTTAGCTGCCAATGCAACAGCAGTAGTATCTGAACCACCTCTACCTAAGGTTGTTATGTCTCCATTATGGCTTATACCTTGAAATCCAGCTACTATGATTACTTTCCCTTCACTTAGTTGTTTTTTTATATTTTTAATATCAATATCTAAAATAGTGGACTTAGTATGTTTGTCATCAGTTGTTATGCCAGCTTGGAATCCAGTTAATGCTATGGCATCTTGTCCTTTTTCTTTTAGTGATATAGCTAAAAGGGCTGATGTAATTTGTTCTCCTGTAGATAAGAGCATATCTAATTCTCGTGCACTAGGGTTTTTAGAAATTTTCTTTGTCATTTCAATAAGGTTGTTAGTAGTTTTTCCCATGGCAGAAACAACAGTAACAATATCAAAACCAGATTTTTTGCGTTCTATAATAAGATCAGCTATAAAATTGATTTTATCAATTGTCTCTACTGATGTTCCACCATATTTCTGTACTATAATGGGCAATTAAATCACTTCCTCTATTTAAATTAAAAAAACAGTCATGAGTAAAAGAACTCATAACTGTTTTAGTTGCAAAGATAACAAACTAAAAAAGCATATAACTTTTACCCTGTGTAATATAGCACTCTACTAGAGACTGGGTAATCAACTAATGGCAGTGATGTATCTATTAAATACATCCCCAACATATAATTCTAGGGGAAATTATATATTTCGGCAGTTACACCTTTTTTATAGGAATAGGATTCCCTAAATCTAACCTATAATACTAATTGCAACTGCATCCTCTATATTACAACTAAAGCTATGAAATTGTATTTTTAAAAGTATAGCATGTACTAGGGAAATTGTCAAATTAAGATTTTGAAATAATAGATAATATTTTAAATCTATGAATTATTAATATAAATAAGTTATTAGGCCAAAGGCATATTTAAACACTATTTCAAAATTATTAGGTTATTTAAAGTCATATACATTTCAACTAATCGTAGTAATGACTGAAGTAGCACAAAGGGTAAGCTATAATTTAAGAAAAGAAATATCTAAAAAAGCAAATAAATTTTCACTTAAATATTTTGATAATATAAGTCATGAAGACGTATTATCTAGGGTTACAAATGATGTAGATACTGTAAGTCAGACCTTGAAGCAAAGTATGAGTCAAATAATAACCTCTGCCACTACTTTAGGCAGTTAGAAAAACCATAGAAGTAGGAGATATTCTTTCCTTTATTCAATATATAAGAAACTTTACTCAACCTATAGCTCAAGTTGTTCAAATATCCAATGTTACAGTAGCTGCTGCTGAAAGGATATTTGTATTTTTAGATGAAGAAGAAGAAGTAAAGGAATCGACTACACCTGTTAAATTAGATGAAGTAGAGGGAAGAGTTATCTTTGAAAACATTAAATTTGGCTATAATGAAGATAAAATAGTAATAAACGATTTTTCACAAAATATAAAATATGGTAGATTAGATGCAACAGATGCAAAAGTAATAGAGGCTTTTAAGTCTGCCCATGCCCATAGACTTTCAACCATAAGAGATGCAGATTTAATTCTAGTAATGAAAGATGGAGATATAATAGAGCAAGGAACCCATGAAGAGCTTCTAAAGAAAAATGGATTCTATGCAGAATTATATAATAGTCAATTTGCAGCATAAGATAGGATTATAAATATAAAAAACATTACCCCTTGATATTTTATTAAGGGGTAATTTTGCTAGTATCTTTAATGAAAATTGATGTAAGTAGCTTTATATCCTTAAAATTAAATCATCTATCTTAACACCTAAAACTTCTGCCAGCAAAACCACCTTATTGAAAGCAGGATTCTTCTTGGTTCCTCGCTCTAGTTCTTCAATATAAGATTTAGAGATATGAGTGAAATTTGATATATCTAATGTAGTATATCCTTTGCTGTTTCTTAGTTCTCTTACCTTCGAACCATTTAACATAAAAACCCTCCTCTAAAATACTATATTTAATTATACTTAATATAATTTAAAACTATTACGCAATTCTAAAATCATTAAACAATTTTTCTGTATGATTTTTTATTATATTTTCTATTTCAAACCAGTTATTTACACGTGTAACTCTTTCTGGTATCGGTCCTTTATTATAGTTACAATCTATAAGAAGTACTTGGAATCCTGAATCTGACAATTGTATAGCATTTTCATATCTGTCTTCTATAAAAATATCACAATTTAAGTCTTTGGCAGTTTTAACTTTATTGTGAGAACCCAATAAGGTCAAAGAATCCATAGGTATATTGTAGTAGGAAAGCCACATAAGGGTTACAGCTTTCATTTGTTCTTCTCTTGCAGTTACAAAATGAATTTGATGATTTTTATATAAATTATCAAGAACCTGTTTTACACCCTTTCTGGCTTTAGCCTCAAGGTGTAATGTCTCACCATATAAAGCATAAAACAAATCATAAGATGATCTATCTATTCCTAAAACTTGGTGTATTTCATATACTGTCACATCTTCAGGTGTAATTTTAGTGTTGAAATAGGTGTTTACCATAGGAATCCAGTCATAAGCTTCAGTAATAGTTCCATCAATGTCGATACATAAGTTTAAATGTTTCATCACTATCGCCTCCATATATATTGTAACTTAATTATATAATATAAATATAAAGTCTCTTTTAACAACAAGTTAAGTTTAGGTAAAGGGTTTAAAAAAAGATATAAAGTTATTAGTCAATCAATATAAAACTAAAATATATACTTTTTATTTTCAATATTTCTAAAAATAGAGAAGAGACAGATGATTTGTTTTGAGATATGTGGATAAAAGTATTCTCTAGTATTGATTCCTTAATTCTATTGAAGTTAGAATATGATGAAATGTGTGAGTTGTAATATAGATATAAGAAATGATTGGAATTATTGTCCCAATTGCTCCAATAAATTATAAAATTTTCAAGAAATTCACAGCAGTATTAATAAAAGGCCTTTATATAGGGGCTTTTTATGTTGTGGAAAAGTGAAATCAACTATATAATTAAATTACTATGCCGAAATAGATATATTAGGGGGTGATAAAATGATAAGGGATTTGAAAGAAAAATATCTGTCTCTATGGTGGGATACAGAAGCAGATTTACATATGGAAAATAATAAAATATCTCTCATAGAAAAACTGACAAATGAGAGAAGAATAGAGCAATTTAGAAAAGAACTTTTTAAAATCTTAAAAAAAGCTCCCAATAAAGATGAGGAAGAATCATGGAGAAAGTCCATATTGACACAGATAAAAGATATGGAAATGAATATATTAGGGAGTAGAGAAAGTATAATAGATTTTTTTATTGATAGTGGCTATGCCAGTGTGACAGAAGATTTTATAGATGAAGTAAAAGAATTTGATCCCCAAATACATGTCTATGATATATTTCAGGCAATTAGGAATGTGTGGATTATGAATAGTATACAGATATTATTCGATATGAAAGTTAAGTTAACGCCCTCAATATTTTCATATAGTATGTTATATCCTTATAGTGATAATTATTTAGATGATTCCAGTATTTCAAATACAGATAAGGTAGAATTTAATAAAAGGTTTAGAAAATGGATATTAGGAGAAGAGGTTAAACCTTTAAATTGTAATGAAGAGCGTATTTATAAATTAATAAAAAAGATAGAAGAGGAATTTGAAAGAGATATATTTAAAGGGTTGTTCCAGAGTTTATTAGATATTCATAGTGCCCAGGTAAAAAGTCTTATACAGCAAAGAGAAAAAACATTACCCTACGAAAAAGACATAATAGGAATTACCTTTGAAAAAGGTGGAACCTCTGTATTGGCAGATGGATATTTAGTTAGGGGAACCTTAGAAAAAGAAGAAGCTGAATTTATGTTTTGCTATGGAGTATTTCTTCAAATAATAGATGATTTGCAAGATATAGAAGAAGATTACAATAATAAACACATGACCATATTTTCTCAAATAGATGGAAAATATCCCTTAGATAGAATTATAAATAAATTAATAAATTTTATTGATGAATTCTTTAATAAGGAGCTTGTCTTTGTTTCTGAAGAGGCAGAAAAATTAAAGAAAGTAATACAGGATTGCTCTAGGATTATGATATTTGAAGCTATATCTAAAAATAAAAAAAGATTTACTAAAGAATATATAAAATCAATAGAGTCCTATTCAATAGTTAGATTTTCTTACTTTAAAAAGATTAAGAAGAAATTCCAAAAAACATTTTCCCAAGAGGATATTATTAGAATTTGCAATATATTAGGTAACAGTAAATTAGAGATAGACATAGGAATATGACAGTAAAATTTGGGCTATTATCAGTCCAGATTTTATATTGTAGGGTGAAGATATGAACGATATGACTTTTAAATTCCAAACTCTTTTGCATAAGTTACAGCTCCACTTATGGACTTTGCACTGTCCTGCAACTTAATTGCCATAAAGTTAGGACAAGGTATACCCTCAGGAACTTCAATACCAAATTGTTCTGCTGGAAGATAGCCGGGGCGTGGATAATATACTCCATTTCACGCTATAATATCCTATAATATTTTTTATGACTTGTAAACATAATGAAATACCTCTGGAAACTATATAATAGCTTTAAAGTTCACTTCATAATGGCTAATAAATATGGTAGGATAGAAGATAGTATATAGTTTAACAATAAGAGGTGATTTAGATGTCTAAGATATTAATTGTTGAAGATGAACCTATAATTGCAAATGGATTGGCAGCAATGATTAACTCTATAAACAGCAAAATAAATATTACCATAACTGGCTATGCCAAAGAAGCCTTAAAATATGCAAAGGATATTAATTATGATGTATTTTTACTAGATATTCAACTGAAAGATTATTCAGGATTTGAATTAGCTAAAGAAATACGAAATATTAACAATTATAAGCTGACACCAATTGTATTTATAACTGCTGTACCAACTAGAGAATTAATGGCATTTAAAGAAATACATTGCTATGACTATATTGTAAAGCCATTTAAAGAAGAAACAGTAAAAACTATTTTAGAAACTATAATCAATTATGGAGTAATAAAAGAAGAGGATACCTACCTAAAATTAAAGCAAAAAGAATATACTTATTTTATAAAGCAGGATGAAATCATTTATATTGAGTCTCAAAATAGAAAAATATTTATTTCAACAATAAAAGAACGAATAGAATTATCCACATATACTTTAAGTCAATTATTGAAAGAGCTAAATACTAATTTTATACAATGTCATAGGGGTTATATAGTTAATATCAATTATATTGAAAAAATTGATAAAGGTAACAATGATATTTATATTAAGGGTGCTGAACTTCCCATTTCCATTGGCAGAAAGTATAGGGATTTAATAAGGAGTAAGTTGAAATGAGATTAGTAGGATTCTTTATAATGGCTATATTTGATATTATAAATCTTATTATAATATCAAGAAAGTTAGTTGGATCCACAAAAAGTAATAGGAAGAAAATTATAATATTTATTTTAATATTTTCAGTATTAATGGCATTATCTAGAAGATATTTACCTTGTAAATATAATATTCTAATAGCACTGGTTTTAATTATGACTATTATATTCATACTATATAAGCAAGACATCGAACAAACTATTTACATAAGTATAATTTGTATAATAATTATCTTATTGATTCAATTTATGATTGTGGGTATATTGCAAATTTTATTTATGGATATAAAATTGAATTTTACACATGGAATAATTGCTCAAATTATGGGATTCTTAGGTATTATTTTAGTAAGCAGATATATACCTCTCAATTATCTATATAGATATGTTCTTATGAATAATAAGGTATTCAAGTATATAACACTAAATATATTTGTTCTATTAGTATCCATGCTATTATATTGGAATATAGATATTGATGGTGCTTTAAAAAATATAGTCATCATAGCAGTAATCTCTTTAGGAATTATATATGTTAATTTTGTTTTAATAAAAAATGGACTTAAAAATGAGTACGAGCAACAGCAACTACAAACTTATGAAAAATATATTCCAGTTATCGATGAACTAATTCAAGAGTTAAGAATCAAGCAACATGAGTTTGATAATCATATCCAGGCACTAAATATGATTATCTTTACAAATATGGATTATGGAAAAAGGATTAGAGCTATGGAAAATTATATGAATGATATAAAAGGAAACAATAATTTAGGAGATTTGATTAAGCTTGATAACAAGGTGTTGGCAGGTTTTTTATATAGTAAGATAAAAAATGCTGAAGAATTAGGTATTCAATTTGAAATACTAATAGAGGACTATGGATTTAAACTAAACCTAAAGGACTATGAAATAATAGAGACAATAGGGAATTTAATAAATAATGCTTTTGAGACAGATATAGAAAATAATGTTGTTATACTTAAATTAAAGAAAGAAAAAGATATGAATGTTATAGAGGTTAGAAATAAGCATCCATATCTAAAAAATGAAAATATAAATAGAATATTTAATAAAGGCTTTAGCACAAAACTAGGAAACAGAAGAGGTTTTGGCTTATATAACATTAGAGAAATAGTAAAAAAATATAATGGTAATATAGAAATAATGAATGAAATATATAATGATGATAATTATATTATATTTAGAGTTCTATTTGTCAGTAATTGATTTTTTCAGAGAATCAGGGCATTCAGGTTCTCCCCAAAGGAAAAAAGAAGCTGTATTAACTATTGTCATTGGTGCTAATAGAATTAGTAAACTACATAGGACCTTAAGGAATTTTTTAAAAATTGATCTTTTTTCTTTCATAAATTATTATCCCCTTTGCTATTAATAATTGAATAGATTGTAATGCTATGACCCATACTGAATTGATAAAGTATGGGCTTTTATGTATAAAAAAATACATTCCAAAATATATAAGGATCGATACTACCCCTATTAATCTAAATTTTTGCCTTTTTTTATGAGGATAGTCAGGTCTGGATTCCCCACAAATAGGAGCAAATATAATAGTTGTGAATAGGGAAAATATGAATAAAATAAAGGCAATTCTAAAGTTAAGATTTATATTGTATTTTAAAAGTATAATTATGTAAAAGAAAATTCCGCTAAATATCAAACATTTAGCATATGTTCTAAAATGCAATCCCCCTGTGAATAATCTAATAACCAATAAAACTGAAGAGCAATAAATAAAATCAGTGGACTTACCCGATATCCAAAATAGAAAAAATAATATAGTAAACTTTGAAATTTCTCCTATGATAAACTCCAAAGAATATTTTAGTTTAATACTATCAAGTTCATCAAAATTGAATTCCCTTTGAAAATACTTATGCAATCTGTCAATTAAAATCATTGTAATCACCTAGAATCATTATTGATGATAATAATATCACAAACTATAAGCTTTTAAATATCAAATGGATGAACGACATATATATCTGCATGAATAACATATTTTATAAAAATATGTAGTTTATGTGGATTAGATTGTCGTTTAGTCAAAAAGTATTGTAAAGAAAGTTGATTTTGGTAATATGAGGATAATTAAGATATCTTAAATAATACAGTTGACCAAATATATATAAAAAATATAATATAAAGGGAGATATGAGGTTATGAGAAAATTAGTTAGTTTGATAATGGCAATGGTTATGCTGCTATCTTTTAGTAGTGGAGTTTTGGCAGAGGTAGTTATTTTAAATAGTTATTCAGAGTATGATGATGTTGAATTATTGAAAGAAGTCATTTCAAATATGAATGAATATGAAAAATCATTATTCTTTGAAATGATACAATCAAGTGTTGAGGAACAACAGTTTTACAGGGATAATATAGATAATAATTATAGAGTCAATTATAAGACTAATATTAAAAGTGATAATATAGATATTAATAGTATCAATGGAGTATATAGAGCAGCTAGGAGCAATAAAGATGCCTCCATACGAAATGCCATAAATACATTTAATGCTGGGATTGTTACATTAGGATTGTCAAAAACTGCTGTTATGTTGTTTAAGGCAACGGCAGTCAGTTTGGGAGCTGCTATTGCAGATGGTCCACTACCAGCTGGAGATGCTCTATTTATAATAACGGGAACCCTTACAGTTGCTTATTTAGCTGCTAATTGGAAAGAAATAGGTCCAAAGTGGAATAGTATAGATAGATTATTTAAAACATCTTTTTCCATGGCTTCATATGCAATAGGACAAGCAATGAGGGATTTAAAAGCAAAAGTCTTGGATAAGGTAAGTGAAAAATCGGAGGATAGAAAATCTGAGGGAGAGATTTCGGATTCAACAGAGAAAGAAGTAAAAAGAAAACTGGGAAGTGAAGCATTAAAGAAATTTAAAGAAGCAGTCAAAAAAGGTCTTGTAGGATCAACAAATGAATCGGGTATAAAAAGATTAAAAGGTAAAGGTATACAGATAGGAAGAACCTATTATGAATATGAACTAAAAATATTGGGAAAATATGGAGATTTTAGATTACTAGGAAATAAAGATCCCCGTGGAAAAATTATATTCACAATTTTAACAGACCATAAATATAAAAAAATGTAAGAGGTTAAATTATGTATATAGGAGAATTATCAACTTTAATTAAAAATAATAGCTTAGAAGATTATACAATAGAAGAATTTAGTAAATTTTTAAAGGAAGAGGAGACTATAAAAAAATACTCTTTAAACAATTATAAAAATACAGAAATACAACTCGTTGACTTTAAATTAGTGAAAGACTTAGATGATTTTAGAATAATAATAACATATCATTTAATAAATTTAGATGATGAAACATGTCAAGGAATATTATCATATTCTAAGGAATACTTTTTAAGAGAATTAGAGAAAAGCTTGGATATTAAAAGTGTTATAATTACAAAATTTCAAAATTGGATAGAAAAGCAATCTAATTTAAAAAAGCATTTAATAGATGGATTAAAAAGATATTATGAAAACTGGATGATTGACTGTAAAGATGAATATGAAGAAAAAATGGGAGGTATATGTATTGATGAATTAAACTATAAATTGGGGAATATAGCTTATCTTGAATCATATTTTATGTACCAAGATGGTTATCAAGATACGTTTATAGTAAAATTAGATGTATATTCAAAGGATAGATTGTTAAATTCTTACTATATGGAATTTTCCATAGATGGAGAAGTGTTAGATGACTGGATGGATTAATATTTTTAAAACTAATTAGATCCTTGAGACTACTTAATAAAAAACAATATTTAAAAGATTGTTGAGGATTGTCATAGATTTGGTAGTATTTTTATAATTTTGATTACGCATTGCTGGTTTATAAATTAGAAAAAGGAGTTATTTTTATGTTTTATATCAGTAATAAAGGAAGTTTTATATCTTTATCATATGTATTGTTGTATTTAGAACAAATTAAATATTTTACAGTAAGTGAAGAAGGCGTTTTAACTTGCAATGAGGATGGAAATAATCCACGCTTTAAGGAATGGATATATTCAGATGAGATACAGTATCAAACATTTTTAGAAGCATTAAAACCATATAAGATAAAGAAATTTTCACCTAGGGAGTGGTTTATGCGTTCAGAAGTATCTGATAGATTTAAAAACCAATATTTTTACCGAGTATTAGTATATGAATTCAATGAAACTACAAAGCATATTTTACTTAATAATACTTCAAACGTAGTATTTAGAGACAAAGAAAATAACTTGCTATATCTTCCACAAGATTTATGCTTTTTTGATAAGGAAGGAAAATTGCTTATGGGAACTTTGTCACATGAAGATATTGCTGCAATAATGGTAACAAGGCCTTTAGATAACAATGAACTTTTGAAATATGGATTATTTCCAACTGGTAAACAAGTAGTGATTCCCGATTTAGATTGTATTAATTTATAAATTTATTAATAAAAATTTGGCAAGCTTTTATTAATAAAACTTTCAATAGTTAAGGAAATATTAAATGATTTGATAAAGTAATATTTTTAAAACGAATTAAATCTTTGAAACTACTTGATAAAAAACAATACTAGTGCCTCCTCATTTAAAGGAGGCACTAATATTGAAAAGCATCTGAAAAAATTGTTGAGGACTGCTATAGAGTTGATAGTGAAGCTAAATCGAGATATTGGAAATATTATCATGCAATTAACTATCCCAAAGCTCAATATTGGTTTATCGGATATTAAATTTATTAAGGAGCTTATGAACAGAACTAATTACAATCATAATTTATAATTATTAAAAGGAGATATTATTGTGAATAAGATGTTAGAATTACAAGAAAACATTGAACTTGAAAAGTTTTTTGAACTATTGGAGTTATGTTTTGAAGTGTCCACATATTTTTGATTTACAGAAAATCCACTTGAGAAATATGAAAAATCAATAAATCATGCTAACTTTCTAAAAGCACTTGAACCTTTTCTTATAAAAACAATAAAAACGACCCATTGGCATCGTTATTATACTATAGAGAAGAATAAAAAAACAATACATATATATAAAGCTAATAAAAAAGCTAAAGAAATAATTAAAAATAATTTCGATAACTTATTTTTAGAGGAACGAGTTAATGGAAAACTTACTAGTATCAAAGACTTGCCAGAGGATGTATGTTTTTTTATTAATAATAAATTGTTATTAGGAACTGTTTCACATGAATATATTTGTACAGCATATCTTTTTTCTTCCAACTATATATAAAAAAATAAAGAAATTAGGCAAATGGAGACGCAAGAAATATTCAGATGAAGAGCAAATAATACTAGATTTATAAATAAAAGTATTAAGTATATTCTAGAATTATGGTAATAAGCCATTTGAAGGACAAAGATATTAGGGTGGCGTTAAAATGTATACTAAATTTAATGAGAATTATAAATTAGAGAAATGGTATCCTGCTAAGTATAGTGATCTATGCTCTATGCATGATATTAGGTCTATAAAAGATTTAATAGAAGGATTATTTATAGAGTTAGTATCGGATTCAATTGTAGACTCGGAGAATGAAAAATATGAAACCATATATATATATTGGCCAGGGAATTACGTATCTTATATGGTTAGTGAAAGTGGAGCAAGAAATTTAATAAGTTTAGATGAAAATAATCATAGATGGACATTTTTTAAGATCATGGACTCTAAATATGTAGATTTTATAGCACCTTATGAACCACAAATACTGGATTCAAGTAAAAAACCTATAGCAGGAGAAAAAGACTGGGAAGAATAATAAATATTAAATAAAATATTGTTATAGGAGGAATTGATTCTGAAAAATAAAAAGTTTGATGAATATGGTCATTATATTGATGAAGAAGGTAATGTAATTGATGAGACTGGCAGAGTTTGGGAAAAAGAGGATAGCTGGTATAGAATTGGTTTATTTGAATTGAATTGTGGGATTATGGGGGATGATGAAACTGAAGTGCCTTCCTTTTGCAAATATGGTAGAGGGAAACCAGGAGATTATTGTTTGGAAAACTCATGTACTCATCTTTTAACTTGTACAGTTCCATTTACCTTAGCATATACAAATAAGTATGGATATATGAATTGTGATGCAGGGTTTCCAGAAGGAATTTATTTTGAAGACGAGATAGATGAAAGAACAAAAAAATTACTTAGTATTTGGGAAGAACTTTGTCATAAGAAAATAGATGAAGCTGAAAAGGAATATAGTGACAAAGTAAAGCCTCTTTAAATTATTTTGAAGAAGAAAATCAAAGGAGTTTTATTAATGACTATGGATCAAAACATTATAAACTTTATAATAAGAAAAATTAGTGTTATTATATATGTATTTTATCGTTTTTATAATATTATAAAAACGATAAAATACGAAAAAACTATTACTAGTTTAACTAAGTTATTTCAACCTATTGTATTTCTATTTTTAGTTTTTTCCTATACACATCATTTTAACCTTGATTTGTTCGATAAAACAGTTATATTTATCGTATTTCCTATACTTTTTTTAGCTGAATCATTTTTGTTTTTTAAAGGTAAAAAAGATAAGAATTTAAAAGAAAAAGTAATATATATAATAATTTTAATTTCTTTTTTATTAACAGAATTACTATATATACTTAAATATTAAATTGATATATAGAATATAGCTGAGGCTATTAGATTTAACTAAGGGGAGCTTGGATGATTTTATTATAGAAAATTAAATAATGCTACTATATACTGGAGGACCTCTTATATGGAGGTTCTTTTCATGATTGCTAACTTAATATCACAATATTGAAAGTAATGTAAATGTTGTATATAATTATACTAGAATAGTTCATATGAATAGGAGGTCTCCGATGATTTACGTAATAAATAACAGCAATGACCCATTCTTTAACCATGCTGCAGAAGAATATCTAATGAATAATTTTGATGAAGAGGTCTTTATGTTATGGATAAATAAGCCATCTATACTCATTGGTAAAAATCAAAATACCATATCTGAAATAAACTTAGACTACGTGAAAGAAAATGATATTACAGTAGTTAGAAGGTTATCGGGTGGTGGAACTGTTTACAATGATTTAGGTAATATGAATTTTACTTTTATTACTTATAGAAGTTCTTCAGACACTAAGGTTAAAAATGGATTTGAAAAATTTGCATTACCAGTAATAAATGCATTGAAGTCTTTAGGAGCAAATGCAGAATTTACAGGAAGAAACGACATAGTAATAGATGGAAAAAAGTTTTCTGGAAATGCACAATATTTTCAGAAAGACAAATTGCTTCATCATGGAACACTATTATATGATTGCGATATGTCGAAATTATCCTTAGCACTTAAAAGTAAACCCATAAAATTTGTGGACAAGTCAGTTAAATCAGTGGGAGCTAGGGTAACTAATATTGTAGACCATGTAAAAGAGGAAATGAGTTTACTAGAATTTAGAGAGTACTTAAAAAACTATGTAATAAATACCCATGGTATAGAAACCATATATGAATTTAATGAAAAAGACTTAGAGGAAATCAATAAAATAGTTAAGGATAGGTTTGAAACTTGGGAATGGAATTATGGAAAGAGTCCTAATTATAAATATACAAATTCTCGAAAGTATCCAAGTGGAGTAGTGGAATATCACTTAGAAGTAGAAAGTGGTCAAATAGAGAAAATTTCCATATATGGAGATTTTTTTGGAGAAAAGAATATTACAGAATTGGAAGAAAAGCTAATTGGAAAAAAACACAATATAAATGATTTAGAACTTGTATTAAATACAATAAATATAAATGACTATATCCATGGACTATCAGCAAAGGAGTTTATTGAAGGATTGTTGGATATAGAATTAGACATGGAGGTAACTAAATGCGATTAAGAAAACCAGAATGGATTAGAGTGAAAATGCAGGGGGGAGATGTATCTAAGAAGGTAGACTCTTTATTGTCTGATCTTTCTTTAAATACAGTATGTGATGAGGCAAATTGTCCTAATAGAATGGAATGTTTTGCAAGAGGAACAGCTACTTTTATGATACTAGGTAGAAATTGTACTAGAAATTGTACCTTCTGCAATGTAACCAGGGAAATGCCAGATAAGGTAAATTTGAAAGAACCAGAAAGTGTAGCTAAAGCTGTAGAGAAGCTTAATTTAAAGCATGCTGTTATTACATCTGTAACTAGAGATGATTTACCTGATCAAGGAGCTAATCAGTTTGCAAATGTTGTAAAAGAAATAAGAGAGAGAACACCAAAGGTGACTATTGAGTTACTTATACCAGATATGCAGGGTGAAAAAGAGTTAATAGACATTATTATAGATTCAGAGCCAAATATATTAAATCATAATGTGGAAACAGTGCCAGAATTGTATGATGAAGTTAGACCAATGGCAATATTTGAGAGATCATTGGAATTACTTGATTATGTAAAGAAAAGAAAACCTAATATGAGAACTAAATCTGGCATGATGCTAGGCTTAGGTGAAACTAAGGAACAGGTAATAGATACATTTAAGAAACTCCGAGAAGTAGATTGTGATATGTTGACATTAGGGCAATATCTCCAGCCTACTACATCACATATAGAAGTAGTAGAATATATTACACCAGAACAATTTGAGGAGTATAAAGAAATTGCTTTATCTATGGGTTTTGAGAGGGTAGCATCATCACCTCTTACTAGAAGTTCTTACTATGCAGAAGACTTTTAATATATCTTAAAAAGTTTCTGTTAAAAACATCTTTTTCCATTAAAAAATATATTGCCAAAAATCCTTTTTAAGAGTAAAATATTTTTGTCACAAATTAGAAGGGATGGTATGATGAGAATAGTTACATTTAATCCTTTTAGGACATTGGGTATGCCTAATGTTACCTATATTAAACCAGAAAATATGTTGATGGAAATAGACAAAATTAAAGAAGCAGATTATATCCTATTTCCTGAATATTGGCAGATAAATACTTTAGTATATGGTTTAAAGAAAAAGATATTTCCAAACATCAGTACTTATCAATTGGGACATAATAAAATTGAGACTACTAGAGTATTACAAGCTATATTTCCTAAAAATATACCCTATACTCAAATAATTAGCAGAGATCGTGTAAATATAGAGACTATAGAGGAAGAATTTAGTTATCCATTAGTAGCTAAGGAAATAAAAAGTTCCATGGGGAGAGGGGTTTTCTTAGTAGAAAATAGACGAGAATTGAAATCTTATATAGAAACTAATGAATCCCTATATATCCAAGAAAAGCTTCCCATAGACAGGGATCTTAGAATAGTATATGTGGGAAACAAAGTGATAGGTGCTTATTGGAGAATTGCAGGAGAAGGGCAATTTCATAACAATATAGCAAAAGGTGGATCCTATGATTATGACAATATACCGAGAGAAGCCATTGAACTAGTAGAAAAGGTAGCAGAAGAATTAAATATAAATCATGCAGGATTTGATGTTGCAGTAGTAGATGATGGATTATATATATTGGAATATAATGTAATGTTTGGTAATGAAGGTCTAAGGAATATAGGTATTCCGGTAGAAAAATATATCTATGAATATATTACTTCAGACCCTGATTTTACACCTATTAATCCAACATTCCCAAGAGCTTCTTAATAAACAAGAAGCTCTTTTTACATTATTTGGAACAAACCTAATATCTTTACAATAGGTATAAAATAAGATAGAATCTAAGCTATCTAATGTAAAGGTGATAAATATGGAAAACAAATATAAAGAAAAAATATACTTTGATAGTGAACAAGAGAGAAAGATACTGTCTACAGCAATAGAACAATCTTCAGTTGTTATACTTATTACAGATATAGAAGGTAATATTATATATGTAAATTCAGCCTTTGAAAAAATTACAGGTTATTCTAGGGAAGATGCCATGGGGAAAACCCCAAGGATTTTAAAATCGGGACTTACTTCTCCAGAGATATATGAAAAGATGTGGTTTACCATATCCAATGGTGGTACTTGGAATGGTGAGCAAATAAACAAAAGAAAAGATGGCAGCTTATATTATGAGGATTCTAGAATTACTCCAATATACAATAAAGAAGGAAAACTTACTTACTATTTAGCAGTAAAGCATGATATAACAGAAAGAAAGTTACTAGAGACTAAGTTAAAAGAAATTGCCATAAGGGATCCATTGACTAATACATATAATAGGTGGTATTTGATGGAGAGATTTCACCAGATTATAGATAATTATAAGAGAGTTAAAAATCCTTTTTCTCTAGTTATATTGGATATTGATTTCTTTAAAGAAATCAATGATTCCTATGGACATCAGGCAGGAGATTATATACTAACTAATTTTGCAAATATTGTAAATCAAAATATAAGGTCCTATGATATATTTGGTAGATATGGGGGGGAAGAATTTATTCTATTATTGCCAGATACAGATAAGGAAAATGCATATATACTAGTTAAGAGAATACTAAATATAATTCGAAATAAGCCCTTTATCTATGAAGATATAAGTATAAAGCTTACATTTAGTTCTGGTATTATAGAATCTAGTGAAATAAGCTTAGACAAGATAAGTATGGATGAGTTAATAAAAATAGCAGATAGTAGGCTATATGAAGCTAAACAGACTGGAAGAAATAAAATAGTAATATAAAGAAAGATACTTATAGTATTAATACTATAAGTATCTTTCTTTATAGGGAATAGGAAAGTTCTCTTTTTTTATAAATGAAAAGTCATATATGAAACTCAATTTGCCACTATATAATGATAGTGTTTTACTGGAGTAAGGTAATCGTTTTTGATATAATTAATGTATAATTGTTATGGTTTTGATATTTATAAATTAATTATATAAAGGTGGTCATTCTAGTGCAGAGTAGGTTAGATCCTGTTATTTTATTACTAGCCATATTATTAGTTATTAGTTCAAAATCATTATGTATTAATGATGATGAAATCATAATAATTGGTGGTGAAAAGAATTATCCACCATTTGAATATTTAGATGAAGACGGTGAGTATAGAGGTTTTAACGTAGACTTGATGAAGGCTTTATCATTAGAGGTAGGTGTAGAAATAAAATTAGTTCCTATGGATTGGGTAGACGCCCATGTTGCTTTACAGAATGGGAGTATCGATGCAATACAAGGAATGAATTACAATGATGCTAGACTGGCCATGTATGACTTTTCTAATGAGTACTTAAAGAATTCATTAGTCTGTTTTGTCAGAAAAGATGAAACTAAAATATTGGGAGTAGATAGTTTAATAGGGCGTAGAGTCGCTGTTCAAAGAAGCGATTTTGCTGCATATGCATTGGCAGATAAAGGAGAAATAGAAGTTGTATTTTTTTCAGATTTAGATATTGCCTTTGAAAAGCTTATTAAAGGTGAAGTTGATGCTGTAGTAGGAAATAAACTTACAGGATTATACATAATTCAAAAGAATAGAAGTGTTGATTTAATAAAGACTGTAGGAAATGATATTAGCTTTACATCATATGGTATGGCCTTTAAGAAAGGAAATAATCAATTGATGAATGAGTTTAATCAAGCTTTGGAAAGTTTAAAGAAGAAAGGTACATATTATAATATATATGAAAAGTGGTTTGGTAAGGAAATTAAACCAGCTTGGAAGGGTCTTTTGAATTTACTCTATATCCTATTATTTATTATTATCATAGTCATTTTAATAAATCTATTTTTTATTAGGATTAATAGTATTTTAAAGAAAGAAGTGGAATTAAGAACTATTAATTTAAATGAAGCGAATGAGGAATTAAATAAAAAGCAGCAGATTATAAAAGAAAGTAATCGATATAAAGAGCAGATATTAAATGGTATTGGAAATGGACTTATAACCTTCGATAAAGAGGGAATTATTACAACTTTAAACAAAAGCTGTGAAAATTTGTTGAATATTAACAGTGAAGAATTTATTGGTATGAGGTATGATGAAGTTGATTTGGAAAGATATATTCATATTAATCACTTGAAAGAATGTCTGAGATATGAAAAACAATTTAATATTGAAGAAAAAAGGTATTATCAAGGTAATAAGGAAAATATATTATCATATATTTTAAGACCATTATTTGATTTAAATAATGAAAATATTGGAGCTGTGGTTACATTCAATGACATAACTGAAATAAGTATATTGAGAAGAAAACTTGCGGAAAACGACAAAATGAATTCACTAGGAACCCTGATATCTGGAATATCTCACGAAATCAGGAATCCTCTTACATCCATTAAGGCTTATATCGATCTTTTACCTAAAAAATACGATAATATAGAATTCAGAAAAAAGATAACAACTGAGATTCCTACTGAAATAGAAAGATTAAATGAACTATTAACAGATTTAATAGATTATTCAAGGCCTAAAAAATTCAAGAAAGAAAACTTCGATTTAATACATTTAGTAAATCAAACTATTGATATTTTCATATCTGAGATGGAAAGCCAAGGAATTGATATTAATTATTTAATTGAAGATGAGGTGATATTATATGGAGACAAGCAACAAATTAAACAAATAATAGTAAATATCCTAAAGAATAGCATGGAGGCAGTTAATTTCAATGGTAAAATTGTAATCGATGTAGAGGACACAGAGGAACAAGCTATTTTGAGTATATTAGATAATGGTCAAGGGATTATGGAGGAGGATTTAAATAATATACTTAATCCTTTCTTTACAACTAAGGATAATGGAACTGGTTTAGGATTAGCATTATGCTATCAATATGCTAAAGATAACAATACAAATATTAAGATTAACAGTAAATATGGAGAGTGGACAAAGATAGATCTGGTATTCACTAAATCATAATAATAGGAGAATTAATATGGAAAAAATATTGATTGTTGATGATGAAAAAAATATTTGTGATTCTTTAAAGTTTGCACTTGAAGACGATTACGAAGTATTTACTACTCAAGACACTAGTCGAGTTATGGAAATATTATATGATGAAAATATAGATGTGGTACTATTGGATTTAAAAATAGGAAAGATAGATGGAATTACAGTTTTAAAGGATATAAAGAGTAGGCTAAAGGATGTTCAAGTTATTGTAGTGACAGCATATGGGAGTATTGAATCTTCAATTAATGCAATGAAAGAAGGAGCATTTCATTATATTACTAAACCCATTGATATGGAAGAACTATACTTATATATCCAAAAATCTATAGAATATAAAAAATTAAATTATTCCTTAACAAATCTTAGAAGTATATTGAAGGAAAGATATAGCTTTAAAGAAATCATAGGGAAATCTCATAATTTAAGATTATTTCTTAATAGAGTTGAAAAAGTAATAGATATAGATTCCACAGTTTTGATAACTGGTGAAAGTGGAACGGGAAAAGATTTAATTGCTAAGGCATTACATTTTCAGGGAAATAGAAAAGATGAAAATTTTATAGTAGTAAACTGTGCAGCTATTCCTGAAAATCTTCTAGAAAGTGAATTGTTTGGATATGAAAAGGGAACATTCACTGGAGCCCACAAGAAAAAAATAGGAAAAATTCAGTTAGCTGACAAGGGGACATTATTTTTAGATGAAATAGCAGAAATGGATATTCAGCTTCAAGCTAAGATATTGAGAATTGTTGAAGATATGGAAATTACCCCCTTAGGAAGTAATAAGCCAATTAAAATCGATGTAAGAATAGTAGCTGCCACTAATAAATCTTTGGAGGAAGAAGTAAAAGCAGGAAGGTTTAGAGAGGATTTATTTTATAGACTTAATGTTATTAATCTAGAAGTACCACCATTGAGAGAGCGTAAAGGTGATATGCCTATTTTACTTAATTATTTTTTAAACAAGTATAATAATAAATTAAATAAAAATGTTTTGGGGTTTAGTAAGGATGTTATAGATATATTGGAAAAGTACAAATTTCCTGGAAATGTTAGAGAATTAGAAAATTTAGTGGAGATGTTAATAGCACTGGCAGATAATGATATTATCTATAAAGAAAATTTGCCGAAAAAATATTGTTTTAATGATGATAATGATAGTGATCATAATCACGATTACATAAAAATTACCATAGGAACTGATTTAAAAGAAGTTGAAAAAGCTGTAATACTAAAAACTCTGGATTATTTTCATGGAAATAGGCGTATGACAGCAGACATTCTTCGGATAAGTGAAAGAAATCTTCAATATAAAATAAAAGAATATAATAGTATAAAATAAGATACTTCTGCAATTATTGCATCTAAATGCAATAATTGCAGAAGTATTTTAAATTCCATATTTAATGAATGGGATTATTAGGCTATATTCTTAATATGCAATATGGCATAAATGTTGCAATTATATATTATAGATTGACTGGGATGTCGTAAAGTCAAGTAGACCAAAATTAGGAGGATGATAAAAATGTTCAAGTCTAGAAATTTGGTAATGCTTTTAGTTATGGTGTTATTACTCAGCTTAATTGTTATTGGTTGTAGAGGTAGGGGAGATTTAAATACAGTAAGTAAAGAAGATTTAGGAGAAATAATCGAAATTGGATATGGACATGGGTTTATGCCTGAAACACCTCATCATAAGGCAGCTATTAAGTTTAAAGAGGAAGTAGAAGCGGCTACAAATGGCAGAGTTAAAGTCAACCTATTTCCATCAGGTCAACTAGGAAGTGCAAGGGAGATGTTTGAAGGATTACAAATGGGAACTCAAGAAATTGCTTTAGTTCCAACAGCAAGAATAAGTGGGTTTGCACCTGAACTACAATTATTTGATTTGCCTTTTCTATTTCCGAACAGAGAAGCAGGATATAAAGTTATGGATGGAGAAGTTGGTACAGAATTACTTGAAGGGTTAAAGAGTCAGAAAATTAAAGGTGTGGCTTTTTATGAAGATGGATATAAGCATTTTACAGCTAATAAGCCAATATCCAAATTGGAAGATTTTAAAGGTCTTAAATTTAGAACAATGGAAAGTCCTATTGTAATCAATCAATTTAAAGCTTTAGGGTCTAACCCAACTCCTATTGATTTCGGAGAGCTATATAGTTCACTACAGCTAGGTGTGGTTGACGGACAAGAGAATCCACTTGTTACCATAGTAAGTTCTAAATTCTATGAAGTACAAACTAATCTAACTCTTAGTGAACATGCATATTTAGGTCATGTACTTATATTTAGTGATAGTTGGTATAGTAATCTGCCTCAAGATATACAAGAAATACTTTATGAAAAAGGTAGAGAAATAGCTAACTGGCAAAGGCAAGCAGTTCAAGAAGAAGAAATAAAGTATTTAGAGACAATCAAGAATGCAGGTGTCAATATAGTGGAGTTATCTCAAGCGGAGAGAGACAAAATGAGAGAGATTACTTTATCTGTTCATCAAGAATATGTTAAATTGTTTGGAAATGAGATATTAGATAAGGCATACGCAGAAATTGAAAAATATAAATAGAAAATTAATAGCCATAGGTAGGGGGAAAAATATGAAAAAATTTAATAATATCCTATCAAAGATAGAACAATACTTTATTGGAATATTGCTGCTAATTATAGCATTTATGCTTTTTATCAATGTATTACTTAGGTTTTTAGGATCTTCCCTAGTGTGGTCAGAGGAAGTAGCACGTTATTCTATAGTATGGGTCACATTCATTGGCTCTAGTGTTTGTATCTATAAAGGTGCACATATTGGAGTTGATGCTATAATGAATATTTTAAGTGATAGGGGTAAGAAAATTTTAACCATTATAACAATTTTAATATCTATTGTATTCACTATAATATTTACCTATCTATCATTTATCATTATAAAAAATGTACTTATAACGAATCAAGAGAGTTCAACTATAAAGATTCCGATGGTTTATGTATATGGTGCTATGCCTGTAGGTGGAATACTTATGTTATTGAGATATACTCAAGAATTTGTTTTGAAATTAAAGGATGGTGAGAATAAATGACTATAGCACTATTTGCAATTCTTTTTGTTTTCTTATTTAGTGGAGCACCAGTATATATTGCAATGTCTTTTGCAAGTGTTTTATCATTGTACTTTTTCACATCTATACCTATGGAAGTCGTAGCCCAAAGAATGTTTTCTGGTATTGATAAATTCTCATTAATGGCTGTGCCATTTTTTATTCTTGCAGCTAATGTAATGAAGGGTGGAGGAATATCAAAGAGGATTCTTAACTTGGCAAGTAAATTAGTGGGACATCTGAAAGGTGGGCTTGCTATTGCAGTTGTAATATCTTGTATGTTCTTTGGAGCTGTTTCTGGGTCTAGTCCAGCTACTGTTGTTGCTATTGGAGGACTTATGTTACCTGAATTACTTAAGGCTGGTTATGGTGAAAAGTTTTCTCTTGGGTTGATTACATCCAGTCCAGCGGTTGCAGTAATTATACCACCAAGTATAGGTATGATTGTCTATGGAACAGTTACTGGTGTATCTGTTGGAGATTTATTTATAGGTGGAATTGGTCCTGGAATTGTATGGGGACTAGTAGTAATTTTATATTGTTATTTTATTGCAAAGAAAAACAATGTACCTACACAGGAGAGAGCATCTTTGAAGGAAGTACTAATAGCCCTTAAAGACGCTGCGTGGGCCTTAGGAGTTCCATTTATCATTATAGGGGGAATATATGGTGGAATCTTTACACCAACAGAATCTGCAGTTGTCGCTTCGGTATATGCTATTTTTGTCGCTTTATTTATCTATAAACAATTAGATTTTAAAGGGCTGATAAATGAATCTGTTGATGCAGCAGTAGGTACAGCTCAAGTTATGATATTGTTAGCCTCTGCTTCGATATTTTCATGGATATTAACTAGACAGCAGATTCCTCAAGCACTGGCAGAAGGTCTAATAACAATAACTAATTCTAAGATTACAATATTATTAATGATGAATATAATACTTTTAATTGCTGGAATGTTCATAGACCCAGCCTCTTCAACTACAATATTAGCACCACTATTTTTACCTTTGGCAATAAACTATGGTATAGATCCCATACATTTAGGTATAATTATGGTTGTTAATGGGGCGATAGGTATGTTTACGCCGCCGTTTGGATTAAATATGTTTGTGGCAACTGGAATTTCTAAGGAGCCTATTAGCAAGATTATTTCAGGTATAATACCCTTTGTAATCTTGGCATTACTTATTATGGCAATAGTGACTTATGTGCCTCAAGTGACCATGTTTCTTGTTGGTGCTATGAAATAAAAACAAGATAAAAGCTTCTACAAATTTTTGTAGAAGCTTTTATCTATATATGCATTCTTTTATTTAATTCCATTTTAATATCTTTTCCTCTAAATATAAATATGGCAGACAAAGATATAATACTTAATGTTACGCAAATAACAGTTGGATAGATTACCTTTATCCAGCCAAATAGAAGAAATAAAATCGGAATAATCCCAAATAGTCCATCGATTAAGGCATAGGTAATATATTCTCTTATGCTGAGTTTCATAATTTGTGCTGTTATATACATAGTTATTATTGCAGCAATAGAAGTAATAGGTATTAAATAATCTAAAGACCAACCTATCCATCCAATTTTCCAGTCCCAAAAGACTCCCAGTAAAGATATAATACAAACTTGGCGAACAATTTTTTTAGATATATGATACCTTCTTTGAACAAGGGCAATTACTCCAAGCCATATACTAACTAAAGCAAATAATAAGAGTAATGGCCAGTTTATATTTGATGGAAATATAATATTAATAGAAAAACTAATCGCTACGGCTGCCACTGAGATAAATAGCAAAATCCTAATGGCTAAATGTCTCTCATAATATGGTGGAATTCTTGGGAAAATATCTTCATGGCGATTATTAGAAATACCTGATAGCATATTTCCGCATAATGGGCACTCTTCTTGATTTTCTCGTATCTTAACTTCACAATGTGTACAGTAGTTCATATGTTTCCTTCTTTCTAAAGATTTGATGTAATTTCAATTTCCACTCCTTTTTGAGAAAGAAACTGAAAAAATCTCCTTTGTATATCTGTTTCTTCAAAGGGGGAAGTAAAGCTTATGACCAATCTATCTTCATAAGTACATAGAGTAATTAAAGGTCTTCTAGCACTTACACAAATACTAAATTGATTTATATAATCATTAAATTCCTTTGGCATAATAATCTTACCTATATTAGAAATAGAAGAGGTTATCTTTCTATCGTCTAATTTATTTGCAATATAGATAGCATAATCTTTAATAGTTAGTGGAACTATTCTTGTAAAGATACTTTTTTCTAAGGACATAAAATGATTTAATTTCCTATCTAATTCTTCTTTAGTTAAATTTTCCTTAAAGCTATTACTTACACTTTGAATTATTTCATTTAAATCTAAGTTGTCACTATGAGTAGAATGACTAATGTTCATAGTGCTAAAAAAGTTTCTTGCCGTTGTTGATCCAAAGTAAGGTCTTAAGTTAATTGGAACAGATAGTATTATGGGCTTATTCTTTTTATTAAGAGGCATTTCTTTATAAATAGAATAAATAAGCAAAGATGTTAAAAATATCGTTAAAGTAGTATTATATTCATGGGATATGTCTAAAACCGACTTTACTGACATGGCTCCCTCAATTAATTTCATTCTATTTTCTTTAATTCTACTTCCCTTAATTTGATATGCAGAAGATTGCTTACTCTTTCGCTGTAAAAAATTATCTTTTTTATTGTAGTTTTTCCTAAAGCTATCATCTGATTTCTCGCTTATGGAGGCCTTATAATTTAGTCTAGGAATATTGTTTCCAAATATTTCTCCATATTTGATAGTCATATAATGATATATAAGGGTTTCCATAAACCAAATAACACCTGCACCATCAGTAAGGGAGTGAAATACTTCTAAATTAATTCTTTTATTATAATAAAAGACGCGAAATAAAAGATTTTTTTCATTCCTTATGTAAATAGGAGCACATAGAGGTTTATTTTCCGATTCAACTGTAGGATTTATATAAGTGGACTCAAAGTAGTACCAGAAAAATCCTCTTCTTAATATAGAGTTGTAAAAGGGAAAGCTTTCCATAGTTAGATTAAGTGATTGTTGTAAAACCTCTGGATCTACATCTTCATATAATTCACAGGAAAACCTAAATACCTTTGTATCCTTATTATTTGCAACTGCTGGAAAAAACTTAGAAGCATTATCAAGTCTAGTCCATTTTTCTTCTTTATGTTGTTTCATATTAGTCCTCATTTCAATGTTTTAATCTTTTAAAAATGAATTTATAATTTCGTAGCATTTATCTATACTATCAGAACTTAAAGGATTAGAAAAAAATCCATGTATCGTATTTTCTATTCTACATATTTTAGCATTATTACCAAACTCCTCTAGCTTCATGCCATAGGCTTCTCCTTCATCACGAAGAGGATCGAATTCTGCTGTGATGATTAAAGTCTCTGGCTGATTAGAAAGATCTTTAGATAGTATGGGAGCCACATAAGGATTTAATCTATCTTCTATATTTTGAACATATAGATCCATATAATCCTGTATACGTCTTGAAGTCATAATATAATTTTCTCCATTTTCTCTTACTGAAACATAAGGTGAACTTTCACTATGGTCATAATTTGTAGCAGGATAAATTAAAATCTGCTTAGTAGGTAGAAACTCTCCCCTGTCCCGGGCCATAAGAGAAACTACTGCTGCTAAGTTTCCTCCAGCACTATCTCCTATCAATACTATATCTTCTTTTCTACAATTTAATACTTCAGGTCTATTAAAGATTTCTCGAGTAACATAATAACAATCTTCTAATCCAGCCGGAAAAGGATTTTCAGGAGCTAAACGATAATCTACTGAAATAACTATATGATTAGTTTTATTAGCCATATTAGCGGATACATTGGTGTAGGAATCAATATTTCCAGTAACCCATCCGCCTCCATGAAAGAAAATCAAAACCTTAGGAAGAGGATTAGCTTCAGGTATAAAAACACGAACTGGAATTTCTCTATTTTCTATCATAATCCTATCATCTAATGTTTTATAAATTGGCTCCGATGGAGGATTGAGTATATTTAGTATTTTACGATATTGTTTATAATATTTCTTTAAACTTATATGGGGAATAGATAAAATTTTTAAAGCTAATCTTTTAAAATTATTCATAAAGTTAGTTTCTCCTTATCTAGTACAGATAACTATACCTATTTATTATATATTATAATACCCATAGTAGGTCAATATCTTTCTTTTATAAAACAAAAAGGTGATCTTTTTGATCACCCTCTATAAAAAATTATATAGCATTGTCTATAGCTTCTATTAATATTTCTTCTACTTCACTGGCCACATCTCCGAGATCATCATAGCCTGCCATGCCCATTAATATTTCTGGCCTTGCAGTTCCTATTCTTACAGTTCCATCCTTTTCGTATACTACCATTTTACATGGCAGGAAATAACCCATTTCGATATGCTTGGTAAGCACTTCATTAGCTTTTTGGGGATTGCAAACTTCCAAAACCATAAAATTATTGGGGAAATCAATCCCATGTTCAATCATTTTATCCTTAAAGTTTAACTGCCACAGTACACCAAATTTTTTATCCTTAAGACTTTCTGTTATATTTTTTACAGCTTCATCAAAGGACTTATCTGTAATCTTTTCATATATTAATTCCACTTTAATACACTCTCCTCTATATATAATTCTAAAAATCATATACCCGTATAGGGTATATGATAAACATTAATTATTATAGAGTTATTCTGTCTAATATATAGAATAATATTTATACTATTCTATATTGCTACGCCATTCCTTTAATATCAAGGTACGGGACTTTTGCAATACAGCTGGGTCATTTTCGGCCATTTCTTTAGCCTCTTCATAGGAATTAGCCTTATAGATTACAAGACCACCACTATGATCTGTAAAAGGTCCCTTAGCAAATATCTTGCCTTCGTCGATAAATTTTTGAAGATAAGCTTTATGTATGTCTAGTATTTCACTATCCTTTTTTGCATCGATTGTTTCTAATATAGCAGCATATAAAATCATTTTTCTCACTCCTTATAAATTTATACTAGTAAATTTGAATCTCTTATTAAGTATTATACATATAATTTCTTTTCTTGATATGTATAATTTCTCCAAAAGATTAACTACAATTGGATTAATATAGCGTGAAATCTTGGGTATAGATATATATATAGATAAAAATAGGAGGGGTTATATGAAGAAGGTTATTTTATTTTTAGCAGAGGGGTTTGAAGAAGTAGAGGCTTTAACTGTAGTAGATTATCTTAGAAGAAAAGATATATCTGTGGATACAGTATCTATTACAGGAGAAGAAAAGGTAAAGGGAGCACACGATATTATAGTTCTTGCAGATAAAACTATAGATGAGATTACAGATATAGGTTCATATGATGCTGTAATCATTCCAGGAGGATTGCCAGGGGCTACAAACCTTAGGGATAATGATAAAGTAATTGATATAGTAAAGAAGACAGACAAATATGGTGGATTAGTGGCTGCAATATGTGCAGGGCCTATAGTTCTTGAAAGAGCTGGAGTTATAAATGGCAAAAATGTAACCTCATATCCAGGCTTTGAAGATGAGTTAAAAAGTGGAATATATATTAAAGAAAATGTTCTTAGGGACTGTAATATTATAACAGCAAGAGGGCCAGCACTAGCAGTAGACTTCGCAATAGAGATAATACAATATTTATTAGGAGAAGAAAAAGCAAAAGAATTAAAAGATGATATACTATATAAAGCTTAAATTAAAATTATAGGAGGATTATAATGTGGTGGTGGATAGTTATTATACTAGGGTATATTCCAGTGATTTATAAACTAAACAGGAGAATATCTGTATTAGAAGATGAAGTGGCAAATCTCAAAAATAAAAATAGTTGGTAACAATGATTACCGACTATTTTTCAATTATGGGGGTTACTAATATGAAAGATTCTGTTTTTAATTTTAAAAAATATAAGAATTCAAGATATTATCTTTTGTTTTTAACTCTAATTAATTCAATATATTTATTTATAGAAACTTCTAGGTTTCAATATATTGAAAAATATTCTTTAAATGGACAAATACAAAAGGAGCATTATCAATATATTTCTAACTTATCGAAGATGAATAATGTTTTAGTGATTTTTATGATACTAATATGCTTAGCATATTTAGTAGTCCTTTTTGTACAAAGAAATAAAGTAAATGGAATTAAACATTTTCTTCTAAATCTTATATTTTGTATAGTTTTTACTTGTGTTAGCTATTTTATATCTTTTGTTTTTACAATACCTATTGGAAATTTAATTCAACAGTTAGTAATTCTTTATGGAACTACAATAATAGTTCTTTTGTATTATACATTCAATAAAATTAAATCATAATTTTAGAGCTTGAGTCTCAGATTTCAAGGAATTATAATAAAAAGGAACAAGGCAACTTTTATTCAATAAATAATTTATGGTCGGTAACAATGGTTACCGACTATTTTTTTATTTAAGGATATAATAAACATAGGTTATGACGGAATTAAGTTTAGGAGGAATAAAATGAATAAATATTTTGATATAAAAGATAAGGTATATGATATAACGGAAAAATATCCAGAAACAATAGATATATTTGTAGCCAATGGTTTCGAACAATTAGCCAATGAAAAGATGAGAAAGCTAATGGGTAAGACTATTTCTCTTGAAATGGCTTGTATGACTAAAAAGGTAAATGTAGAACTATTTACTCAAAAATTAGTAGATGCAATAGAACAGAATAGGGTATCTGTAGACTCAGCATTATCCATGTCTAAGGGACAAAATGGAGGAGATATAAAAATAGAAGGAGTTCTACCTTGTCCAGTGAGAGTTCCTTTGCTAGAAGGATTTAATGCTTGGATGGACGAAAATAAAGATAAATTTGGTTTTAAGGTTGATTATGAGTTAAAATCTGCAAACTTAGGTGTAGATTGGATAAAGGAAAAAATCCATTCTGATAAGGAAGATTCCCTTTCAGATTTATTTATGTCAGCAGGATTTGATTTATTCTTTGATAAAGAGTTAATGGGAAAGTTTAAATCAAGAGGAGTATTTGAAGATATTACAGGACTAGAAAAGTTGAATAAGGATTTTGATAATGAAGAAATAGATTTAAAAGATCCCCAAAAACAATATTCAATAATAGCAGTAGTTCCAGCTGTATTTATGGTAAATACTGATGAACTAGGAGATAGACAGATGCCTAAGTCTTGGAAGGACTTATTAAAAGAAGAATTTGAAGACTCCGTATCCCTTCCCATGAAAGACTTTGATTTATTTAATGCTATCCTTTTAAATATATATAAAAACTACGGAGAAGAAGGAGTAACTAAGCTTGGAAAAACACTACTAAGGAGTATGCACCCTGCAGAAATGGTGAAGGCTCATACAAAAAAAACAGAATCTAAGATTCCAACTGTAACCATCATGCCATATTTCTTTACAAAGATGGTAAGAAGTCAATCACCATTAAAACCTGTATGGCCAGAAGATGGTGCAATAATTTCTCCAGTATTTTTATTGACTAAGAAAGAAACTAAGGAGCAGACAAAATCTTTCGTAGACTTCTTTTTTTCTAAGGAAGTAGGAGAGATACTTTCAACCAATGGAAAGTTTCCATCAACTAATCCGGAGGTAGACAATGATTTATCTATGGAGCAAAAGTTTATGTGGCTTGGTTGGGACTATATAAATAATCATGATATTGGTGAATTAATAAGAAAATGTGAAAAGATATTTCATGATGCAATTTAGGAGGTAGAAAATGAATTTAATCGTATTTTCAGGTCCACCTTCATCAGGAAAGACCTCAATAATATTAAAAACAATAGATGCTTTAAAACAGAGAGATATCTCTGTAGGAGTAGTAAAGTTTGACTGCCTTTATACAGATGATGATATATTATATGAAAAGGCTGAGATTCCAGTAAAAAAGGGGCTTTCAGGGGCACTTTGTCCAGACCATTTCTTTGCTTCAAATATAGAAGAAGTTGTGAAATGGGGAAATCAAATGAAACTAGATATGCTAATTACTGAATCTGCAGGACTTTGTAATAGATGTTCTCCCTATATAAGAAATATAAAGGGTGTTTGTGTTATAGATAACTTATCTGGAATAAACACTCCAAAGAAAATTGGACCTATGTTAAAGTCAGCAGATATAGTAGTTATCACTAAGGGAGATATAGTATCACAGGCAGAAAGAGAAGTATTTGCTTCAAAGGTAAATTCAGTAAACCCAAGGGCGACCACTATGCATATTAATGGTCTTACGGGGCAAGGAGCTTATGAATTAAGCACCTTATTGTTTGATGAAGAACAGCAAATAGACTCTGTACAAGGAATGGAACTAAGATTCCCAATGCCATCAGCTATGTGTTCCTATTGTCTAGGAGAAACAAGAATAGGAGAGGCATATCAAATGGGAAATGTAAGGAAGATGGAACTAGGTGATGATTATGAATAAATTAACTATAGGACAGCTAGAAGAAAAATATCCTTTCATAATTAGCTATTTTGAAGAAAATAAATTAGACACAAGTAATTATAAAGATAAAACATTTAGAGAATATTTAGATAGCTTTAGTCAAGAGGACATAGAAAATTGGGCCATAAATAAGGAAAAATTAGAATCAGATCTAGAAACATTCATAGAGCAGATGAAAGAATTCTTAGGAATAAAAGAAGATGCAAAGGTGAAATCCTTGACTATATTATCTGGTCATAATAAATCAGGAGATAAAGAAGGATTTGAAGAATTAACTATAAATAAATCGGAAATAGTTTCCATAGTAGGCCCTACGGGTTCAGGTAAATCTAGGCTGCTAGCCGATATAGAATGGACTGCTCAAAGGGATACACCTACAGGCAGGGGAATACTAATAAATGGAGAGATGCCAGATAAGAAATGGAGATTTTCTTCTAATAACAAATTAGTAGCTCAACTTTCACAAAACATGAATTTTGTAATGGATCTTACAGTTAGGGAGTTCTTAGAGCTTCATGCACAAAGCAGGTTGGTTCAAGATGTAGAAGAGACAATAAAGAAAATAATTAGTGCAGCCAATAATCTTGCAGGAGAAAAGTTTGATTTAGAGACTCCAGTGACATCTTTAAGTGGTGGACAATCAAGGGCTTTAATGATTGCAGATACAGCGATACTTAGTTCTTCACCAATAGTACTAATTGATGAAATAGAAAATGCAGGAATAGATAGAAAAAAGGCCTTAGAGTTATTAGTATCTGAGGACAAGATAGTCCTTATGGCCACCCATGATCCAATATTAGCCCTTATGGCAGATAAGAGAATTGTAATTAAAAATGGCGGTATAGATAAGATAATTGGAACTAGCAATGAAGAAAAAGAGTTATTATTAGAGCTTGAGAAAATGGATAATATTATTCAAGGAATGAGAAATAGACTTAGAACCGGAGAAAAGTTACAGTGAATAGTGAAAGGTGAATAGTGAATAGTTTTAAGCGAAGCTTTAAGGGCTTTTAAACAATAGTTTCGAATTCATTCGAAACCACTACAATTATTCAATAGATGAACAAACTAAGCGATGTACACAAAATTCAAATCCACAATTTTGGTACTCTGCTTATATTAGTTATTAACTATTCACTAAAAAAGGAGGAATACAAAATGCATGATGGATGTACAGGAAGTTTTGGAAGTGGAAAGGAAGTAGTAGATAAAATAAGAATGATGGGATTTAACACTCGTCCAATGCCTCCAGGAGTTCTTATAAAATGTGTAGAATGTGAAAATGAGTTTGAAATGACTCACCTAGAAACAAAATGCCCGCATTGTAATATGGTTTATGGTGTGACACCTTGCTCAGTAGCATATCCAGAGAGAATTAAACCAGCGGGAAAAGATTATTAGAATTAATAAATAATTAAAAATAAAAAATATTTTACTTTGTAACATATGTTACCGAATTCTAAAATTGATTCATATATAATGTTAAATGTAAGGTAAAGAGAATAACGTGTGTATGATTACAAATATATAAATTAGGGGGAAGGAAAAGAATGAGTATGTTTTGTTATCAATGTCAAGAGGCAGCAGGCGGAAAAGGTTGTACAAAGGTAGGTATGTGTGGAAAGACAGCTGATTTAGCAGCGTTACAAGATTTAATGATCTATGCAGTAAAAGGTATTTCAGTATTAGGTGTAAAAGCAGACGAAGCAGGGATTCAAATTCCAGAATTAGATAGGTTTTTAATAGATAGTTTATTTATGACTATTACAAATGCTAACTTTGACAAAGAAAGATTCTTTAAAAAGATTAAAGAGGCATTAAAATTAAGAGATGTATTAAAGGCAACTTTAATTGAAAAAGGCATAGAATTAGGTAGTTTAGCAGATGCTGCGACATTTACAGTTAATTCAGATGATGAAATAGTATTTAAGTCAACTAGCCAAGAAGTAGGTGTACTTGCCACAGAAAATGAAGATGTAAGATCATTGAGAGAGTTGATTATCTATGGCGTTAAAGGAATGGCAGCATATGCTGAACATGCAAGTAATTTAGGATATGAAGATCCAGAAATATCTAAGTTCATTAGAAAAGCAATGGCTGCAACTTTAGATGATAGTCTAACAGCAGACGAATTAGTGGCATTGACTTTAGAAACAGGCAAATTTGGTGTAGATGTAATGGCATTACTTGATAAAGCTAATACTTCTACTTATGGAAACCCAGAAATAACAGAAGTAAATATAGGGGTAGGAAATAGACCAGGAATATTAGTCTCAGGACATGATTTAAAAGATTTTGAAGAATTATTAGAGCAAACTAAAAATTCAGGAGTAGACATCTATACTCATGGTGAGATGTTACCAGCAAACTATTATCCAGAGTTTAAAAAATATGACCACTTTGTAGGAAACTATGGAAATGCTTGGTGGAAACAAAAAGAAGAATTTGAAAAGTTCAATGGAGTTATATTATTTACTACAAACTGTATAGTACCACCATTAGCGTCCTATGCTGATAGAGTATATACAACAGGTGCATCAGGTTATCCAGGATTCAAACATATTCCAAACAGAGTAGAAGGTAAACAAAAAGACTTCTCAGAGTTAATTGAGCACGCAAAGAGATTACCAGCTCCAACAGAAATAGAAAAAGGTAAAATCGTAGGTGGATTTGCCCATGCTCAAGTATTTGCCTTAGCTGATAAAGTAGTAGAAGCAGTTAAATCAGGTGCTATTAAGAAATTCTTTGTAATGGCAGGTTGTGACGGAAGACAAGGAAGCAGAAACTACTACACAGATTTTGCATCAGCACTTCCAAAGGATACAGTAATCCTTACTGCTGGCTGTGCAAAATATAAATACAATAAATTAAATTTAGGAGATATTAATGGAATTCCTAGAGTATTAGATGCAGGACAATGTAACGACTCTTATTCCTTAGCAGTCATAGCTCTTAAGCTAAAGGAAATATTTGAATTAAATGATATAAATGAATTGCCAATAGCATATAATATAGCTTGGTATGAACAAAAAGCAGTAATAGTATTACTTGCATTACTACACTTAGGTGTAAAGAATATCCACTTAGGACCTACATTACCAGCATTCCTTTCACCAAATGTAGCTAAAGTATTAGTAGATACTTTTGGAATTGGAACGATATCAAATGTAGAAGATGATATAGCAATGTTTATGGGAGAAAGAGCAGAAGCTTAATATAAAAATAAACTTATAAAGGGGCTGTGTCTAAGGTGATGAAACAAATCACTTTAGACACAGCCCTTTACAATACTTATCTATTTAGTAAGTTATAAGTAGGTTTTATGTCAATTAGATAATTCTAGTCTATTTATGATATTTCCCTGTACATTCTACGATATCTATCTGGATTACACCAGTACCCTTAATCATATTATCAGGAAGTTCTTTTCCAGCAAATTGCGGAGTGTACTTCTCAACTATCTTATTCAATACTTCACGTTTATAATCTAAATCCTCTATCAATGAAGCATTTCCCATAATTACAACACTGTTGTACTTTGCTTCAGTATCACAAGCATTTTCGATATTGTCAGTCAAAAGACCAAACAACTCACTGACCTCAAAGCATACCTTGGGGTTTCGATTTACATTATCGATTTTCTGTCCCTTTGGTAGTCCATGCATATAAATTTTATTATTGTAGTAAATATAGTGCATTGAAACGACATATGGATAACCACTCTCATTGATAGTAGCCAATCGTCCGGTATCCCCACGATGAAGCAGCTCGTCAATCTGCTCCATGGTTAATTGGAACTTCTTCATTCTGTATTGCATAACTTAATCATCCTCCTAATCATATAAATTTGATCTCTATTCAAGATGTATATACTTGATATACAATCAAACATATTATATCATATAAGTGTACCTGTCAAAAGATACACTTATATGATATAATTAAGGGTACACTTTTATATAAGGATGGTTATAATTATATGATATACATTCAAAAAGATTCGGATGATCCAATGTATCTTCAAATCTATCATCAAGTCAGAAAAAATATTGAGCAAGGAAATATTCCACATGGAGAACGGCTTCCAGGTATTCGCACACTAGCCCAAACATTAGGTGTTGCACGGAATACCGTTAACCAGGCTTATACTCAACTGGCTGTGGAGGGATATATTCAAGCAAGACATGGGTCGGGATTTTTTGTTCTAGATACTTCAAATAAATTTACGGAGAGGAACTATGTTCCCCAGGATATAAATACTTTATCTGTGGAAAGATCAGAGTCAGAACAATCTGCAAGTCCATATGATTTTCAATACGGCACGCTTTCTTATGAGCAATTTCCTTTCAAGCTATGGCGAAAATATACTTCTCAAGTTCTTTTATCATCGCAGAAAGAAGTAGTTAATCAGTATCCAGATAAGCAAGGTGATCTGTTGTTACGGCAAGAAATCAAAAAACATCTGTACAGATCAAGGGGCATGGTTTGTTGTGAAGAACAAATTATCATTGGTTCTGGACTACAATATTCGTTAAATATTTTGTGTACTCTTCTACGTAAAGAAAATAGCAGTATTGCAATGGAGGAACCGGGATATAATGGAGCAAGAGATGTATTTATCAACAACAATTATAATCTGTATGCAATCCCGGCTAGTAAAGATGGGCTTAATCTCTCAGTCATTCATCATTCCGATGCATGTGCTGCTTATGTAACTCCTTCGCATCAGTTTCCTTATGGTACTGTTATGCCAATTTTTCAGCGTAAGGAGCTTCTTAATTGGGCAAATGTGAGGGATACATATATTATTGAGGACGATTATGATAGCGAACTTAGATATGATGCCAATCCAGTACCGACGCTTTATTCCCTAGATACTGAAGATCGTACTATATATATTGGAACTTTTTCGAAGTCTCTTTCTCCTTCTCTGAGGGTGAACTATATGGTGTTGCCAATACCATTGCTAAGGAGATATTATAGTTTATTCCGTTCTCATAACTCTCCTGTATCATGGCTGACGCAACGTGTTTTAGCCACATATATGAGGGATGGAAATTATGAGAATCATATTCGAAAAATATGCATCACCTACAAAAGGCGTCATGATGTATTTGTAAAGGAAGCAGCGAAAATGTTCGGCAGAAAAGTAATCTTACATGGTCGTGGAGCAGGGTTACATTTTGTTTTGGAGTTTCTTGATGGTGAAGAACAAGATTGGCTTATTAAACAGGCAGCAAAAGTAGGAGTTAAAGTATATTCTATGACTCCATTTTGGAATAATAAGAATGATTGCCCCCAAAATATCATATTTGCAGGGTACAGTTTATTGAATGAACAACGGATACGAGAAGGTATTGCATTGTTACAATCTGCATGGTTCAGTGCATTATCATAATGTAAATTGAATGGTGAAATTTCGGAAGACATGTTAGGTAAAATAAATGTACACTAAAGATATAATTAGACAAGGAGGTTATTCATATGAAAAACATTGTATTCTATCCAACATCTCTCGGTTCGATTGGCATTGTAGAAAAAAACGGTTCAATTATTGAACTTTTCTTTGGGAAAGAACATAAGTCTATAGGCTGCGTGGAGCAGGAAACTCCGTTATTAAAGGAAGCAGCACGTCAACTGGAGGAATATCTTGAAGGTAAGCTTAAATTCTTTGACTTACCCCTTGAACCGAAAGGTACAGATTTTCAGCAAACTGTATGGGCTGCTCTGCTAGATATACCTTATGGTGAAACTCGTACTTACAAGCAGGTGGCAGAGGCTATTGGGAAACCAGAAGCATCCCGTGCAGTGGGTATAGCCAACAGCAAAAATCCAATTTTAATTATTACACCATGTCATCGGGTTATAGGTACAGATGGAAAGCTTGTAGGCTACGCTGCAGGACTTGCAGTTAAAGAAAAGCTGTTGAAGATGGAAAAGAACCATGTCAACGGTTAAAATAAAGTGTTTTGTGTACGGAAACTAAAAAGATAATCCATGATATGAAACGATAATAAAAAAAGAAGGTGGTATAGATGCTACTCAGCGATGAGCAGAAATGGAAAGCAGCTATTGATTGTGATTCGTCTTATGACGGTCAGTTTTTTTATGGAGTGAAAACAACGGGTATTTTCTGTCGTCCGTCTTGTAAATCAAAAAGTCCAAAAAGAGATCATATGGTATTTTTTGATACTGCAGAGCAGGCTCAAGCTACTGGATTTCGTCCTTGTAAGCGCTGTAGACCTGATCTTTTGAAATTTGAACCCAAAATAGAGACTATGGAAAGAATTAAAAAAGTAATTCATGAGTTTTATACTGATCCAAAACAGCTTAAAGTAGAGATTGATGGACTTTGTATTAGTAAAAACACTATGATCCGATTATTTCAGGAACAGTTAGGGGTGACTCCTATTCAATATATTAATAAACTTAGAATAGAGAAGGCAAAGGAGCTTTTATTGAACTCACAGGACACGATTTTATCCATTGCTTTGCAATGTGGATTCGGTAGTGTTTCAACATTCTACAGTCTTTTTCGACATTTAGTTGGTATGTCACCCACACAGTACAGTAAATTTTTTGTTGGAAAGGAAGATGTAAAATGATTCTCAGTGAAAGCCGTCGCTCAGATATTCTTGACTTTTATTCAGAGTAGTCATTTAATTGGTTACGCTTATATCAACCTTTCGACAATATTAAGATGTGTTATTGAAAGACTACTCACCTAATTTTTAATTTTAACTATTTATATAGTTGAATAATTTCAGTAGCTTTTGTTTTAATTTCATTAATTGCTTCAACGGGTTTTATAATTCTTATATTCTTTCCATACGCAAAAGCAAATTCAATACCTTGCCAAATATCTTCAAAAACTATATCTAAGTAAATTTTATTGTCTCTTACAAGTTCTTTACTTATAGTGATAAATTTTCTTTCCTTTATATGATTTAAAATCCAAGGGTCAACAATAAAAGTAAACGTATATTTAGGAATTCGAGACTTATAATTGCTGACAGATGATTTCCAATGAGCTTCTAAGTTGAAATCACTTGGTCTATTGAAATGCTCGTCTGTAAAAAGGGCACTTTCTATGGAACTTACCCTATAGGTTTTAATTATTTCAGCATCTATTGCAATCAAATACCAGATGCCTCTTTTACATACCAATCCCAGTGGATTTAAGATTACTTCTTTTATCTCGTTTGTTTTTCTATATACTATCTTGATTATATTGCTGTTCCAGATGGCATTTTGTAATAAGGAAAGAATATTTTTATCTACAATAGCCGGGTTCTCATTCCAAGTATGCATATCTATATAAATATAGTTTTGAATATTTTCAACTTCCTTAATTTGATTTGGAGCAGAACCCCCTAAAAGTTTAAGTATTGTAGAGTATTTAAGTTTTTCAAAACCTAAATCTTCTAAAATTTTGTCGCCAGTTGGAATAAATAAAGAGTAAATCTCATCATTATTTATTCCACTTAAAGAAGTTTTATAATCTCCTAATAACTTTATTCCTCCATTTGTTCCTCGGTCAGCGAATATGGGTACCCCAGCACCACTCAGAGCTTCAATATCTCTATAAATAGTTCTGACAGAGACTTCTAACCTTTGAGCCAACTCACTAGCCGTTAGTTGTTTATGAATCTGCAATAACATTAATATAGAAATTAATCTATCTGCTTTCATAATATCTCCTTTCCAATATGACATAGGATGTCAACTATTATAAGTTACAATGTATTTAATATCAAGTAATAGAAATTATATTAATATGGTATTAGTTAACTAAAAGGAGGTTCTATGATGAGTAGAAAAATTATAATGAATTTGGCAATGAGTATTGATGGCTTTATTGCTGATGAAAATGGTGGCTTTGATTGGATTGTTGGTGATGGAAATAACAAACTCAATACTGAAAAACAATGGGATTATGATAAATTCTTAGATAGAATTGATACTGTTGTTATGGGGAAAAACTGCTATGACCAAAAATTTTACCAGGAGTTTAAAGAAAAAACTGTATTTGTGGCTACTTCTAAATCTCTGGATGATTATGAAAATATTAATTTTATTAACGGTGATATATGCAAAGTTATTCTTGATGAAAAGAAAAAAGAGGGCAAAGATATTTTTTTATTTGGTGGTGGCATTCTTATAGATAGCTTTATCAAAGCAGACATAATTGATGAATTTATTATAGGTATTATCCCAACTGTTTTGGGAAAAGGAAGACCATTGTTTCTGGGAAACAATCCTACTGTAAAATTGAAGCTAGAAGAATACTATATTGATAACGGAGTTACAGTCCTATGTTATAAAAAACGTTAATTCTCGATTAAAAGCATTCAAAAGGAAATTTGATATAACATTTACTGTTTATGATTATCAAGCTTCCTTATTTTTACTCAACTACTCCCTAAATACATATTTAAGAAGTAGTTATAAATTAGTTGAATTTATAGTCAGCTTAGTTTATAATGTAAGGAATTGATATACTAAGTATAGGGAGTGGGTAGAGATGAAAAAGAGAATCTTAAGATTTTTACCTTTCGGAATTGGATATTCTACTGCTATTTTTTTCTGAATTAGCTTGAGAAAGAGATAAGTTACCTAAAATTTTCTCAAGCTAATTAAAATAGTAGTTAATTTATATCGAAAGAAGGTAATTTAATGAAAAATAATAAATCTAAAGATAATAATAGAATAGAAAGAATAAATCCGTTGGGAGTTCCAGCGCCAGTTGGTAGGTATAGTCATATTACTAAAATACCAAGAGATTCTGAAATTTATGTTTTTTCAGGTCAAATAGGAGTAGATCTTGAAGGAAATGTTCCTTCAAATCTTAATGAGCAAGTAATCAATACTTTTTCTAATATATCCAACTTATTATCTAGTCAAGATCTAAATCCAGATAATGTTATAAAGGTAAATATTTGGGCTACTGAACAAATAGATTGGGATTTCTTTGATTCTAAGTGGGATGAACTTTTCGGTGATAATTCACCGTCTATGACTATTGCATATATAAGTGAATTGGGATTGCCTGAATTAAAAATCGAAATAGAAATATGGGCTGCAAAGTAATTACTATACTTATTTTATTATAAGAAAATAAGTAAACTAGGTTATTTGAATTAAGCAAAACTTATCTTTTTTATATAAATTTTAGGGCTTAAGTCAACAGAGAGCAATCTAAACACTAGATTGCTCTTTATAATTTTTTTGATCCTGATAAAATCTTGAAAATACGACTATGTGTTAAATTTAGACTTAGAGCAGAGTTAATAGTACCTTAGACCTAAGTACTATTTTTAGTATCAGAGGTCGCAGGTAGAAGTTTATGTGTAAACTGATGATTTATAATATCAATAAATTATTATTGACAAGTGCATGTGTGCACACAAAAGTATTTGTTCGCTAAATTAACTGAAAGGAAGGGATAAATATGAATATATTATCTGTTTTAGCAAGCCCTCGAAAGCAAGGCAACACGGCTATTTTGTTGAAAGAATATTTAAAAGGTGTAGGGACTTTATTATCTCCAGCTAAAATAGAAACAATTTATCTCCAATAAAAAAACATATAGTATTGTACAGGTTGCAACACCTGCTAAAAAAGCAGTTAAAGTTAATGTATATTAGTAGATATAAAGGTCGAGGATGGAGAGAATTTTGATTGGGGTGGTGGCTGCGAGATAGTAGGCACTCCTGGACATACGCCAGGACATATTTCTTTATATCTAAAGGAAGGCAATTCTATTATTACAGGAGATGCTGCAGTAATTGATGACAATAAACTCATTCTTGCAAATCCGCAGTTCACCCTAGATTTAGACATGGTTAAAGAATCGCTCAGAAGACTTATATCTATGGATGCAGATAATTATTATTGTTATCATGGGGGGGAAACTTAATAATCAAAGAAAATGAATATAACTATAGTAAGTATGAATAACATATAAAGGAAAAAGTAGTAGTTCTTATGCAGAACTACTACTTTTTTAAATAAAAATATGCAAATGTAGACAAATGAATAAAAAGTCTACTTATATATAGACAATAGGTTAAAAATGATATATAATTGATGTACAAATATATATTGAAGGATGTTGAGTAAAATGAAAGGAAATAATAAGGAGTTATTTTGGGATGTAACTATTGAAGAGATGAAAAAAGGGTATGTTGAATTAGAGGAAAGTTATAAATGTATAATTTGTCAGGAGGAATTTACAAAGGGGAGAATATATGAAGCAGATTCTATGCTTTATGATGCAAGAAAAGCCACTGAATTTCATATATTAGAAGAACATGGCTCTATTTTAGAATATCTATTAAAGATGAACCCATCATTTATAGGGGTATCAGAGGTTCAAAGAGAGGTATTAACATTAATGGCAACGGGATTATCTGATAAGGAAATAGCCATGAAACTAGGGGTAGCACAGTCTACCATAAGAAATCATCGTTATAAATTACGTGAAAAAGAAAAGCAAACGCGATTATTTTTAGCAATGATGGAATTAATATCATTGAGCACAAATAAGAAGATAAACATATTAGATAAGGATACTCTATGTGATGCACATAAAACAGCAACTACCATAGATGATAGATATAATATCACTGATAAGGAAAGAGAAAAAACAATTAAAAATTATATGGACGAAAGTGGATCAATAAAAATATTTCCTGCTAAGGAAAAGAAGAAAATAATAGTTTTATCTGAAATAGTTAAGCATTTTTCTAAAGGAAAGAAATACTCTGAAAAAGAGATAAATAGAATTTTGCAAAGAATACATGAGGACTATGCCACTATTCGAAGAGCCCTAATAGAATATGGGTTTATTGAGAGAACTAACGATTGCAGCAGTTATTGGGTAAAAGAATAACTTAGCAATTTTACTAGAAAGAAGAGCAAACTTCCATTATTTTGGGAGGTGATTTATATGGAGCAGATAAAAAGTTGTAGTGAAGAAAAGGCAGATTATATTCACAGACGCTTACAGGAGTATAATAGTCGATACATTACGGATTATGAAGATTTATCTTATTGTATTGAAAATGAAAAGGGTAAATGCATTGCTGGAATTGTTGCGTCAAGAGATATGGATTGTATTACAATAGACTATTTGTTTGTAGATGATGCATATCGAAAAAATGGATATGGGTCAAAATTATTAACCTATCTTGAAACACAGGCCATTCCTTTGGGTGCAAAAAGAATTATCTTAAATCCCTTTGGATTTCAAGCACCAGATTTTTATGATAAGAATGGTTATCAGTTATTTGGAAAAATAGAGCCATCCTTTAGTGACTATGGACAATATTTTTTCAAAAAGGAGCTATAATAAAATGGTATTAGTATAACACTTCGCAAAGCCGTTAATTTTATATATGATATTTATATTTGCCTTACCTAGAAATTATAGCGATTTACTTATCGATAAGACTATTTATATCCTAGGAGGTATAATTGATGAATATAAGATATAATTTTGGTTTAGCCCAAGAAAAAGATATTGCAGGTATTTTACTTTTGATTAGAAAAACAATCTAATGGATGGATAGTTGTGGTATTGAGCAATGGAATAAGACAAATTACATGGAATGCTATCCATAAACAAAAAAGTCCAACCTTCAGTCAAGGGAAGGTTGGATATATAAATTATAGTCTCCTTTTATATTTCAGCAATTACCCTACAAGGCAATCCACTTATATTTTCTATATTAATTGGAAATGTATATACTTTAAAACTTTCATCTTTAGCCTCATTCAAAAGTAGTTTTAGATTATCAAGGTTTTCAATTATAAAGATTCCATTATCAGCACAGTACTGGTCTGTTTCAATATGAATATCAGGTTTTACAATACTAGCTGTATCTATTCCAATAAGACTAACTTTTTTAGAAATAAGATTATCTATTAAGTCCTTTGAAAGAACAGGGTAATCTGTAAAATACTTTTCCGTTCCATAAGGTTCTTCTTCAAGATAGCCAGTATAGAATATGACAAAGTCATTTTCTTCTATTCTATTTAAATCTATATCTGTAGTGTCAATTTCTCTATCTCTAATATTTCTGACATCAAACAATTTACCATTTCGAATAGTATTTTCTAGAGAAAACTTTTTATTCATCACATCAAAATGTGTTCCGATATGTCCAATGATATCTCTCTTAGCTTTAAAAGATTTTTCTAAAAGATCATTAAAGAGTTCTCTTTGAATACTTATACTTAAATCAATTTTCATTTTTACTTATCTCCTCTATCTGTTCTTTAAAATAATTATTCATTTCTTTTAAAAAACTTATGATTATTTCTATTTCATTATCATTAAATTTTTTGAAGATATTAATATATTCGATCTCAGATATATCATGTAATTCTCTATGGGCATGATATACCTCCCAGCCCCTATCTGTAAGTTCGAAGAAAATTTCCTTTTTATTATCAGGCTTTTTATATTGTTTTATAAGTCCTTCAGAAAGTAATTTCTTAGTTATCTTGCTGATAGCACCTCTGGTCATATTTAATTCTTCTGATATCTTAGTAACATTGGTATCTTCTAGATTACCAATACAATCTATACAGTGCACTTGTGATAGATTGTATTTCTTGAATATTCCACGGTTATGATCTGGAACACCCAAGTAATCTATATTCTCCGTTAAGTTTTTAAAATTTAATAATAATTGATCTAAATTACTCAAGGTAGGACCTCCTTATATTGTTTCCTAGGATACAATATAAGGATATAATATTATTGTTTCCGTGTCAACTATAATTTGAAATTATTTTTAATATAAGGAGATTTTTAAAAATGAAATATACTTAAAAAATAGTGGGAATGCTTGAAAAATTAGAGGAAAATGGAATTGGGAAAGGACGATTCCAAAGATCATCTTAAGAATATAAATTTAAAGAAATACCTAAATACATTGAAAATACTATAGCGTATATAAGAAAGTTAGAATATATAGCTTGAAATTCTAATATAGTAATATTATAGTAGAAGATAAAACTATAATTTTTAATGCCAATTTTCAAAAGGAGATACAACTATGGTAAATCCAATTTAAAAAATACTCCAAAATAATTGTCTTTAGGCCTTTTAATAGGTCTTTTTGTGATGCAAACTTTGGAGGTGTTTATATTGGATTATAAGGTAAAGTCTAGTAATAGATTAAACATATATTTAATGTATTTGATTGCATTTTTTCAGGGCTTTGTATTTTATGGGCCTGTGGCAACATTATATCGACAGAGTAGAGGAATTTCTATGTATCAGATTTTCTTGATAGAATCAGTATTTTGGATACTAATGATAAGCCTTGAAATCCCTTGGGGATGGTTTGCTGATCGATATGGGTATAAAAAGACACTAGTGATTTCTAATATACTGTTTTTTGTATCAAAGATCGTTTTCTACAAGTCCTTTTCCTTTGAAATGTTTATTTTTGAAAGAATATTGTTAGCAATAGCAATATCAGGTTTATCAGGCTGTGACGTAGCCCTTTTATATGCTTCAATAGAAGAGGGGAAATCGCAAAAAGTATTTGGATTATACGATGCTTTAAATAGATGTGGTTATTTAATTGCTTCTTTAATATCAATAATAATTGTGAAATTTTCCATTGATAAGACAGCATCTTTAACTATCATTCCATATGGGATAGCTATGATACTAACTTTATTTATCAACGATGTAGAGGTTGATATAAAAGAAAAGCCAAGCTTAATAGACAGCTTCAGAAACACCTTGAAAAACAAGCAAATGATAATTTTAATTATCTCTATTGCATTAGTCCGTGAGGTAGTCCAAGCAACCAGTGTATTCCTAAATCAGCTTCAATATATAAGAAGTGGGATAGATATAAGTCACTTTGGGATTTTGGCTGTAGCTATACAAATCGTTAATTTAAGTTCTGCAAAATCTCATATTTTGAGCGACAAGTTTGGAAAAAATAATAGTATTGAAATGTTAATATTTTTTATAACAATTTGCTGTTTCTCTCTGATATTTACCCAAAATCAAATTTTGTCGGTGGTATCAATCATGATTGTCACTGGAAGTATGTCACTGGTGAACCCTATCATTTTAGAGATACAGAATAAAGCTATAGTTACAGGAGATAGGGCAACAGTTTTATCTATGCATGCAATGGTAGGAAATGTTGTTGCTGCTGTAGTAAATCCATTTATAGGAAAAGCTGCTGATACCTCTGTACAGGCTGCTTTTACCGTCTGCCTATTCATAGCAGTATGTGGATATGGGTTTTTCTTCATATATAAAAAAATGAGTTTGGCATCAGAGATAGAGGAGAAAATTAATCTATCTAATTAAACTTATAAGTATTTGTTGTGCTTATGAATATAAAAGGAGAGTGTAGTATTTAAGTAATACTTGGCTAATCTAATAAGCAGTTAAAATATCTTTAGATATAGAAGAAGTTAGTTTGTTTCTATATACAATGATTAATCCATGAACTAAATTGTTTAAATGATTTATTATAGCTTAATATGGCATAGTTCTTACTCCCGTGTTATTTATTTGTACGGTAACTTTTATTTAACATAGGCTAAGAATTTATGCCATATTCATTTTTGAAATCATATTTGTTAAGTTCTTGTAATCCTACATTCTAGACTAAGCATTCCTGAAGCTGGGCAAAACACTGGATGCGATGCTGTACAATGTTTTGTCCGAATTACCATTAAACTAAATGAATTTGACAATGCTATAAAATTAAATCATTTTAAAAACTGATGTGTTTTCCCCATTTTATAAGCTAGTTTAATTATCTCCTGTTCTTCTTCAGTCATATCTCTTCCATACATTTTTCTGAATTGCTGAATAAGGCTATCATAATCTATCTGTTTTTTACGTTGTATTGGTCTAATTTTTATATATGATGGATCATAGAGTTTTGGTTGAATTGATGAGGTATATATCTTTTTAAATATTTCAGCAGTATAGTAGGCATCATAAAGTGCATTATGAAAGTTATACGTTATTGGAATATTAAGCATCTCTATGGCATTTTGGAGACCAAGTAACTTTTTTTCAGAAATATTCAGATGCTTGGAAGCATAAGGTTGGAGATTAATAAACATTTTAGGCAAGGGGTTGGGATCTAATTTATAATAGTCGACACTCCTAAATAATTCTTTTATATCAGACATACCCCAAATACAAAATATGGATTCTGTATTACCTATAAATTCAATGTAGGCATTATAAACTTCAAAAAATGGCTCTTGTATAAGAAGTTGCTCTGTAGTAATGCCTGTCAATTCTGTAATAAATGAATTTACTTTGGAATAAATAGTTGGCTTTACATAACGGTTAAAAATTGCTATGGTATTAAAATCTAGATCCAGTTTTATTGCACCTATTTGGATAATTTCAAAAGGATATTTAGATCTTTTTATGATAGTATTTTGTTCTTGGAAGGAAGAAAAATCTTGATTAAACTCTAAATCAAAAACAATATAATGCATATAAGAGCTCCCTTAAATATATTTGGATTTATTTTTAACTGAATGTATTAAGATTATTCTAATGAAAAGGAAGTTCAATGCAATTCATTCAAATATAAACTGGGATTATACAAGTATATTTAATGTAGATTTGAGATGTTTATAGAAGAGAATAATATGAGAATAGCTTCCTCTACATTTAAATTTTAGGTATAAGGAAGTTAAAAGTAGACTTTAGATATCTAAAGTCTACTTTTAATTTTGTGTTTAACTTATAGCTGACTATTCTTAGTAATTTTCCATATAACACCCGATTTTGGATAAAACTCATCAGGTTCGCCCTCAGGTGTAACTGCAAAATCCAGTATATACATAGCGTTGTCAGGTCCAAATACTACATCAATTGGTCTTTCAAAGCCTCCTTCACCTGTATAAGAAGCTGGAAGACCAGACTTATTAATAGCAAAGTCAGTTACTTCTCCTGTTTCCATATTAATTCTTGATATTCTATGACCTACATTAGGAAGGGGTTTGCCTCCTGTAGTTTCCGGAGCCTCACTACCATATTCGGCAATATAAGCATCCCCATAGGGACCAAAATCGCTATAATTAAAATCAAAACCCATTATGGCAGAGTGTGGAGTAAAGAGGGCAAATGGTTCTGGAGGAGCCATTGGATGTTCGGCCAATAAAAATCTAGGTTGAGCTTCACCTTCTGGTTTGAATCTTGGCAGTGTTACTGGAAGTCCTCCAGTGTAATCAGGCCAGCCATACCAAGTTCCAGGAACAATCACATGAAATTCATCTGGTGAATTATTAATAGGTCTGCTGCCTCTAACATCTGAACCATGATTTGTACTAAATAGCCTATTAAATCTGTCAAACTTTAATCTAAATGGATTCCTAAGCCCCCAAGCGATTAGCTCAAGGTCTGAGCCATCAAGATTTGATCTAAGTATACTGCCACTAGCCCTTGCGATACCTTTTACCCATTCATAAGGAGTACCTGGTACACCAAAGGGTGAATATGCACCAGTGCAGGTATAGTCATCTGGTGATGCAGTTTGAATATTTTTAGTTATAAAGTTCTCTCCATTTAAAACTATGTTACTTCCAGGGTAATCATGGAAAAAGGGGTACTTTTCTATCCAACTATTATCTAATCCTACTACACCTGAGTTAGTAGCTGTTCCTTGCCCAAAATACATTTTTCCATCACATCCAAAAACTACTTGATTGTTATGATGATCGCCAAAACTAGGCAGACCAGAAATTATGTCTTCCTTTGTTCCATCTGGTTTGACTATGGTTATAAATCCTCTATGAGATACATAAATGTTTCCGTTGAGGTAATTTATACCTGTTAATGGGGGATTAAAGCCTTCTGCAACTATTTCAAAGCCATTCTTAGAAAGACGCAGAACTTTACCATTACCAGATATAACTCCAGCATCAGCCACTAGCATTTCTCCATTTTCAGTAAAAATCATATTAATAGGGGTATTTAATCCTTGTGCGAATACATCTATCTTATAGCCTAAAGGTAATTTTATGTCAGAAGGATTAAGTTTTCTCTTATAGTTTTCTTTGTATTCATTAGGCGGTGTAGTTAAATTAGAAAATCGCTCTTGTCTTCTCATAAAAAAACTCCTTTTTAATTATTATTTGTAATAGCATATTCATTAGGTACTCCGTTAGTTCCTTTTGAGAATATAACAAGGTAACAAAAAATAGATTAGGTTCATATAATATAATTCATTATATATAAAATTAATTATTGGAGGAATATTATGATTAATACTAAAAACATTATAATTGGTTCCTTGTTTGCAGCTATAGCAGCTTTATTTCAGCTAATACCTGTTGTATTTTCAGAAGTTCTTGTATTTTTGACTATTTTTAGTGCAGTTCCCATTTATATTGTTTCAAGAATAAATCCTAAGACAGGATTTCTATCATATTTAGTAGCAAGTATAATTGTAATGATTTTAAGTGTACATGAGGGAGTATTTTTTTTATGTACTAATGGAATTGTTGGAATATCACTTGGAATTTTTAGTTATTATACAAGAAGAAAAGCCAGCATTTGGATTTTAAGCTCTATTGTTTTAACAATTACATTAAGTATTATGAATTATGGTATAGGCATCCCTGTTTTTGGCATGAAGATTCCTGGAGGAATAATAATTCAAATACTAATAATATTTTTGGTTTCAGTAACTTACAATATTTTCTATTACTATTTTTCAAGTTATATTTACAACCTTTTAAAGAAAAATTTAAGATCCATATAAGATTAAATAAAACACCGTTGTTATCCTTGTATTAAAGGATAACAACGGTGTTTTTAGGTCTCTAATTTCCAATTTTTATTTTTTTATATTGACAGCAGCCAGGGAAAGTGTTATTTTAAAATTGAACAGTGTTCAAATATAGAACTATGTTAAATGGAATAAGGAGTGACATAATGACTATTAAAGGAAGAAGAGAACGTGAAAAGGAAGAAATGAGAGAGCTTATTCTTTCGGCAGCAAATGATATTATTGCTTCTGAAGGTCTTGACAAGGTATCAATTAGAAAAATAGCTAGGAAAATTGAATACTCTCCATCTATTATTTATCACTATTTTAATGATAAGGAAGAGATATTAAACAATTTAATGCAAAGAGGTTATAAAAAAATAGTAACAGCTGTATCTTCAGCAAAGGTAGAAGGGGATTCTCCCAAAGAAAGACTAATTGAAATGACGAAAAATTATATAGAAGCAGCACTAAATATGCCAGAAGAATTTATGGCTGCCAAATTAAATCAATCTGAGATAGCATTAAAACACACATCCTCATTATTTAAGGGTGCCTCAAAAGAAAAGCCTGCTTTAGCTGCACTATATAATTGCTTAAAAGAAATTTACAAAGATAAAGAGATAGATGAAAATACAGTTGAATTAACTGCTCAAATGATTGCAGTATCAACATTAGGACTTATCATAAAGCTTATCATAGAAAAAGATATTGGTGATAAACAGAGACAAAGATTAATTGAATATTTTTCAGAAGAAGTAGTATTAAGGATAGTTAATGAAACAGGAATTAAAAGCAAGGAGGTGTAGAATTGAAACTAATATTTAAAATACTATTATCAGTAATACTTATATTTATATTAGTCTCTGTAAGCGGAATATTTTATTTAGCTCGAGGACTTAATGAAGGAAAGAATATTAGGATAAACGGAATAGATGTATCCAATTTAAATGATGGAATATATAACGGAAAATATAAAGCTGGAAGATGGAAAAATGAATTAAATATCACAGTAAAAGATCATAAAATCATAAAAATTGATATAAAAGATGACGTGACTTTTCCTAATACTGATGTAAGCAACGAGTTATTTAGCAAAGTTATAGGAAAACAAAACACTACAGTTGATGTAATTTCAGAAGCTACTGTGACATCTAAAGCCTATCTCAAATCAATAGAAGATGCATTAAATAATAACTAAATATATGGAGGCAATGAAATGAGTACTTTAATAGTTTATGCAAGCAAATATGGATGTACGGAAAAATGTGTTAAACTGATGTCTAAAGAACTTAATGATAAAGTAGACTTAATAAATCTTAAGAATATAAGGGATATTGATTTGTCAAAATATGATAAAGTAATTATCGGAGGGTCAATATATATTGGTAGAATTCAAAAAGAAGTCACTGAATTCTGTTCAAAAAATTTAGATAAACTAAAGGAAAAACGAATTGGATTATTTATTTGTGGTATGCAAGAGGGAGATATGATAAATACTGAATTAAATCAAAACTTTCCCTCCGAATTATTGGAAATTGCAGAAGCAAAGGGACACTTTGGAGGAGAATTTATCCTTGATAAAATGAATTTCATGGAAAAATTAATAGTAAAAAAGGTATCCAAGGTAACATCTAATAAGTCAAATATATTGGAAGATAACATTCACAAATTTACTCAAGAGATAAATTCTATTTAGGCTATTTGGATAAATTATCAATGAAGTATAGAAACATAACAAATTTATTTTTTACTACAATAAACTCTCCATTATAACACCAGACTTTGACTCTATATTATAATGTCTAGAAGAATAGGAGGTGGAGCAAACATGTCGAATACTTATAAAACAGCAGAAGTTGCAAAAAAGATTGGAATACATCCTAACACTGTACGACTTTATGAAGAACTTGATTTGATACCGAAAGCCCAAAGAAGGTCAAATGGTTACCGTGTATTTACTGATTTTCATATTGAGCAATTCAAACTTGCAAGAACAGCTTTAAAGGTTGAAGTTTTACAGAATGGTCTAAGGAAAAAGATGATCTGCATTATTAAACTCTCGGCAAAAGGAAATTTTCAAGAAGCCATTGCACTTACCGAAAATTATTTGGAAAAGATCAAAGTTGAGCAAAATAATGCGGAGGAAGCCATAGATATTGCAGAAAAACTATTGTCCGGTATGCAAGAGAGAGAAGATGAATTATCTCTTACACGAAAAGAAACGGCTGATTACTTGCAAATTTCAATGGATACTTTGAGGAATTGGGAAATGAATGGATTGCTGACAGTTAAGAGAAAGCAGAATGGCTATAGGATTTATACCAATAGCGATATTAGATATCTAAAGATTATTCGTTCACTTCGCTGCGCCAATTATTCTCTTACAGCGATTTTGCGTATGCTGAACGCACTATCTTGTAATCCAGATGTTGATATACGAGAAGTCATTGATACTCCCAAAGGGGATGATGACATTGTATCTGCCTGTGATAAACTTCTTACATCATTGCGAAGTGCTGAGCAAAATGCATTATGTATATTGAGTCAAATAAAAGTTATGCAAGAAAAATTTAATAGGAACCCTACAGTTTAACACCAGACTTTGTTCTGGTGTTATTCTTTTTATACAGTAAAAAACAGGAGGTAGATAAAAGATATGGAAACAACTATTAAAGTTACAAATCTATGCAAAGCATATGGAAGTATTCAAGCTGTGAATGATGTTAGTATTTCTGCTATGCGTGGTGAAGTATTCGGACTGCTCGGAGCTAATGGTGCAGGAAAAAGTACAACTATTGAATGTATTCTAGGAACAAAAAAATTTGATAAAGGAACCGTTTCTATTTTAGGAATGAATCCACAAACAGAAAGAAAAAAATTATTTGAAAGAGTTGGTGTTCAGTTCCAAGAGTCCAATTATCAAGAAAAAATAACAGTAGCTGAACTTTGTGAAGTAACGGGGTCTCTCTATGAAAACCCTTCAGATTATAGTGAGTTATTAAAACAGTTTGGACTTTCGGATAAACTTAAAAGTCAAGTTAATGAACTGTCAGGAGGTCAAAAACAACGTTTGTTTATTGTCCTTGCATTGATACCTAGTCCTGAAGTAGTATTTTTAGATGAGCTGACTACAGGGCTTGATGCAAGAGCTAGGCGGGATGTGTGGAAATGTCTTGCTAATCTAAAGTCAAAAGGACTTACCATTTTTTTAGCTTCACATTTTATGGATGAGGTTGAAGCTTTATGTGATAAAATTTGTATTCTTAAAAATGGAAAAACTGTTTTTTATGGAACAATACAAGAGGCAGTTGATAGTAGTCCATACGATAAATTTGAAGATGTATACCTTTGGTATACAGATGAGGAGGGTTCAAAAGATGAAAGCATTTAGGACAATGTTCAAAACTGAATTAAAACTTGCCATACGTGGCATGGATATGGTGATTTTTGCAATCGTTTTACCTGTAGTAGTCATGATTATTATTGGTGCTATTTATGGAGATAAGGCGGCATTTGAGGGAGCGGAATATTCATTTTTAGCTCAATCCTTTGGAGGAGTAGTGACCATTGCCATAAGTGCATCGGGAATGATGGGGTTGCCTTTGGTGGTCGCAGATTACCGCAATAAAAAAATATTAAAAAGGTTTAAAGTTACACCTATGAGTCCAACGCTGATTTTATTTGTACAGATTGTTGTTAATATGCTTATGTCGTTTGCTTCACTTCTTCTTGTGTACGTTGCTGGAGCAATATTTTTTGGACTCAGATTGAAGGGTGATTGGTTTGCATTTTTAGGATCATATTTTTTGGTGTTACTGTCAATTTACAGCATTGGAATGATGGTGGGAGCAGTATCGCCGAATATTAAAACATCAAATTTATTGTGTTGTATATTATATTTTCCCGCGCTTATCTTTTCAGGTGCAACTTTACCTTATGAGGTTTTGCCCACAGTACTTCAAAAGATGGCTGACATACTCCCTCTGACACAAGGAATAAAATTATTAAAGGCTACCTCTCTTGGATTACCAATAGGTAGTGTTCTTTTTCCGATTACTATTATGGTTGTAATATCAGTAATTTGTGTGTGTATTTCAGTTCGATTTTTTAGGTGGGAATAATAAAGTCGAATATAATAAATTTCTTCCAATATGATATTGCTTGTGACGTTACGTCATATGCTATTATATATCTAAGGAGGGGAAAAGAATGAGAGAAGATTTATTTACTGTTGGGGAATTAGCAAAAAAGATGAATGTTACTGTAAGGACTTTACAGTATTACGATAAAGAAGGTTTGCTGAAACCATCTGCAAGAAGTGAGGGGGGACGCAGACTATATGCAAAAAAAGATATGATATTGTTATATCATATCTTATCAATGAAGTACTTGGGATTTTCTCTTGAGGAGATAAAAAATAACCTTATATCTCTTGATAGTCCAAAAGATATTTATAAATTACTAGAAGAACAAACAAAGACTATAGAGTATGAAATTGATAATTTGAATAGAATATTAGAAGCTATTGAGGCTTTGAAAAAAAGCGTAGCCCAAACAAATGCTGTAGATTTTAATAGATACGCTGATATTGTTTCGCTTATTCGCACAAAAAATGAAGGATTTTTGTCAGTTGAATTTTTTAATGAAGATGAAGAACTGGCAACACATATTAAGGGGTTGTTCGCAGATAATCCAGAAATTGGTATTGGACTTTTCCAACAATACCAGCAGATGTGTGATAAAACCATATTACTAAAAGAGCAAGGTAAGACACCTGATAGCAAAGAAGGGCAGATATTAGCAAAAGAATGGTGGGATCTAATATTTACCTTCACAGGTGGAAATATGGAATTGCTGCCGGGAATCCTAAGTTTTAGTGAGAAACGTGACAATTGGAGTGAGGGGATGCGAACTCAACAGAAGGCAGTAGATGAATTTATGGAAGAGGCCCTTTCAATCTATTTTCAAAAAAATTCTATAGATTTTCCTGAACTAGAGGAGGGCTATAATGATTGAATTGAATAAAGTTATAAAATGCTATGGACAGAAAAATGTTGTCAATGATATTTCTTTTTCTATTCCAGAGGGAGAGCTATTTGGATTTCTAGGTCCCAATGGTGCTGGAAAATCCACAACAATAAGGATGATAACTGGGCTTTTGAAGCCCACATCAGGAAGTATTATTGTAAATGGTCATGATGTTGTGGCAGATAAGAAATCTATTTGTGAAGATATTGGAGTTGTTTTTGAACTTCAAAATCTTTATGTCCGCTCTTCAATAGAAGAAAATTTAAAGTTGTTTGCTGCTCTTTATAGAGTTTCTGATAAACAGGTTAATCAAATTATGAAAGAATTGCAGCTGACTGAAAGAAGAAAAATGGCAGTGAAGAAGCTATCAAAAGGATGGAAGCAAAGAGTATTGATTGCCAGAGCTTTATTACACCAACCGAAAATTCTTTTTCTAGATGAACCTACAAGCGGACTTGATCCAAATACAGCTGCTTTAATTCGTAACTATATAAAAAGAGTAAATGAGAAAGGTACAACAGTTGTTTTGACCACCCATGATATGTATGAAGCAGACGAGATGAGTAATCGAATTGGCATAATGAATGAAGGACAATTAGTTGCAATTGATACTCCTGAAAGATTGAAGCAGCAGTATGGAAAAAATGAAATTTTTGTTGAGTATAAGGACAATGGCAATATCAACAAAAAAAGTCTTCCATTTGATACCGATGAAACAAATCAATTCATAGCACAATTAATTCAAGAGGGGCGAATTGTAAATATTCATACAATGGAAAGTTCACTTTCTACCATATTTGCAGAATTAACAGGGAGGAAATTAAATTGAAAAGTATCTTTGTTTTAGGTAAACATGAATCTAAAGAAATGTTGAGAAACCCAGGAACTTTGGCCGTACTGTTTTTACCAATTTTAATGTCAAAAATGATTTTAACTACTATTAAGGTATCAGGGGCAGATTTTCTTCTTTTATCAATATGGATATTATTTGCTCAAGTCTTAATTGGAATTATGCTTACAGGTCCAACAGTTATCGAAGAACGGGAGACAAAAACTATAGATGCATTGTTATGTTCACCTTTGACATTCAGAGGTATTGTGTTGGCTAAAGGTGGCATTATATTGATTAATTCCTTAATAGTTCAAATAATAGTTGCGTTAATTAACGAAAAGTTTGCAATTCATCTTATTTCTCTACTGTTGCCTATGATTATAGGAGGAATTGTATTTGTTGAAATTGGCATGATAATCGGTTTAACTGTAAAATCTTCACAAAGTGGTTCAGCCCTATCGTCTGTAGTTATGATATCATTATTTTTAATAGTTGCTCTTTATCAGGTTCTGCCGAAATGGACATATAATTTTTTGATTTTACTCCCAAGTATTGAGGTCACTGAAGTCATGCAGAAAATATTAGATGGTAGGGATTTAATATGTATGGAAATGTTGCTTCTAATTGTATGGATGTTTGTCTTAGGCTTTACTATTAAAAAGATTGGAGATAGATATTAAGTATAAAAATCATAGCTCAGGGCTACCTTCTAATAGATACTCCAAAAGCTTATTGGAATTTCGTATATTGATAAATAATTATGTCAAAAGCAAAAAAATGGGTTGTTTCATAACTGATTTATTAGTTATGAGACAACCCATTTTTGTATTAAAAATTAATAAGAAGATAATTAAAGAAAATATATAACAGAAGAAATTAATGATCCTTTGGAAAGTTTTATAGAGAATAAAAAGTATCTATAAATTAGCTAATAAATGCAAATACTGTTTAGGTAATACTAAATGATTATAATCATTACTATTTAAGGAGATGAAAATATGAAGGAAGAAAGAAAAAATAAAAGGAAAAAAAGGTTTGAATTTCCTACAGCCTTTACAGTTTTATTTATAATATTAATACTTGCTGCCATATTAACCTATATAGTTCCAGCAGGGCTTTACTCAAAATTACAATATAATCCAGACCAAAATATCTTTATGGTGGAGAACCCAGAAGGGCAGCTGGCAGAGCTTCCAGCAACTCAAGAAACACTTGATAGCCTAAATATTAAAATGGATTTAAGTAAATTTACAGATGGAAGCATAAAAAAACCCATTGCTATTCCAGATACCTATAAACCTATAGAGCAATCACCACAAGGATTAATTCCAGTAATCATGTCTCCTATTCTAGGGGTTATGGATACAGTAGATATTATGGTATTTGTATTGATTTTAGGTGGAATCATAGGTTTAGTAAACAAGACAGGAACCTTCGATGCAGGAATTGCAGCTTTATCTAAAAAGACAAAGGGTAAAGAGTTTTTATTAGTAATATTTGTAACTGCACTGATAGCTTTAGGTGGTACTACCTTTGGTTTGGCAGAAGAAACCATAGCACTATATCCTATATTGATGCCCATATTCATAGCCAGCGGATATGATGCAATAGTTGCTATTGCAGCAATATATATGGGTTCTTCCATTGGATCTATGTATTCAACTGTAAATCCTTTTTCAGTTGTTATTGCTTCAAATGCTGCGGGAATTTCTTTTAATGAAGGCCTTACATTCCGTATTATAGCTTTAGTATTAGCAACTATAATCACTCTTGTATATATTTACTATTATGCGAAAAGAGTTAAGAGAGATCCTAAGAACTCCATAGTTCACGAGGATATGGGGAAAATTGAAGAAAGATTTTTAAAGAATTATGATCCTGAAAACGTTGCTCCTTTTAACTGGAGAAGAATTCTAATCTTAGTTATCTTCCTGGGAGCATTCCCTATTATGATTTGGGGAGTTTCCAGAGGAGGTTGGTGGTTCCCAGAAATGGGTGGACTATTTTTGTCTGTAGCTGTTATAATAATGTTATTGTCAGGACTTTCTGAAAAAGAATCCATCAGCACTTTTATAGCTGGTGCAGCAGATTTAGTTGGAGTTGCACTTATAATAGGAGTTGCAAGAGCAATTAATATTGTAATGGATGATGGTATGATATCAGATACATTGTTATACTATACATCATCTATTATTAGAAATATGAATGGTGGTATTTTTGCTGGAGTTCAGATGATACTATTTAGTTTCTTAGGATTTTTTATACCATCTTCATCAGGTCTTGCTACACTTTCAATGCCTATAATGGCACCTTTAGCAGATACTGTTGGAGTATCTAGAGATGTAGTAGTTACAGCATATAACTGGGGTCAAGGTTTGATGGCATTTATAACTCCAACTGGATTAATTTTAGCGACTTTAGAAATGGTAGATGTGACTTATAATAAATGGCTAAAATTTATACTTCCTCTTATGGGAATAATAGGAGTATTCTCCATAGTTATGCTTGTAATACAGACGTTATTATAAGAAAAATTATTTGAAAGGATGATTAATATGGATAAGATTATTGAAAGATTCAAGAGCTATATTGCTATAGACACTAAGTCTGATGAAAATAGCAGTACTTGCCCTAGTACCAAAGGACAATTAGAACTAGGAGCTCTTTTAGCAAAGGAACTACAAGAACTAGGACTTGAAGATGTAAAACAAGATGAAAATGGATATATATATGCAACATTAAAATCTAATATGGACACAAAAGTACCAACCATAGGATTTATAGCTCACCTAGATACTAGTCCAGATCTAGATGGTAAATGTGAGAATCCAAAGATATTTACCTATGAAGGTGGAGATATAAAGCTAAATGATCAATATAGCATAACAGAGAAAGAATTTCCATTTATAAAAGATTTAGTTGGAAAGGAACTTATTACAACAGATGGTACAACACTTTTAGGTGCCGATGATAAGGCTGGAATAGCTGCAATTATCGATGCTATGGAATATTTAATTAATCATCCTGAAATAAAACATGGCGATATAAAGATTGGAATTACACCAGACGAGGAAATAGGAAGAGGAGCAGATCTTTTTGATGTAAAAGGTTTTAATGCAGATTTTGCTTATACAGTAGATGGTGGTCCTGTAGGTGAACTAGAATATGAAAATTTCAACGCAGCCAGTGTAAAAATAGAAATCCAGGGGAAAAATGTTCATCCAGGAACAGCAAAAAATATTATGATAAACTCCGCTAGAATAGCTATGGAAATTGACAATATGTTACCAGCAAATCAAAAACCTGAATATACAGAAGGATATGAAGGATTTTATTTACTAACTGAACTTAATGGAACTGTGGATTATACTGTAGCTACTTATATTATTAGAGAACATTGCAAAGAAAAATTTGAAAAGATGAAAGAAGATTTTAGAAAGATTGTAAATTTCTTAAATGATAAATATGGAAATATAATCAAAATAGAGATTAAAGATAGCTATTATAATATGAAGGAAAAAGTAGAACCTCATATGGAAATCATAGAATTAGCTAAAAAGTCTATGATAGATATTGGAATTGAACCAATGATTCAACCTATTAGAGGTGGAACTGACGGTGCTAGACTTTCATATATGGGTCTTCCTTGTCCTAATCTTTTTACAGGAGGATATAATTTCCATGGAAGATTTGAATTTATTCCAACTGAATCTATGAAACTAGCATCTAAACTAATTGTAAAAATTGCAGAAAACAATGGAAAGTAAATAAAGGAAGGTGGTAAGGTGGGTAAGTTAGAAGGATTAAAACCAGAAAGAGTTTTTTATTACTTTGAACAATTAACACAAATACCTCGATGTTCCTATGATGAAAAAAGAGTAAGTGATTATATTAAAAGTGTAGGAGAAGGGCTAGGTCTTGAAACTATCCAAGATGATACACTAAATATAATCATAAGAAAGCCAGCTAGTCTTGGATATGAAAAGTCTTCAGGAGTTATTATACAAGGACATATGGATATGGTATGCGAAAAAGAAGATGATAGTAGCCATGACTTCACTAAAGATCCTATTACATTGAAAGTAGAAGGAGACTATATATATGGAGATAAAACTACCTTAGGGGCAGATAATGGAATTGCCATAGCCATGGGTCTTGCCATACTTGAAGACAATACATTGGAACACCCTGAAATAGAATTATTAGTAACTACTTCAGAAGAAGTGGAAATGGATGGAGCATTAGGGCTATCTGAGAATGTCTTAAAGGGAACTAGACTATTAAACGTAGATTCCGAAGAAGAAGGTGTATTAGTAACTGGTTCTGCTGGCGGAGAACTAATTGAAGCAAGAATTCCTATAGAATATGAAGAAGTATCAGATTATGTGGCAGTTTATATAGAAGTAAGGGGGCTATTTGGAGGACACTCAGGCATGGAAATTCATAAACCTAGGGGAAACTCCAATAAGATTTTAAATGATATATTAGAAGAATTAAAAGCTGATTTCCATATAAAACTAGTGTCTATTAGTGGTGGAACTAAGGATAATGCTATTCCAAGACAAACTTCAGCTACAATTGGCGTAAAGTCAGAAGAATTATCTAAATTTACAAGTAAGATAGAAGAAATAAAAGAAAAAACTATAAATAAATATAAGTCAGAAGAACCAGAAATAGATATAGTAGTCACTAAGGGAGAAGAAGTAAGAAAGGTAATAGATAACAAAGCCTTTGACGCTTTAACATCACTTCTTCATAATATTCCTACAGGAGTATATACAATGATTCCAGACAATAAGGAAGTAGTAGAAAGCTCTAGTAATTTAGCTATATTAAAGACAGAGGATGAACAAATTATTCTTCAGGTATCTACTAGAAGCTCTACAGAAAGTGTATTGATAACATTACGTGAAAAGATTGTAGATGAAATAAACAAAACTCATTCTAAATGTAGTATTAGTGGTAATTATCCAGAATGGGAATATAATCCTAAATCAAGGTTGAGAGATAAGGCACTTGAAGCATATAAAGGAATGTTTGGAAAAGAAATGGAATCTACAGTTATTCATGCAGGATTAGAGTGTGGAGTACTTGCTAAAAAATATCCTGATTTAGATATTATTTCTTTTGGTCCAAATATGTATGATGTTCATACTCCAAAGGAAAGACTTAGTATATCATCTACAGAGAGAACATATGAATACTTAGTTAAACTGTTGACCAAGTTATAATAACCAGTAAAAAGCTAGTTGGAGAATAAATTTTCTTTAACTAGCTTTTTATATAACTATGTCCTTGTGATATAATATTATATAACCAATAATGCTGTATAAAAGAGGTGTTAATATGGAAAAGGTTAAGATGTGTTTAAATTTAAGTAAGATTAAGGATATATTTAATTCCTTAAATTTAGGAGTTCATGTAGTTGATTCTAGAGGTGTAACAATTTTATATAATAAAGCTTGTGAAGAAATAGAAGGAATTGAAAGCAATTGGATTGTAGGAAAAGATATGAAAAACCTTGTAAGTGAAGGAGTTTATTCTGAATCAGTTGCTTTAGAAGTTATTGAAAAAGGAGAAGTAGTAGGAAAAACCCAGAAAGCAAATGGAAAAAATATTTTTTCTACTGGAGTTCCAATCTATGAGGATGGGCAACTTATAAATGTAGTTGTAAGTGTTATGGATATAACAAGTATAGAGAATCTAAAGTTCCAATTAAATGAATTGAAAAGTGTAAATATAAGGATGCAAAGAGAATTGGATATATTAAATGCCAAGGATACAGAAGATAACTATATGATAGCTAAAAGTAAAGTCATAAAGGATATACAAAACTTAGCTCTTAGAATTGCAAAAGTAGACTCTACAGTGTTGATTACAGGAGAATCAGGAGTAGGAAAGGGAGTTCTTAGTAAGTACATACATGAAAATAGTCATAGACAAAAAGGAACTTTTGTAAAGGTAGATTGTTCATCACTTCCTGAAAGTTTGATAGAATCTGAACTATTCGGCTATGTAGAAGGTGCATTTACGGGGGCTAAGAAAGAGGGAAAAATAGGACTAATTCAATTAGCACATAAAGGAACTTTATTCTTAGATGAAATTGGAGAGTTACCACTTAATTTACAAGTAAAGCTCTTATCTGTGATTCAAGATAAAGTATTGCAAAAAGTTGGTGGTACAGAAAATGTACATGTAGATACTAGGATTATAGCTGCTACGAATAAGGACTTGCATCAGATGGTAGAGGAAGGGAAGTTTCGTAGTGACTTGTATTATAGATTGAAGGTTGTTCCAATAGATATTCCTCCCCTTAAGGAAAGGAAAGAAGATATAGTTCCATTGATTCAGTTTTTCTTGGAGAGATTAAATGAACATTATAATTACCATAAAAGAATTTCTTCAAGGGCAATGCAGTTGTTAATTAGTTATGATTGGCCTGGAAATATACGTGAATTAGAAAATGAAATTGAAAGATTAGTTGTAACATCTGAAATGGACTTAATAAGTGAAAGAGATATTTTAAGTGGAGAAATAGGAAAAATTAGAACCATGACATTAGATGAGAATAAATCTTTTAAGGAAAATATCTATCACTATGAGAAAATATTATTAGATGAATATATGTATAAAGCAGAGGATATACATGAGTTAAGTAAGAAGACTGGATTAGAGGCTAGTACCTTAAGGAAAAAGGCAAAAAGACTTGGAATTGATCTTAAATTTGGGACGGGAAAAAATTCCCGATAGACAAGAAAAAATTCCTCTTGATTTAAGTTGTGTGTTTTGAAGGTTCCTGTAGAAATACGAAGCTTTTAGAAGGAAAAAAATCTTCTAAATAAATAGTTTAATTATATTGTAAAATATATAAGGTCTTTAGAATTAAAATATTTTTTAAATTATATAAGAAAACTTAATAAGCTGATATGTACTAGGAATGAGTAAATGACTATATTATATCAATGTCACAGATAAAACAAAACTTTTTTTAATTATTTTTTTAAAAATTAAAGAAAGTTTTGTTTTTTTGGCATATGTCTTGCTGTATATAATGGCAGTATGAAAAATACGAAAGTTTATATATTATACATTGGAGGTGCAGTAATGTTTATTGATAAAAGTTTAAAACAATATGCATTAGATACTAAAAGTAGTGATCCTACGCCAGGTGGTGGCAGTGTATCGGCTTATGTAGGAACACTGGGATCTGCTTTAACAAGTATGGTTGGTGGATTGACATTTTCTAAGAAAAACTATGAAGAATTACCAGAGGAAGTAAGAACTAACTTAGAAGCAAATGCAAAAGAGTTAGAAGGATTATTTGAAGAGTTAGCAAATGTAGTAGATGAAGATACAAATGCTTTTGATAAAGTAATGGAAGCATTTAAAATGCCAAAGGAAACTGATGAAGAAAAGAAAGCTAGATCACAAGCTATTCAAGATGGATATAAAATTGCATTAGAAGTTCCTTTAAAATGTGCAGAAAAATGTCATAGAGTATTAGAGCTACAAGATGTATTCGCAGCATATGGTAATGTAAATGCTATAACTGATATAGGTGTAGGTGTATTATTAGCTTACTCAGGATTAGAAGGTGCATTATTAAATGTAACTATCAATCTAGGAAGTATAAAAGATGAAGAATACAGAACTACAATATCTGCAAAAGTATCTTCATTATTAAACTCAGCAAAAGAATTAAAAGAAGCTTCATTAAAAGTAGTTTATGAAAGACTTAATGCTTAATAATATATAAAACTATAGAAGGAGAGATAATGATGGAAAAGAAATTTATGCTTGCAGTACCTAACTTTAGTGAAGGTAGAAGACAAGAAGTAATCGATGCTGTTGCTGGCGCAATCAAAAACAAAGAAGGCGTTAAACTAATAGGTGTAGAACCAGAACACGATTTTAACAGAACAGTTTTAACTATCATTGGAGAACCAGCTCCATTAAAAGAAGCTTTATTAGAAATGGCTGCAAAATCATATGAATTAATAGATATGACAGTTCAAGAGGGTACTCACCCAAGAATAGGTGGACAAGATACAATTCCTCTATTCCCATTAATGAATACAACAGTAGAAGAGTGTAAAGAATTAGCAGAAGAAATAGGAAAAGAATTATTTGAAAAACATCAAGTACCAATATTCTTTTCAGGCGAAAATGCTAGAACAGAAGATAAGAAGAGTATTTCATATATAAGAAAAGGACAATATGAAGGATTAAAAGCTTTATTAGATGATCCTAACCACCCAGATCATGAAGCAAGACGTCCAGATTTATCAGTAGATGGTAAATTAAGTCCAGAACGTGGAGCTACTATAGTATCTGCAGATAAAGAAGGTTTAACTGCTTATAACGTATTCTTAGCTACAGAAGATGTAAACATAGCTAAACAAATAGCAAAAGCTGTAAGAGGACCAAGTGGCGGATTCTCAACAACTAGAGCAGTTGGAATTAAATTCCCTGAAAGAACAGGAGTAGTTGTATCTATAAATATGTTTGACTGTGCAAACACTCCACTTTATAGAGCTTATGAATTAGTAAAACTTGAAGCTCAAAAATATGGTGTAGCAGTAACAGGTTCAGAAATAGTAGGACCAGTCAAATTAGAATACTTACTAAATAACTTAAACCATTATTTAGGGTTACAAGGATTAAAGGATGACCAAATACTAGAAACCCACTTAATGGGTTAATAAACATAAGTCTGTCCATTTAAGTACTTAAATGGACAGACTTATAAATATAAATCAAATTACAGAAAGAAGAAGGTGACAGAACTGCAACCGATAAACTTAAGTAAAAACAAAGATTATGATTTAAGCCAATTAGATTTAAACGATCCCAAAGTTCTAGACTCCATTGAATTGGATAGAAAAGATTGGGCAATAGGAGCTATGAAAGCATTTATAATTTCAGCAATAGCAATATTTGTATTTTTCGTACCTATAAATGGCGGAATTCCATTTGGATATATTTATCAGGGTGCAATATCAATTGTAGACTCATTGATAGTTATTAACGGACAAGCTGTCGGAGCATTACTCATATGCACAATTGTACTTATGGGTACAGGAATTGCAAGTGTAATTGGGAAGTTCTTTTCAAAGAAAGATAGTAAACTTTATAAATACTTTGAAGCAGACTCAGTTATACATCCATTTTTATATTTAGCAGGTGGAATATTTATATTACTTTATTTTCTTAATAAAATTGGTGTTTATGCCGCTCCAGAAATGATAGTTGGACCATCAACTGGTGAAATGGTAATACCTGGAGTAGTCATAGGAGTAGCGTTTATTATACCAGTAGGAGCGTTCTTTATTCCTTTCTTAACGGATTATGGTTGTATAGACTTCTTTGGAGTTCTTTTAGAGCCTCTAATGAGACCATTGTTTAAGACTCCAGGAAAATCAGCAGTTGATGCTTGTGCTTCCTTCGTAGGTTCAACAACTATGGGTATTATAATTACTAGTAGAATGTATAAAGGCAATGTATATACAGAGAAAGAGTCATCTATAGTAGCTACTTGTTTTAGTGCTGTATCTGTAGGATATGCACTGCTAGTTATGGAAACAGCAGGAATAGGTGAACACTTTATAAAAACTTATTTTGTTTCATTCTTATTGGCCTTTATACTAGCAGCTATTTGTAGTAGATTATGGCCACTTAACAAAAAGCTAGATGTGTTTGCAAATGGTAAAGTACAAACAGATGAAGACAGAAAAGAAGCTTCATTAAAATTTGGACCTTCCATGTTAAAGGCTGGTGTAAACAGAGCGGCAGTAAGAGCTCATACAGCAGGTGGAATGTTTAAGAGAATAGTTGATTCAGTTGTAGATTCATTCCCTGTATTACCAAAGGTTATTACTTTATTATGTTCCATAGGTATATTAGGTATGATTGTTGCAAAATACACTCCAGTATTTGACATAATAGGATATGCGTTTTTACCTTTAACTAAATTATTAGGGGTTCCAGATGCTCAAGTTGCAGCAACAGCAATCCCAACAGGAATTACAGAGATGTTCATCCCAGTATTGACAATTGCAGATCAAGTAGCACAGTTGCATGTTAAGACAAGATTCTTCGTTACCGTAGTTTCAATGGTGCAAATTATATTCTTAGCAGAATCAGTAGTTGTAATTATGAATACAGGACTTCCTTTAAAATTCAAAGAATTAATGATTATATTCTTAGAAAGAACGATAATAGCAATGCCATTTGCTGCATTGTTTATGCATATATTATTTTAAAAATAAAGACTATGTCTCAAAAAATTGAGATATAGTCTTTATTTAATATTATCTATAAAATTAGTTGCCACAGTAGATAAATTACTATCTTTTAAAGTTATTATTGATACTTGAGACGATAATGAATCATCATCTATGATTTTATATTTTAAATTGTTTGCTAGAACTAAGTTCTTAGATGACATGGGGACAATGGCAATACCTAACCCAGCATTAGCCCATAGAAGTGAAGTCCTTGAATCATCATTAATACAGAAGACATATGGATTTATATCAAGCTTTTGAAATGCAGATACTATTAAATTTTCAAATCTGCGATAGATAATAAGAGGTTTTCCCTCTAGATATTCTATATTAATATGGGAATTTATTTTATCTAGATCATCGTCTTCTTTATATGCAGCTATCATAGGTTCCATTTTTAAATAATGGGTTTTTAGACCTGTTTTATCGAAGGGAGTTCTTACAATTCCTACTTCAATAACTCTTGAAAACAATAGATTAATAATTTCAGGAGTTATACCTTCATAGACTTCATATTTAATATTGTTATATTTTTTATGAAATTTAAGAAAAGTATTTTCTAGAAAGTCTGCATCTATGGCAGATATAGTACCTATTTTCAATGTACCCTTAAACCCGGATTTACTATCTTCTAATTCTTTTCTTATGGAATTTTTTAATTCAAGAATATTATTTGCCTTAGTATAGAGGATTTCACCTGCTTCTGTTAAGGTGATTTTTCTAGGTCCTCTATGAAATAACTTTACATCTAATTCCTCTTCCAAGTTTTTAATATGATTACTAAGGGCAGGTTGAGCAATATGAAGTTTCTTTGCTGCTGATGTAATATTTCCTTCATTTACAACAGTAATAAAATATAAAAGTTGTTTTATATCCATAACAATTCTCCTATATAAAAAAGTATATACATTCTATAATATATTTATATTTTAATTATACATTCATTCGTGTTAAACTACAAGAGTATAGATATAGAAAGGAGTAAAATATATGATAACAGATATGACAAAGGGAAATCCCGCTAAGACGCTAATAGCCTTTACATTTCCCATGTTAATTGGAAACTTATTTCAGCAATTATATAATATAGTAGATTCAGTTGTAGTTGGAAGATATGTAGGGAAAAATGCATTGGCAGCAGTAGGGTCATCATTTATGCTTATGAACTTTTTTTCTTTTGTAATAATTGGATTATGTATGGGAGCGGCGGTAGTATATTCATATTATTTTGGTGAAAAGAATTACTCTAATCTTAGAAAAACAATATTTATATCGTTCTCATCCATAGGTGTCTTTACAATAGTATTATCTATTATATTAGTATTTACTACAAAAGGCATGTTGAACCTTATAAATACACCAGAAGAAATATTTCTAGATTCACAAAAATACTTACAAACCATATTTGCAGGATTGATATTTGTTTACTTGTATAATGGATGTTCAGCTTTGCTTAGATCCATAGGAGATTCAAAAACTCCTTTATACTTCTTAATATTATCAGCTGTAATAAATATAGTGCTAGATTTACTATTTGTTATAGTCTATGATATGGGAGTATCTGGAGTAGCCTTTGCTACTGTAATAGCTCAGGCAGTTTCGTCAATTCTATGTTTAATATATGGGTTGTGGAAAATAGAGTTTATAAGGCCAAGGAAAGAGGATCTAGTGTTTGATAAAGATATATTTACAATGGTAAGTAAATTTAGTTTCCTTACGTCTATTCAACAATCTATAATGACCTTTGGAATGGTATGTGTACAAGGTATAGTAAATACCTTTGGGTCAGACACTATTGCAGCCTTTACTGCAGCAAGTAAGGTAGATTCCATAGCATATTTGCCAGTTCAAGATTTTGGGAATGCCTTTGGAACATATGTGGCTCAAAATAAAGGAGCTAAGAAAAATGATAGAATAGTAGAGGGAGTAAAAGCCTCTATAAAAACTATAATTATATTTTGTATTATAATGTCCACACTAATATATATAAGTTCCAGTAGCTTAATGAGAATATTTGTGGAAGCAAGTGAAATAAATGTAATTAATCTAGGAGTAGAGTATTTATCTATAATATCTATTTTCTATGTTTTAATAGGATTTTTATTTATGTTCTATGGATTCTTTAGAGGAATAGGAGAATTAAATACATCTCTAATTCTTACAGTAATTTCATTAGGTACTAGAGTATTAATGGCTTATGTGCTCTCAAGTATTCCATCTATAGCTCAAAGAGGAATATGGTGGTCTGTTCCTATAGGCTGGGCATTAGCCGATGGAATAGGATTTATCTTGTATAGAAGGACAAAGCGTAAAAAATTACTTGTTGAAGAAGATTCTCCTAAGTGTTAAAATCTAATTAAGTATCAAAATGAAGAATTGGAGAGATTACATGGAAGAATTAATAAAGAGGATAAATGAACTGGCACATAAATCAAAAACCATAGGACTAACACAGGAAGAAAAAGAAGAACAACAGAAATTACGTCAAGAATACCTTAAGATATTTAGAGGAAATATGAAAAACACTTTAATGGAAGTAAAGGTAGTAGATGAAGAAGGAAATGACGTGACTCCAGAAAAGTTAAAGCAAGAACAAAATAAAAGCTATATGAATTAATAGAATTCCCTTAGTGATGAAAGCTAAGGGAATTTTTTAAAGTAATTTCTAAATTGGTAAATTAATATCTATTGTTAATTATGATGTTGGATGCCTATAAATCATATGATATAATATTGATGGTATAAATATTTAAATTATAAGGAGGGGGTTTTGTGAATCAAATTATATTCACTGGTGGGCTATTAATAAATGGTACTGGAGAAGTAATAGAAGATTCTATGGTAGTAGTAGAAGATAAAAAGATTAAATATGCTGGGCCTAAGAAAGAAATGGAAACTGAAGGCACAATAATTGATATAACTGGAAAAACTATTATGCCAGGTTTAATAGATACACACCTTCATTTTAGCGGTAATTTAAGTGATGACGATAATGAATGGGTACTTGAACCGATAATTCAAAAAACTGTAGTAGCAGTAGCACAGGCAAAGGAATCCTTAGAACATGGTTTAACTACAGTAGGAGAGATTTCTCGTTCAGGTATACATATTAGAAATATGATTGGAAAAGGAGTCATAGAAGGACCTAGAGTAATAACAACAGGACTTGGTTTTTGCAGAACTGCAGGACATGGAGATTCCCACAGATTACCTTTAGAATATAATAATGACTCTCATCCTTGGGCGGAAAGAGTAGACGGACCTTGGGAATTGAGAAAAGCTATTAGAAAGAGACTTCGTGAAAACCCAGATGCAGTTAAGATTTGGTCTACTGGTGGAGGAATATGGAGATATGATGCTAAGGCTGATACTCACTATACAATGGAAGAAATACAGGCAGTAGTTGATGAATGTAATATGGTAGGTATACCTGTATGGTCCCATGCTGAAGGCTATGAAGGAGCATTGAATTCATGTAAAGCTGGAGTAGACTCTATTATCCATGGACAGGAATTAAACGAAGAATGTTTAGAAATTATGAAGGAGAAGGATATAACCTTCTGCCCTACGCTGCAATTCTTCTTTGAATGGTTTACAGTATATGAGCCGCCATATAGACCTATACATGATAAATATCCAGGAAATACAACTGCGGAAAAAGAATTGAACCGTATAATAGACAATTTAAGAAACGCAAATAAAAAGGGAATTAGAATTACAGTAGGGTCTGATTCATTCTGTAGTAGCTTAACTCCTTATGGTAAATATGCAATTACAGAAATGTATGCACTAAATAAGGCAGGATTAACAGAGATGGAAGTAATTTTAGCTGCAACTAAAAATGGAGCAGAGATGTTGAAGGTAGATGATATTACAGGAACTCTAGAGGAAGGCAAATTTGCAGATATACTAGTTTTAAAGGGAAATCCTCTATTAGACATTCATAATATTTCTGTTGAGAATATGGAAGTAATTATGAAGGAAGGTCAATTTGTAAAAAATCTAATATAAAAGAATAGATAAGTCCTATGTCAATTAGCCATAGGACTTATTTTAAATTAATTTTAAAATTGCTAATATTATTAGCAGAATACCAGATAACCAAGATAAATTGATTTTTGTCTTTTCCACAATCTTTTTACCGATAAAAATTCCACTGTAAATAGAAAATAATCCTATAATTAGAGATAATCCTATTACATGAAGATAATTAATATTACCTAGACTGCTTCCAAAACCTACAGCCAATGAATCTAGTGAAAGTGCAGTGGCAAGATATACTGCTTCCTTCGCATCAAGCTTTTTAGATAGATTAAAATCTGCTTTAGTTTCATCGCAATACACATCTATAATTATCCATATATCAAATAGCTTTATTTTAACTTTCTCATTTTCTTCTAATTTCTTTTCCAAATAGGTTTTAATAATACTTTCAAATAAATAGTATATTCCAAGTAGCATTAGTATAGAAAAGCTTAATATTAATGTAATATTATTAGGGAGTATTTTTTTTATTTGAAAGCCAAAGAAAATGGAAACACCTAGGAAAAGTGAACAAATAGTATTAATAATTAGGACTGACCTAAATGGTATCTTTATTTTATTAGTTCCGTAAGCAATACTAGCTACGAAAGCATCTAAAGATAATACCAATACTAATAGTATAACTTCCATACTCACACCCCTATCATTTAAAACTAATATTATTTTATTCAGATTACCAATATATGTGATGAAATAAGAAGATATTGTAATATTAGCTGATATATTTTTATATAAATAATATAATTGATTAAAGAATAAATAAATAGAGGGGGGCAATATGGGGATTTTTTCTACATTTTTATTATTTATTATAGGACTTATTATGATCGTTAAGGGTGGGGATTGGTTTGTAGATGCTGTTATTTGGTTTGCAGATAAAACTGGGATCTCCTATGGAATAATAGGTGCAACCATAGTTAGTGTAGCTACTACATTACCAGAGCTTTTCGTATCTACACTATCAAGTAAAGAAGGATTAACAGATATGGCAGTAGGAAATTCACTAGGTTCTTATATTTGTAATATTGCATTTATAGTGGGAATTTGTGCATTGATTAAGCCTATACATATAAAAGATAATTTATTTGGTATCAAAGGATCAATGATGTTTGGATATTTAGGTATATTTTATTACTTTGCATCCGATGGAGTAATTAGTCATTTAGAAGGAAAGATTCTGGTTGCTTTATTATTATTATTTATTTTTATAAATGTATTTGAATTAAAGAAAGGGAATGGAAAGTCTAAGAATACTTCTAGGGAATTTCCAAATAAGAAAGATTTAATACAAAATGGAATTAAGTTTGCAGTAGGAACAGCCCTTATAATAATCAGTGCACATCTGCTGGTAGATACTGGAGTAGAAATAGCAAACTTTTTGAGAATACCAAAGCAAGTAGTTAGTCTAACTTTACTTGCCATTGGAACATCTTTACCAGAACTTGTGACAGCCCTAAGTTCAACCATAAAGGGAAAACAAAATATATCTGTAGGAAATATAGTGGGAGCTAATATATTTAATATGACTTTAGTTATGGGAGCATCTGCATTGGTTAGTGATAATGGACTAATTATATCACAACAAACTTTAGCTCTAGATATTCCCATGGCTACCATAGTAGCATTAGTATTTATATTAATAGGAACATCTACCGAGAAAATAGGAAGACTTACAGGAATATTATTATTAGCATTATATGGAGGATATATGACAATTTTATTTTAAATAATAAAAATAGAATTACCCCTTAATTATAATTAAGGGGTAATTTCGAGGACTATTTTATATATTCATTTTTGAAGAAATACTTATTGACAAACTAACGCTGTTAGTATAACATGAAACTAACGGTGTTAGTTTAAAGGAGTGGAAAAATGATGGATTTATTTAAGGAAGATTTAGAATTAAAGGATACAAAAGAAAAGATTATAGCTGCAGCCATAGAACAGTTTTCAAGTCAAGGATACGATAACACTTCAATACGGAAGATTGCAGATATTGTAGGGATCAAGGGAAGTTCTATATACAATCATTTTAATAGTAAAGAAGAAATACTTGAGGAGATATTTAAATATTATAGGAATCTTTTCTATCAAATGGGAGATGTATTTGAGATAAAAGAACTAAATCCTAGTGATTTAAGGGAAGATAAAATCCTTCATATTCTCAAGGGTGGATTTGATAGTGTTATTAATATTCTCAAAAGACCTGAAATGATCAATATCTTAAAAATCATTATAAAAGAACAATTTAAAAACCAAAAGATCAAAAACTTTTTTTTAGAAGAATTTATAGATAAACCAAGGACAGTCATGGAAAAGTTTATGAGGGAACTTATGGATAAAGAAATTATTAGGGATGGAAATCCATATTTATATTCCCAAGAATTTCAAGCTTTTGCAATCTATAAAATGTATGAAGAATTTATGCTAAAGGATGTAGAATATATTGATATTAATGAGATTGAAGCACAGATAAATTATCATATAGAATTCTTTTGGAATAGTATCAGAAAATAATGATTCAGGGGGATAAGTATGGAAGAATTAAATGATATAAAAAAATCTAATATAATACTATCAAAAATGCTTAATAGATCAATAGAACTCCTTATGGAGGATTGTATAAAAATAGCCCTTAGAGATTTTACATCAGCAAAGAGTATTATGAAAATTGCATTAGAACAAAGGAACTCACCCAAAATTAGAGCTAAACACGAAGAAAAAGGGCTTCATGTACCGCCTTTTGTGATAGCCTCTATTACAAGTGTTTGCAATTTAAGATGTAAGGGATGTTATGATAAAGCAAAAGTTCATAATAGATCATTAGAACTAGATGAAAACCAATGGTCAAGTATTTTTGCTCAGGGAAAAGAGTTAGGTATATCATTTATACTGTTAGCTGGGGGAGAACCTCTTACTAAAGAGAAGGTAGTTAAAGAATGTATAAAGTTTCCAGAGATTATTTTTCCTATATTCACAAACGGAATGTTAATAAATGAAGAGTGGGCTGAAACTTTTTCTTTATCTAGAAATATGATACCGGTCATAAGCATTGAAGGTGATGAAGATCAAACAGATAAGAGAAGAGGAAAAGGAGTATTTAAGAGAGTTTCATCTAGCATTGATTTACTTCAAGAAAAAAGCATATTTTATGGAATATCTATAACCATTACAACAGAGAATTTTGAAGATGTTTTAAATGATGAATTTATCAGAACTTATATAGAGCGGGGATGTAGAGCATTTTTCTTTATTGAATATATCCCCTTTGATAGTTCTACAGAAAGCCTTGCAATATCCACAAGTCAAAGGCAACAGCTTAATTCTAATATGGATAAGTTAAGAGAAAAACATAGGGCAATATTTATAACATTTCCTGGAGACGAAGAAAAGTTTGGAGGGTGTTTAGCAGCAGGGAGAGGATTCGTGCATATCAATGCAATAGGCTCAATAGAACCATGTCCTTTTGCACCATATTCAGATATAAATCTAAAAGATGTAACACTTGAGGAAGCATTAAATTCTCCCTTATTAGAAAAGGTCAGAAGTATTCATGAGCTGCTAAAAGAGCATAAAGGTGGTTGTGCACTTTTTGAGAATAGAGAAATGGTGAAAGATTTATTAGGTAAAAATCAAAATTCTTAATTAGCTATTTTCATCATGTAATAAAATAATATGCTAAAATCAGAACAAAAAGCATATTTTAAAGTAGGGTGATTATACATGTATATTATATATAATCAATATTAAATGAACTAGTTAAGGAAGATAAGATATAAAGGAAGCATTATATTATAATTGTTATGGGGTGATGAGGTTGGAAAAAAAGAATTACAGTGTATTTAAAAATATAATTTTTACACATAAATACATATTACAAGAATACAGGAGTAGGTATTGGGCAGGTGCAGTAATAATTATATTGTGCAATATATTTACAACTTTTATGCTGATATTGTTACCTGCATATGCTGTAAAGTTATTGACAGAAGAAATTAGCATCTCACAGATTTTATTGAAATTAACATACTATTGCTTAGTTTTATATTCCATAACAATTTTTTATAAAAGACTTGTACAAAGTTCAGATAACACTGTAAATAAGAAGCGTATGTTTAAATGTCAAGATTATTATGACCATATTATGATAACCAATTATCAAAATCTTGATATTTCAGAAAGTAGAGAAATTCTTGATGCAGGACTTGATTCCTATATGGATGCTTTTAATATAGGATTTACTCATATGATAGTGGATTTTAGAAACTTTATACAAAGTGTTTTAGGTCTTATTGTATATTGTATTTTTATTGCAAGGGTAAATATTTGGATTTCATTGATTTTAATAGCCATATCCTCTTTTTCCATTATTGTTAATCTTTTAAATGAAAAGTGGATAAATAAAAATAAAGAAAAATGGTTCAAGTTTGATACAAAATTAAAATATTTATCTACACAGTCCACCTCGCTAAAAAATGCAAAGGATATACGATTATATAGTATGAAAAATTGGTTCATGGATACATCTGAATACTTAATTAGCCTAAGACAAAATTGGCTAGAGAAGGAGTTAAGAATCTATTATTTAGTTAATGTATCGGAACGAATTCTAACAGCAATAAAATATGCCATTGCTTATTTTGTTGTATTTAACAAAGTGAAAAATGGATTAGAAATAAGTCAGTTTATTATGGTTATAGGATTGATTTTAGGGGTTAACAATTGGGTAACCAGTATATTTGACAATATAAAATATCTACAATTAAATAATACAACTGTAAATAACTCAAGAACTGCCATAGAAATAGATGATGTGAAGTTAGAAAATAGTATCAGTAATGATTTGGATTTATATAATCATATAACAGAAGAAAAAACATATGAATTAAGATTTGAAAATGTATCATTTGCTTTTCCAGGAGAAACAACAAAAATATTTGATAATTTTAATTTGACTATTGGTAAGGGAGAAAAACTTGCACTAGTAGGAGTTAATGGAGCAGGAAAAACTACACTTGTAAAGTTGATGTGTGGATTATATAAACCTACAGAGGGAAAGATATATTTAGACGGTGTAGATATAAGCACATATAAAAGAGAGGATTATTTTAAAGTATTTTCTATCGTATTTCAAGATTTTCAAGTACTTGCTTTATCAATGGCTGAAAATATATCTTGCTGTATTAAGGAAAAAACTGACTATAATAAAGTTGATAAATGTATTGAATTGTCAGGTCTAAAGGATAAAGTAGATAAATTGAAAAATGGAGTTCATACAACTATGTTAAAAGAACTCGATGATGAAGGTGCTATCTTATCTGGAGGAGAAACTCAAAAGCTAATGCTTGCCAGATGCTTATATAAAAATAGTCCTATTATGATTTTAGATGAGCCTACTTCAGCCCTAGATGCCTTGGCAGAAAGTGAAATGTATGAAAAATATAGTTCATTAATAGATGGAAAGACAAGTGTATTTATTTCACATAGATTAAGCTCAACAAAATTTTGTGATAGAATCATTATGTTGGAACATGGAAAAATTATTGAGGAAGGTACTCACTATAATTTATTAAAAAACAACGGTGAGTATGCAAAGATGTTTAATATTCAGTCGTCTTACTATCAAGAGGAGGTGCCTGAAATTGTTTGCTAAAATATTCAAAGGATTTAATTATCATAAAGATGGTTTTGAAAGTTTAAAAATAGTTCACAAAATAGACAGAAGTATTATACCATTATTGATAGTACAATCTATTCTATCTGCATTGTTTCCATATATAGAGCTTTATATTTCTGCATATATGATTAATTCAATTATAGCAAAGGATTTTGTAAAAATACCATCTTTGATAATAGGTTTAGTTCTATCAAATCTATTGATTGGTTTGTTGATAGATTTTTTAAATAATATAAATAAGTATAAAGCAGATTATATTCAAAGAAAAATGATTATTTTAATTAATGAGAAGGCAATGGAAATAGACTTTGACATTATGGAGGACCCTCAGGTATTACAAAAAATATCTAATGCAGAATATACCATGGAGCATACAGGAGGATATTATGGCTTTATAATGTATTATAGGAAATTACTTGAGGGGATTTTTAAAATTATAACATCGGTCTCTTTGGTTATAAGTCTATGTGTTTTAGCACCAGTAAGTAACATCCATATTATAAATACACTTGCATCTATGCCATTTTCATTAGGTGTATTAGTAGTTCTAACTGTATCTAATATGAAGTTCAATAAATATGTGGAAATAAAATCTAAGAGTCATAGTTCAGATTTATTTAATAATAAAATAATCGTTGAAAGGAAATTCAGTTACTATACAGACCAAATATTCTTAAACTATCCCATGGGAAAGGATATAAGAATATTTAATATGTTTGAAATGATCCACAATAATTATAAGAAATATATGCATGAATCTGGAAAGTTTTTCGATATGTTTTATTATGAGAAGGTTAAAAATAAAGAAACATGGAATCTTTTAAGTAACTCCATTTATATGTATATTGCATATATTATTGTAATTTTAAAGGTATTAGCTGGAAGTATTACAATTGGTGAACTTACAAAATATATAGGTGCCATAAGTATATTTAACAATGCGGTTACAGATATAATTAGTGTCAATCAGCGTATAAAACTTCAAACTGAATTTGTGAAAGTATTTAATGAATTTATTAATATGGAGAATAAAAAACAAACTGGTTTATTATCGATAGAAAAGAGTAAAGATGAGGTATATGATATTGAATTCCACAATGTATCATTTAAGTATCCAAATACTGAGGGCCATGTTCTTAAAGATATATCCTGCAAATTAACTGTAAAGGATAAAATAGCTGTTGTAGGAAAAAATGGTGCTGGTAAAACCACATTTATAAAGCTATTAACAAGACTTTATGACCCAACAGAAGGATATATAACTTTAAATGGTATAGATATAAAGGAATATGATTATAGTGAGTATTTATCAATATTTTCTGTTGTATTTCAAGATTTTAATTTGTTTGCATTTCCTGTAGGTGAAAATATTGCCACAAATAGAAATGTGGAAGATGATAAGGTATGGAATTGTTTAAGTTTATCTGGAATAGCCAATAGAATAAAAGAAATGCCACAAAATATAGAAACCAATTTATATAAATATGATGAGGATGGAGTGGAAGTAAGTGGTGGAGAAGCACAAAAAATAGCAATTGCAAGAGCATTATATAAGGATGCCCCCTTTGTCATACTTGATGAACCAACATCAGCATTGGATCCAATTAGTGAGTTTGAAATCTATTCAAGATTCAATGAGTTAGTAGAAGATAAGACAAGTATTTTTATATCCCATAGAATGAGCAGTTGCAGATTTTGTGATAATATAATAGTGTTTGATAGTGGAAAAATTATTCAAAGGGGTAATCATGATACTCTTATTAAGGATGAAAACAATATTTACGCAAGCTTGTACAATGCACAGGCAAAATACTATAAAAGAGAAACGGTTTAATAAATTTTAGAATAAATTGACGAAGCTTTATAAGAGTGGAAAGGTAGAAATATCTGGCCACTTTTTTATTTATAACACTATAAAGGCTAAGTAGATGACTTTAAAAGAAGGATTTGGAAGTAGAATTCTTTATGTTATAATATAATCAATAGATTACTAGGGGGATGGAAATATGGAATCAATAGTAACCATAAGGAATTTAAGTAAGAGCTATGGAGAGAAAGAGGTATTACGGGATATTAATCTAGATGTACATAAGGGAGAAATCATAGGGTATATAGGACCAAATGGGGCTGGAAAGAGTACGACAGTGAAAATCATGCTAGGTTTAGTTGGAGATTATTCTGGAGATATAAAGATATTTGGGGAAGATATAAGAGACGGAAAAGTAGATTATAAAAAGAAAATCGGATATGTACCTGAGACTGCTGAAATTTATGAAAATCTTACAGCTAGAGAATATCTGACTTTTATTGGAGAACTCTATGGCATAAAATATGAAGAAGCAAATAAAAAAGCTGGGAAGTTAATGGATCTATTTGGAATTAAAGATGTTTATGATGCTAGAATAAGCTCTTATTCTAAGGGAATGAAGCAAAAGACTCTTATAATATCGGCTTTAATCAATGATCCTGACGTTCTATTCCTAGATGAGCCTTTAAGCGGAATGGATGCCAACAGCGTTATGGTATTTAAGGAAGTATTAGCAGAGTTAGCTAGAAAGGGAAAAACTATTTTCTACTCTTCTCATATTATGGAGGTTGTTGAGAAAATCAGTAGTAGGATAATACTTATAAATAATGGAGAAATAGTAGCCGATGGAAGTTTTAATGATTTAAAGGGTATAACTATGGATAGTTCATTAGAGAAGATATTTAATCAATTAACAGGATTCAATGAACATGAGAAAATAGCTAAGGAAATAGTAGCTACCATAGAAGAGGTGATATAGATGAAGGATTTTGGAGTATTAAGATTCTTAGACATCTTCAAGGGCATATTTGAAAAAATTGGAGTAGATTATCCTGCAATGCGAAAGATACTTAATGTAAAGCTAATATTAGATGGAAGAAGAGTATCTACCGTTTTAAGCAATCAAAATAATAAGAAAAAAGAAAAGGAAAGTAAAGATAAGAATAACTTCCTAAAGTCTTTATGGACATATATTTTAATGGGGGCCTTCTTAATTTTATTTATAGTAATTGGAGACAATTTCTTGTTTCAAATGAGCTTTGTATTTGGAATAACTATGTTTCTATTGATGACTTCTTTAATAGCTGATTTTAGTTCGGTACTACTAGATATAAAGGATAAGGAGATATTACTTTCAAAGCCTATAGATAGTAAGACCTTAAATATGGCTAAGATATTACATATATTCATGTATATTACAGCTATTACTATGGCTATTTCTGGGCCTTCACTTATTGTATCTATAAAAAGACATGGATTTACTTTCTTTTTTATATATTTATTAGCAGTTATTTTAATTGCATTGTTTACCATAATACTTACTGCCCTCATTTACCTTGTAGTTCTTAGGTTTTCCAGCGGTGAAAAACTAAAGGATATTATTAATTATGTTCAAATAGGTCTAACTATAGTTATGTCACTGGGTTATCAACTAATAGGCAGACTTTTCGACTTTATAGATATAAATAATTTGGAATATAATCCTAGCCTATGGAAATACTTTTTTCCGCCATTATGGTTTGCAGCACCCTTTGAGTTAATATTAAAGGGTAATAATGAAAGTTATATTGTAATTTATTCTATACTTGGAGTTGTAATTCCAATTGTATCTATTGTGATTTATATAAAACTCATGCCTATGTTTGAAAGAAATTTACAGAAGCTAAATAGTGCAGAGGGGCAGACTAAAGATAAGAATAAAGTTAATATTTTTGTATCAAAGTTAGCCTGTAAAGATGAGGAGGAGAGAACTTTTTACAAATTTGCTGCTAATATGTTAAAAAATGAGAGAACCTTCAAATTAAAGGTTTATCCAAGTTTGGGGATGGCAATTATATTTCCATTTCTTATGATGTTTAGTATGAATAGAAGTCAATTCTCAAATATTTCTAATACGAAAAATTACTTATGGATTTACATGGCTTTTGTGATGATTCCTAATATATTAATTCTCTTAGGGTATTCTGGAAATTATAAAGGAGCCTGGATATACGAAACTATACCTATTAAAAATAAACCAGCTATTTATAGAGGCACTGTTAAGGCGGCAATAGTTAACCTATTTGCACCTGTATTTGTTTTAGTGAGCTTAATATTTCTAATTATATATAAAATGCAGATAGTAGATCAGATGATAGTAGTTGGAATAAATATGCTGCTCTTTACTATTATAGAATTTAAGATATTAGATAAGAATCTGCCGTTCTCTAGAGCCTTTGAAGTAACAGAAGGTCCAGGTGGATATAATATCCTAATAAGTATATTTATTATGGGTATGTTTATATTGGGGCATTATATATTGACTAGAATTCCTTATGGTGTATATGCTTATATTCCAGTTGGATTGATTATAAGCAAAGTAGCTTGGAAGAAATGTGTTGCTTAGGGAAGGTGATGATAATTTATTTAAATACTTTTACATTTCCAAATGAAGGTATGGAATTTGACTTTTTGCTAGGGATAAGAAGAACTTGCTATGACTCATTTTATCCATTTAAGATATTATCAAAACATGATCTTGAAAGAGTTGATTTTGAGCAAATTACGATTTTCTATGGTGGGAATGGCTCGGGAAAATCAACAGCATTAAATGTGATTGCAGAAAAAACGGAAATCAATCGCGATTCTATCTATAATAAATCTAATTTTTATGGAGACTATGTCAGTATGTGTACGATGGAGATTGTGACTGATATTCCTGAAAAAAGCAGAATTATTACTAGTGATGATGTCTTTGATTATATGTTTAATATCCGCAACCTTAATGAAGGAATTGATCAAAAACGAGAAGAACTTTTTGGGGAATATTTAGATTCTAAGTATTCTCAGTTTCAAATGAATTCCATAGCAGATTATGAAAAATTAAAAAAGATGAATGATAGTAGAAGAAAAACTCAGTCACGTTTTGTGAGAAATGAATTAATGGATAATGTACGAGAATATTCAAATGGTGAAAGTGCCTTTCTATATTTTACAGAAAAAATAGAAGAAAATGGACTTTATCTATTAGATGAGCCTGAAAACAGTCTTTCCCCAAAGCGTCAGATGGAGTTAATGAGATTTATTGAGGACTCGGCACGATTTTTTAACTGTCAATTTATTATATCAACACATTCTCCTTTTTTCCTTGCTATGGCTGGGGCAAAGATATATGATCTTGATGAAAACCCAGTTGTAGTGAAGAAATGGACAGAACTAGAAAATATGCGTACATACTATGAATTTTTTAAGAAATATGAAAATGAGTTTTAAAGAATATTTGACAAGGCTCACTGAGGATATTTATCCTCAGTGAGCCTTATTTTCTTGGAATTTAATATTCCTTTTAATAATTTCTTTAACTCCAAGTCATTCTTTCCAGTATGACACGTTTGTTATACCAGTCGTCGCTTTGCAAAAGTTGTTTTGGTGTCCCCACATTTTTAACCATGCCATTTTCTAAGAGAACCACTGTGTCACTAGCAACCATAGAAGACATACGATGTGAAATGGATAGTATCGTATGGGATTTGCTTACCTTTTGTAGTACTGAAACTATTTTTTCTTCTGTTATGGAATCAAGGTTCGCCGTAATCTCATCAAGTAGCAGAATTGGAGGATTATTCACAATAGCTCTTGCTATGGAAAGAAGCTGTTTTTGTCCTTGTGAAAATATGGTATCACTTATTATTACAGTGTCCAAACCGTTTTCCAACGTAGCAATGTAGTCGGTTAATCCTACGAAATCCAAAGCATTTTCAATCTGTTCTCTTGTAATGCTTTCATCTCTCAAACTAATCTGTTCGGCAATGGTTCCTTTCACAATATGAATATTTTGATCCACATATCCGAATATCTTTCGTTTCTCTGAGTTGGGTATATCACAGACATTGAATCCACTTATTGTGATATTTCCATTAGTTGGCTCCAAAAGACCCATAATTAGTTTGAAGAGTGTGGTTTTCCCAACACCGGTTCTACCTATAAAGGCGATATTTTCACCAGGTTTAAAGCTAAGATTAATATCTTTCAATATATCCACACCATTTTCATATTGAAAACTAAGTTCATTAAAGGCGATTCTCACATTACTGCGATTGGGAATAATGTCAGCAGCCGTAACATTTGCCTTTTTCGGGTTGTCTTCCGGTTCTTTTATAAAGTCATTCACTCTGTGGATACCCGATATCGCCTGCTGGATACTTTGAAGTTCCATGCCAAGGCTTTCGATTGGCTTAAACAGGCTAGATATAAGTTCTATGGTTGCAGCTACCATACCCAATGATATTCCCAAGTAGTTTAATTGGGCTGATGACAGGATGATGACAAGACTGATAAAAACTGCTCGTGTAATTTGAATGATCGGAGGGAATATGGAATCGTACCAGTTCACTTTTTCAACGGTTTTATAGCTATCGAGCAGATAACCAATATAGTTTTTCTCCATATATTCTTCTTTGCTATAAGATTTTATCATCTGTACATTTTTAAGGCTTTCGGAAATATGGTTGTTTACTTTGCCAATAAGTATTCTGTTCTCAACTTGTGCTTTTAACATTTTTCGTTGAAAAAGCCGTGTGATAGCATAAATGATAGGCAGAAGAAACAAAGTTATGATTCCAAGTTTTTCACTGAACATCCATATTGAAATGACAATACCAATTATTTTCAGGCAATCAATGACCATTCCAATAATGCCATTAGTAAACAACGAGTTAATAGCGTCAACATCATTTGTGAAACGTGATACGACCATCCCTGAGGTATTTTCTGAAAAAAAGAGTGCATTTATTTTTTCAAGTTTCTCCATCATCTCCATGCGTATTTCTTTAGTGATTTTCTGCCCTAAGACTGTTAGAATTGCTTCCTTCATAAAATCGAAAATACCAGCAAACAATATTGCACCTATGTAGGCACCAGCCAAAACAAGCAGCTTATCCGCAGTTTTTTGAACAAGGTTTTGATCAATTATTATTTTCAAAATTTGGGGCGGGATTAGACTTAATAAAACAACACCTATTATTGAAATCAGTAATAGGATACTTAATCCAATATCTTTTTTAATAACTCTTATAATAGCTGTCTTAACTGGGTTATTTTTCATCAAAATCACCTTCCTTAGTTCCTTGCAGATTGTAGATGGTTGAATAAACCTTGGATTTTTCTAAAAGTTCATTATGAGTACCATATTGAGCAGATTTATTACCATCCAGTAAAAGGATTCTATCTATGCTGTTGAAAACAGCTAAACGGTGTGAAACCAATATAATCAAGCTATCCTTATAGGATTTCTTAATATTTCTAATAATTTGTTCCTCAGTTTTCATATCAATAGCTGAAAACGGGTCATCCAATATGATAATTTTGTTTTTGTTAAATAATGTGCGGGCAAGAGCAATACGTGCCTGTTGTCCTCCGCTCAACCGAATGCCACTGTTTCCCACCAGTGTATCTTCTCTATCAGTCATATTTATCAAATCATCATTAAAACATACATCTCTAAGAACATTGTCAATCTGACCTTCACATCCTAATGTAATGTTGTTGTAAATGGTATCAGAAAGAAGTTGTGGCTCATGGCCTAGGTAGGCGATCATTTGACTTCGTTCAAATTCTGAGTAGTCCTTTAACTCCTTACCATCTATTTTAATACTTCCCTCATAAGGGTAAAGACCGAGTAAGGACAAGGCAAGTGTGGATTTTCCGGAAGCTATGCCTCCCGTTACGCCTATGATTTCTCCCTGCTTACCCTCAAAACTGATATTTTCAATTACATAATCACCATGTTCTTCATAGCGGAAACTCAGGTTCTCTACAGTTAGCTGTGTGCCATTACTGCTTATATTAAGGTCAGTATACTTACTTTGATATTCCGTTAGGTATGGTTTGATACGGTTCCATGAAACCTGTGATTTTTGCACAGAGTTAAAGAGTTTTGCTGCTTTGCTGGCTTTGGTTGCCATAGTAATAAAAGCAGTTATATATGCCGAAAAAATCCCTACTGAAAAGCTACCATCTATTACTTTCATGCCTCCCATATAAATGGCTGGGATAATGCCAAGCATTGCAATGACATTATAAACGGGCTGCATAGAGTTTTCCAGTATATTTGCCTTGATTGCTTTGTTTTGTAAGTCTTCTAGATTATTTCGGTATCTTTCCCTGTTTGCCGGCTCCATTCCGCTGATACGGTATAGCATAGCATTTTCAATGGTATCATAGGTGATGTCAGTCACTTCGCTGCTTTTATTACGGAAGGCTCTTGTATATTTATAAATAAAGCCTTTAAGATTTTCCGCAATCAACATAGCGACTGGAACAAACACTATTGAAAACAAGGTTATTTTCCAATCATATACAAGGAGCAGAACAATATAGGAGACCATCATCACACCAGTATCAAAAACCTCAGTTGTAAATTTCCGCATTCCCTCTACACATAAATCAACATCAGAAACAACTCTTGTCATAAGGTTTCCAATGTTTTCATCATCTAGTTCCGAAGTGCTTTTGTTCATAATATTATTGTAAAGCATAAGACGCATGGTTGCACTGGTACTGTTAGCAAAGCGTCTTATGTAAAACCGTTTAAAGTACCTGAAAAGTTGTATCAAACCTATCATCATAATAAAGCTCACAGCAAGGGTAGTTACAGTGGACAGGCTATTATTATGTGCAATGGAATCTATGAGCTTACCTTGATAGATTGGCAGAAAAACTAATGAGATATTATATAGTAATCCGAATATGATAATACAGACTACAATAAATTTTTCTTTTTTCCAGTAGTTAAGCATTCTGTCCGGTTGTTCCATCGGCTCAATTTTTAGCTTTGACATAGGCTTTCTCCTTTTTAACTATATATTATTAAATTTGCATTTGTTATAGAATCAATCTTTAATCAGCCAGAAAACTTTAAATGTTAGTTTTTCAATTCCACGTTGTCGTTTGTAACTGACCCTTAAAGTTGCGTCGTCGGGGAGGAAAACATCTTTGTTTAAATCTGGTAATAATTCACGGACATTTGCGCCATTGATAGTGAGCATTTCAACGTCTCCCTTTATCTGTTCCAATATATCTTGCTTAGATAACCTTGTGTCATTAGCAATCCGATATAGTTCTGTTTGATTTAGATAATTAGTAGAATCGCCTTCACCTAACCACTTCAACAAAGCAGTTTTATTAAACCTCCATTCACGTCCGATCTTTCTTGCTGGAATATGTTCTTCCCGAAGTAGTTTTATCATGGTTCGTTCGCTGACTCCAAAAAGCTCCATTGCCTGTTCAAGATTTAAAATATCATCGTCCATATCAGCACCTCCTATGTTTTCGTATTTATTATAATAGCATATGATAATCACTTGGTCAACATTTGACATGAATATAACATCACTTTATATGCAGTTTAGTATGAACTTGACAGTAAAAGCCCCACCGAAGTGGGGCCTTGATTATTATTTATGATTAGTTTTAGATTTGAAGAGTCTCCCATAATTCATAAGAGTCTTCTAGTTGTTTTTCAATTAATTCTTTTTCAACAAATAACTCATATAACCTATCTGCATTATCGCTGTTTAAAGCCATTTCTTCATCAATAAGTTTTAATTTATTTTCAAATTCTTCAATTTCCTTTTCAGCCTGTGCTATTTTAAAGATGTTAGGTTTTTTAGATGGTTTAGCTGGAATTGTTTTAACTGGCTTAGACTCCTTGACCATAGGCTTTCCAACTACTTCCTTTTTCCTTATTTCCAAATATTCGTCATATGGTACAGGATATAACTTTGCTCTAGATTTATCTAATACCATTATCTTTGTAGCTACTTTTTGGACAAAATATCTATCATGGGAGACAAATATAGTTGTACCATTGAAATTAGAAAGTGTTTCTTCTAAAACTTCTCTAGAGTCAATATCCAAATGGTTAGTAGGCTCATCTAGAACCATAAAATTCACTTTATCAAGTATTAAAGAGCATAATTTAAGTCGAGATTTTTCACCACCAGATAAAGATTTGATTTTCTTATATACATCATCTCTAATGAATAACATTTTTGCTAACTCAGATCTTGCTTCAGAATTGCTGATATTATGTTTTGCAGCAAAGTAATCAAGAATTGTCATATCTTCATCTTCAAAGACTACATTTTGTGGCAAATAGCCTAATTTTATACTGGAACCTATGGTAAAGCTCCCACTATCAGCCTCAATTTCTCCAAGTATAATCTTTAATAGGGTTGTTTTTCCACCACCATTTTCTCCCATTATACATAACTTATCCTGATAAAATAGAGTAAAGGATATATCTGAAAATAATTTTTTATGAGAAAAGGATTTTTTAAGATTTTCTGCATTAAGAACAATTTTTCCAGAACGATTTACTTTTTCAGAAGAGAGTCTAATTTTGGAATCTTCCAATGTTGGTCTATCTACTACTTCTACCTTCTCTAATCGTTTCTCAAGTTCTTTAGCACGTTTATACATCTTTTCACTATCTCTCATGGCACCCCAAATTCTATATCTTTCAATTTGCTGTTCCATTTTCTCGATTTTTCTTTGATTATTGATATAGGCATTATATTCTAATTCAAATCGTCTTTGTTTCTCCTCAACATAATAACTGTAGTTTCCATCATATATCTTTGTACCTATGGGTTCCAACTCTATAATCCTATTGGCAACTTTATCAAGAAAGCTTCTATCATGTGAAACCATAAGAACTGTACCGTTATATCCTAATAGAAATTCTTCCAGCCATTCAATAGATTCTATGTCTAAATGGTTAGTAGGCTCATCTAATAAGAGTATATCTGGATTTTCCAAGAGTAATTTTGCTAAAAGAACCCTGGTTTTTTCACCGCCAGATAATTGTTCAAATGGCTTCTTTCTAAAGTCATCTGGTAGGAAAAGTCCGCTACATACTTTGTTTATATTAGTGTCCATAGTATATCCACCACAGCGTTCAAATTCCTCCATAAGTAGACCATAACTATTCATTTCAATCTCTAATTCTTCACCAGATAAAGTCTTTAATCTTTCTTCCAAGTTTTTTAACTCTAGCTTAATATTAAATATATTTTCAAAGGGCATTTCAAGGATTTCTATTACAGTAGTATCCTTGGGACATTTGAATATCTGGTCTAAATATCCAACTCTACTTCCTTTTCTAAAGCTAATATTCCCTCCATGATAATCTTCAATGCCCATTAATATCTTCATTAAGGTAGTTTTTCCGCATCCATTCTGTCCAATTAATCCTACCCTTTCATTACTGTGTAATTCAAAGGATATATTTTCAAAAATCTTATTCGCTCCATAATATTTGATTAGATTATTTATACTGCATTCAATCATATGTGCCACCTCACTTAGTTAAATTATATTTGAAGAAATATCCATAGTCAAGGATAGGAAATGTTACAATAAATCCTTCAAAATCAATTATACATCTCTTGCTTATAATTACAGTCTATGGGAATGGAAAGATAAGGATTAATAAGATATAATATAAAAAAGATGTACCCAAATTTAAAAAAGAAAGGGTGGTTTTCATGAGAAATATAACTAAATTATTAAAGTATAGTGCAAGGAGGGTGCACTCACTTTAACCCTCCAAAATGAAAATTTTAGGAGGAAATATTTTGATAGATAATAAAATTATTATTAAAGAAACAAGTAAAGATGATTTAGAAAACGTCATGAAACTATGGAATAATGGAGATGTAATGAAATTTGTAGGTTTTCCTGATGGATTGGGAACAACTATAGAAAATCTTGAAAAGTGGATTATATGGGCAATTCAACCACCATATCGTTGCCATTATTCTATTTATTTAGAAGATGGTACTTATTGTGGAGAAACATTTTATAATACTGATGTTAACACTAAGACGGCTGAATTAGATATTAAAGTATTATCTAATGCTCAAGGTAAAGGAATTGCCTCTAAAGCCTTATCATATTCTATAAATAAAGCTTTTAAAGAAGGGAAGGCTGAAAGGGTATATGTGGAGCCACATCCAGATAACATTAGTGCATGGAGACTTTATGAAAAGTTAGAGTTATGGACCTCGCCCTGCTTATCTTGAAGGTAATAATCCATATTTAGAGATTACAAGAGATGAATGGCAGAAAACAGTAATTGAAGAACAACTATTTAATGATTTTAAGGTAGAGATTAATTTTAAGGATATAATACTTCGTGATTATATAATAACCGATATAGAGGATGATATTCGTTGGATGACAACTGAAGTTCAATGGCATGACTGGGATGCACCATGGGAAGCAGAGGAACAGTTATTAAAGTTTAATCCTGATGAATTTAGAGAAAAGCAGATAAAAAGGCTCAAGAAAGTACGCAGTAGTGGTATTTTAAGAACTTCATTTGAAATTTGTACAAAAGATGGTGTTCATATTGGAGGCTGTAATTCATATTTAATTGATGATAAATATGAGTGGATACCTAATACAAAAGATAACAAAGGGTATAGAACTTTAGGGATTGATATTTGTGAAAAATCTTATTGGAATAAAGGATTTGGCACTCAAGTGCTAGTAGCACTTATAAACTATTATATAGATCATGAAATTAATGAAATCTATACACAAACATGGTCAGGAAACCATAGAATGGTTAATCTAGCTAAAAGGATTGGGTTTGTAGAGTGTGAGTGCTTGGAGAATTCAGTCCTTGTAAGGGGAAATATGTATGACGGTCTCACTTTTAAATTGGATATGGATAGATACAAAGATTTTTATAATAGATTAATCAGTAATCATATAAGCAGATGTTAAAATAACTGGCTTTATTAAGTAAGATTTATTGTTTTGTTCTTAGATTTTTCAGTAGGAAAGTAATATCGGATAATTAAGCAATTGTCCTGTATTGATAGAGTGCAGATAGTTATATCTGAAATTAGGTGGTACCACGGACATATATAGTTCGCCCTAAGCTTTAAACATTAAGGCTTGAGGCGAACTTTTTATTTTATCTTATAAATGATCGAAAGAATAACATATGTCTTAATGATGTAAACAAATAGAATTATATAAGGAGGCTTAATTATGATTTATGATAGAGAAAATAAAACAATGTAATGAAGAAAGGTCGATGCGAAGATCTTATATATTATGGCATTATAAATCTATAATTAGTAAGATATATGTAAAAAAATTAAGCGAAAAATATTGACCAGGTAGTACATTTATGGTAATATAACAATATTGACCACATGGTCTAAAATGTAAAGAGGTGATAATTTGAAACGAGAAGAAAAAAATTTGCTAACGCGACAAAGAATAATTGATAGTGCAATAGTTGAGTTCGGAACTAATAGTTATGCAGAGGCTTCCTTAAATGCAATTTGTAAAATTGGAAATATATCTAAAGGTATTATTTATCATTATTTTAAAGATAAAGATGAGTTATATTTAGTTTGTGTTAGTGAATGTTTTCATGCACTAACAACTTTTCTCAATAATGGAGAAACAGTTTTTTGTAAATTTGAAGAAGATATGAAAAGATATTTAGATATGCGTCATGAATTCTTTGACGAAAATCCCTACTATAGCAATATATTTGCAAATGCAGTATTACAACCACCTAAACATTTAATTGAAGAAATAAAAAAAAGAAAAGTGGAATTGGATACCCTTAATGTAAATTATTATAAAAGTGCACTTCAAAATGTTAATTTGAAAAATGATATAAGTGTTGAAGATGCCATCGAATATTTTTTAATATTTCAAGAAGGATTTAATAATTATTTTCAAAATAAGACTTATGACAATTTTAGAAATTTACTAAATGATCAGGAGCTTAAATTAAGTAAGTTATTAAAGACTATGACTTATGGAATAGCACAGGAGGATGGGAAATAATGATTCAATTAGTAATGAGACTTTTAACTGCAATTGTTATCGCATTTTTTATAGGTAAACTTGTATCTAAGATGAAGCTTCCTGCTATATTAGGTTGGCTTTTAACAGGTATGATTTTAGGACCCCACGCAGTAGGGATAGTAAATGAATCACTATTGAATGCTAGTTGGTATAGAATAGCTTCAAGTATCTTGGAATGTGCTGTAGGTCTTATGATTGGTACAGAACTTGTACTTAAAAAGTTGAAAGAATCTGGTAAACAAATAATTATAACAACTCTGACTCAATCTTTAGGCACATTCTTTTTGGTGACTTTATTCTTTGGAATAATCTTTCATTTTATGAACATACCAATATATTTGGCATTTATCTTTGGAGGAATTGCACTTGCTACAGCACCAGCCCCGGCTTTATCAATAGTAAAAGAATTTAAAACAGATGGGCCAGTAACTAGAACTTTGATTCCCATGGCGGCCCTTGACGATATTGTTGGTATAATAGTTTTCTTTAGTGTTATTACATTTGTAACAGCAGGAAATACAGAACAATCAACACCTTTATATTTAACTTTAGCAATGATGATTTTATTACCACTTGTAATAGGAGCTGTAATTGGATTAGTTGCTGGAATTTTCCTTAAACAAGAGCGTTCCAATAATGCAACTTTGCTAATTACAATTGTATTTATATTGGTAGTTGCAACTATAGGATTGATCTTCAATAACTTAATTTTACCAGAACCAATGCTTAACTTTATGCTTATAGGAATGGCATTCTCTGCTGTCTTTTCAAATATGGTATCTGAAGAAAGACTGGAACAAATAATGAATAGCTTTAATCCAATTTTAGGACTTTCTATGATTATAGTTATCTTAAATCTTGGTGCACCTCTTGATTATCATTTGATTTTAGGGGCAGGGATATTTACAGCAATATATATAATTTCAAGGGCAATAGGTAAATATTCAGGAGCATATTTTGGAGCAAAGATAACAGGTTTACCTCAAACTGTAGAAAAGTATTTAGGACTTACACTATTGCCTCACTCTGGTGTTTCCCTTGTTTTCACAGGAATTGCTGTTACATCAATAAGTGGATTTGATCCTGATTCGGCAGCTATAATTCAAGGAACAATCGCAGCAGCAGCAGTTATAAATGAAGTTATAGCAGTTATCATATCGAAAAAGGCCTTTGAATGGGCAGGAGAATTTGGGAAATTGGAAAATGGAAGACAAGAAAGAATAGAATAACACAAATTCTATATATTCTTTAATTTACGTGATTTTAGCAGAGGATTATTGATATAAGTACATGTCAAAATAACTTGTTTCGCTAATTTGAATTTATAAGATAGTTTATTAGGAGGTAGTCGACTACCTCCTAATAAATCTAATTAAAGATTACATCATCACAGGTAAATACAAAGTCCATGTGGAAAGGGCAGTTGTTTTTTCCACCGAATAAATGGTTCATTCCCAACCCTATATGGTAAGTACCTAAGGACTTTTCGTCAATAGATGAAAAACCTATTAAATCTTTAACTTGAGGATTTAGTCCGATTCCAAACTCACATAGGATTCTGAAATTTTCTGGTAGTGAATTAAAAAATTCATCTAATTCTTGAGAGGAAGAATTTATAAGTTTACCATCTTTAAAGGTCATAAGTACGTCTCTATATATTTGTCCTTTTAGATTGATTATGGAGATTAGTAAATCTCCATTACTATTATTTTCTATAGGAGCTATATAAACTTCACCTGGAGGAAAATCTCCACACCCGTCATCTACAAACCATTCCCTATTATTAATATCTAATTTTAGTGAATATTCTTTTCCAGTGAGTATTTCTATACTGTTCTTATCCCTAAGGTTTTCGACTTTTTCCTTACAAGATTTTTTTAATTTAGGAAAGTCTACAGATAAAGCATTACATAAAGCCGAACTATAAATATCATAATCTAAACCTGCATTAAATGCATTTATTTCTGTAGGAACATTAATCTGTATATAATACTTTTTATCTTGAGTTAGAGAATTAAATAATTCACCCAAATATTTCTTGAATTTAGGTATATTTGATTCAGAAATTCCGCTAGGTAAACTAGGAGAATACATAAATATATCTATTACTTGCTTAAAAGAAGATAGATACTCTAGATATTCTTCAGGTGTTTCTAAATTATTGTCAATTAAATTTAAAACTACTTTTTCAAAGAAAGAGTTCGAGCAATGATGCTTAAAAGGAATCACTCCTTTTTTACTTATATTTTCTGAAATCAAATCTAAAACTTCTAAATCTTCATTATCACCCCAAAAGTTTAATAAAACAAAATCTCCTTTCTCAAAGGGAAATCCTTCACAAATATTTGGAATAAGATCTATAAATTCCATACCAATACCTCCTGAGCAGATTTATTTTGATATATATCAAATCATATTTTAATATAAAACCCCTTAAAAAGCAATCTAATTTTACAACTATAGAATTAAATATAGGAATAATATATAGATAGGTATTGAAATAGTAATTTCGTTGATATACAATAAAGATATAAATCATAGGGGGGAATAAGATGAAGGATATAAATTGGTTGAAGGAAAATTATTTGAATTTTTTAGAAGAAAAACAAGGAAATTATAAAAGAAATATAGAGGATTTACGGAAAAAGGAATGTTTAGATGAGGCTAATTTAGAAAAGGTAAGACTAAATATAGTTGAAATATTTTATAAAATGTTTACTATTAGTTTTAGTGATAAAGCTGTAGAATTAGAAGAAAAATATCTAGGTTTCTTCCATAAGATAACAAAGCCTTGGTATATAAATAAAGAAAAAGCTTTAAAGTTTGGAGAAGAAAAGGAAGTAATAATCGAAGATATAAAAATACAGGAAGCTGAAGAACTGAAAAGTCGATTCAAAGAATATTTTAAAGAGATACATATTGATTAGGGGTGGTAGAGTGAACTCATTAGAGATTTTCAAATGTTTGGCAGATAACTCTAGACTAAGAATTATAAATAGTTTAATGATAGAGCCTATGTATGTGGAACTACTGGCTGAAAGATTAGAACTATCTGCTTCAACTATTTCCTTTCATCTTAAAAAATTAATGGAGGCTGATATAGTATCATGTAAAAAAGAGCAATACTATACAGTTTATAGATTAAATGAAAAGATATTTTCAATGAATCTTAAAGATTTAGTAAAGGACAATAGAAATGAAGAAGAAATTTTAAATCAAAGAGAAGAAAAATATAAGGAAAAAGTAATAGAATCTTTTTTTAAGTATAACAAGCTAAAGGATCTGCCAGTACAGAAAAAGAAAAAACAAATAGTTTTAGAAAAAATAGTGGAAAGTTTTGAAAGGGATAGAACTTATACAGAAAAGGAAGTCAATCTGATAATAGCAGATTTCCATGATGACTTTTGTACCATAAGAAGAGATTTAATAGGATTTAATCTTATGGAAAGAGAAGATGGAATATACAAAAGAATATAGGATACAAGATAATATGAATTTGATTTAGATAATATCCTGTAAAGAGGAGGGAATATATTGGAGAATAGTGGAATTGAAAAATGGATGAAAGAAAATAGAATCATTAATTTACCCAGAAGGCAAAATGATAAAATGAATATTTTTTGTTATATAACTAATTTAGAGTTTAAAACTGGAGTAGAGTATACTGAAAAAGAAGTTAATCATAAATTAGTTAATTATTATGATGATTATGCTTTGCTGCGTAGGTATCTTGTGGACTTTGGATTATTAGAAAGAAGCAATGATTGCTCTGTATATATTCGTAAGCAGGATAGAGAATATGAAGCAAATAATAATTATTAATATTATTTACAAATAATTGAATTGGATATATAATTCAATTATGTAACAGTATAATGTTTGAAAGGTGGAGTGCTATCCGATTAGATTAGTGCTGTATATTCAAAAAGCATAATTTGATACGGAGAAGTAAGATAAAATCATTTATTAATATAAAATGGCGAAACTGTTTTTCAGTTTATTTGGTGAACCATTTTATTGTTATATGATTTTATATTACTCTTCGGATAGTTTAATTACTAGTTTATTATGGAAACCATAGAGTAAAATCTATGGTTTTTTATTTTATTAAAATTATACTGTTACATTTATGCTTTATTTGACTATTAGTTGGAAGGAGAATGTTTTTATGACAAGACCATATGTAAACTTAAAAAGTGAAAATAAAATTAATGATTTTATGTTGGCATTACAAAATAATATAAAGAAGTTTGAGGACTTAGAAGGTGTAGTTGGGATAACCCTTAATGGAGGAATGTCACGAGGTTATGCTGATTATCTTTCAGAAATTGATATAGTTATATATTTAGATAGAAAGAATTATGAACTATGGAACAATGGAGAATCACCTATATCACTTGGTATTACTAAGAATGATAAATATCTTTATGATATAAAGATATTAAATTTAGACGATGAAAAACAAAAATCATGGGATAACGTAGCTTTATGGGATTTATCTTATTCAAAGATTTTATATGACCCTAAAGGAGAAATAAAAGAACTGGTAAGTGATAAACTTACAAATAAACCAGAACCATTACAAGCAGAAGGATTACTTTTCAGTTGTTGGTGGTATTTTAAACTGGCAGGTGATATATGGATTCATAGGGGAGATACAGTACAAGGACATTATATGATGAATGAAGCAGTCACTAAATTGTTAGAAGCTTTATTTATAGCAAATGGTGAATATATACCCCATGAAAAATGGATTATTCATTTTAGCAGAACTCTCCAGTGGACACCTACAGAATGGGATATGAAAATTTCTGAGGCAATGAGTACAGGGGATTTATCATTGGAGAGTTTAATTAAAAGGCAAGATAATATTAAAAAATTATGGGAAGAAATAGACTCATATATTATAAAAAAAGAATGTCCGTATTTTAAACTTAGACTTATGCAGAAAACCTTTTACGATTCGCTCCAACTATTGATTAGTAATGATTATATAACAATTGAAGAATGGAATAAAAATGCAAGTAAAGCATTGCTATCAGCAGAACCTTTTTTTAGTTGTGTAACGGTTATAGATGAAAGGATTATTTTTGATAAAGAAAAAGCTTTATCAATAAAACCAGAGGATTTATATTATTGGCATTATGAAATATTAGAAAAAGCGTTAATGAAAATGTAATGTTTATTAATAACTGTTTTGTTAATCTAAAGATAAAAAAAGTATCATTTATTTTGTAGAACTATTAAATAAATTTTTAAAAATCAAAAAATTATATTGACTTTTAAAATACATTAAGATATTATAATACAAATGAAAAAATAAAATGGCTTTGAAAAGGAGGAGTACATACTTATCTAAAGTTTAGAGAGAAGATGGTTGGTGAAAATCTTCGTGAGGAAAGTATGGAAGTAGCCTTTTAGCTGTGAACTGAAAAGATATAATCTTAGTAGGCTTCAACGGAAGTTTCCACCGTTAAAAGGAAAGCAATATCGGATAATTAAGCAATTATCCTGTATTGATAGAGTGCAGATAGTTACATCTGAAATTAGGTGGTACCACGGACATATATAGTTCGCCCTAAGCTTTAAACATTAGAGCTTGAGGCGGACTTTTTATTTTGTCTTATAAATTATTTGAGGAATAAAATATGTCTTAATGAGGTAAACAAATAAAATTATATAAGGAGGATTAATTATGATTTATAATAAAGAAAATAAAACAATTACTACTGAGAGACTAGTACTAAGGATATTTGAAAAATCTGATGCAGAAACTGTTACTAAGCTTTGTAATAATTATAATATTTATAAAAATACATTATATATACCTTATCCATACGCCATAGATTGTGCTTTATCATGGATGAAAAATCACGTTGATAACTTTGATGCCGACAGGTCATATGAGTTTGCTATTACAGATAAGGAGACAGGAATGTTATATGGTGCTGTAGCATTATCTAATAATCAACGATTTAATAATGGAGAAATAGCATATTGGATTGGGGAAGAGTTCTGGGGAAATGGATATGCTACAGAAGCAAGCAAAGCTATTTTAGAGTTTGCCTTCAATGTTAAAGGATACCATAAAGTATATGCTCGATATTTTGCCTCAAATCCTGCTTCTGGTAGAGTCATAGAAAAGCTAGGTATGGTAAGAGAAGGAATTTTAATTGACCATGTAATGAAGGAGGGACGATACGAAGATCTCATACATTATGGTATTATAAGGCCATAAGTTTTAAGGGATTTGAGAGAATAATCAAGTTGTACAATATATTCCTAAAGAAAACAGTAAGGAGGAATAATAGTTATGTTTAATAGTAAAATTATGAATAATGAGGAGATAAGTTCAAAAAAAGTTTTTACCATAGATTGTAAGGATATAGTATTAATAGAGTTTAGATTGGAGGATTTGGATGAGCTATATGGTCTTACATTACAACCTGAAATAACAGATTATTTACCTGATTGGAAAGCAACAAAGGAGCAGCGTAAAGAATGGTTAATAGATTTTCATATGAAAAGTAATAAAGAATTTTTAGAAGCTGTTCCAAACATTGGAGAGCAATGGTTAAATCTAGGTATTATATTAAAGGAAACAAATGAGTTTATAGGATGGTGCTGTACAGGACCAAAGGATGAACTGCCTTTACCAAATAGAGAGATAGCCTATGCCATTTCAAAGGATTACAGATCTAAGGGGTACACAACTCAGGCAGCAGAAGGATTAGTAAAATATTTATTTGAAAATACTAATGTTGAGGTGTTAAATGTAATAGCGTTAACACATAATATACCTTCAAACAGGGTAATTCAAAAATGTGGTTTTAGCTATATAAATATTATTGAGATCGAAAATGAAGAGTTTCACCATTATAAACTTAGTAAAAATGAATGGATAAGTAAAAACGATTGTTTTACTAATTGTTGAAATTATGCCATTATTTGCTATACTTAATATAATGAATATAGAATTCCCCTCATGAATTAATATTAAAATAACCAGCAAACAATAATTAAAATTAACGGAGGTTTGAGATGGTTAGGCTAAGATAAATATCATATTAATAGGTTTCCCATAAAGATAAATGAATAGGTAAAATTAATATGAGGGGATTGATTTTATGAAAAAATATCTAAAGAAGCATAAAAATATCTTAATTTTAGGATTATTTTTTGTTTTGTTACAAACATCTACTTCTACTATATTACAGTTTCAAAAAGGGAATATGATAAATAGAGCTATAGAAAAAGATGCTAAAGGGTTAATAGTATCCACTAGTTTGTTACTTTTAATGATTTTATTAGAAATCGGATTTACCTACTTTGGGGAAAGAATAAATAATTTATTCTCTTTTAATCTCACTATGGATTTAAAAGGAGGATTATTTAAAAGCATTATTTCTAAATCCATTGAAAATAATAGAAAAAAAGATATAGGGCATTATATATCATTATTCAATAATGAATTAAATGCCATAAGAATGGATTTTTATGAAAGTATTACGTACATTCTTTTTTTAGTAAGCAGAATTGTATTTGTTTTCATTGGACTGACATTTTTGAATCTTACAATAGCTGCTGTAGCTCTAGTAACATGTTTTATTCCATTGGCAGTGCCGAAGCTTATGAAAAATGTAATATCTAAGATTAAGACCATTGAGTACGAAGAACTGTCTAACTTCAATCAATATATTTCAGATAGATTTAATGGACATCGAGTTATTAAAATCTATGGAGCGGAGGATTATACTAATAATGAATTTCAGCAGGTAAATATTACAACGGGGTCTGCTATATATAAAAGTAGAAATCTAAGGGTACTTCTACAAGTGCTTTCAATGATTTGCTCCTATATGTCATATTTTATAGTCCTTGGAATGAGTGTTTTCTTTGTAGCTAAGGATATATTAAATGTAGGAGAAAGTGGTTCAGGAAAGTCTACGATATTAAAAGCAATCAATGACGAATATGGAGATTGCAAGGGAGAAGTTCTCGCAAATAATATTCCTATAAAAGAATATTATTTAGTTGATAATCTTGCATTAGTTGATCAGGAGCCTTATATCTTCAAGGGAAGCATAGAAGAAAATATCAAGCTTGGTCGTGAAATAGAAGATGAGGATTTCTTTAGCTAGAGCATTAGTCAGAAATACTCCAATTCTGCTATTAGATGAAATTAGCTCTTCTTTAGATAATAAGCTTGGAAGAAAAATAGAAGAATATTTATTAAAAAGAGATGACCTTACTGTCTTACTTGTTACTCATAAAGTGAACGAGGATTTTACTAAATATTATGATGATATAATAAGATTTGAAGAAGGTAGACTAGTAGATTTAAATATTAACTAAGAAATACTCCAGTCATTAAAGACTGGAGTATTTTTTAACATTCAACTAATTTTATGTAACAAGTTACAACTATTAAAACAGTTATGATACAATAAAATCATAAACAGCAAGGTAATTAGTAATCTGAAAGGATGGTCCAATTGAAAAAGCGGATATATAAATTAATTGACAGAATTGATAACCTAGAGAGAGTAAGAAAACTATATGTTTTTCTACTTATCTTTTCCATAGTTTCTCTATTAGTTATTGTGAATTATTGTTATATATCTACTTTTAAGGATGTAAAAGTATTATATGCTCAATATACTAAAGATCGGATTATAGATATGAAAAAGGATTTTCTTGAGGATTCTGTTAATAATATGATAAATAATATTCAACAAATAAAAGTTGAAAAAATAGAAGTAAATAGAAACCGTATAAATAGAGCTGCTAAAGTTATAGGAGAATATTATGAATCAAAGAAAGGTGATTTTTTAGAAAAAACCATTGACTACTTTGAGACAGGAACTATAAAAGGGACTTTCGACATATTTATATTGGATAGGTTTACAGATAAAATCTTATATCAAAATAATATAAAATATATGGAGAATACAAGAAATATCTATGATTATATTGATGATTTAAAGAAAGAGTCGATAGTATATAATGAAGATAATTATGGAAAGTACTATATTTTTTATGGAGTTACTGAAGACTACATAAAATATGCAACCATGGAATCCATAAAAAAAAGGATACATAGTGATAGTTTTGAAAATGATGCTTATATTTGGATTAATGAGGTTGTAAATTATGAAGGTGGAGATAATTATGCTATCCGGCTTATTCATCCAAATCTAAAAGACACAGAAGGTATGTATTTATCTACAAAAATGCAAGATATTGAAGGTAATTATCCTTACCTGACAGAACTCAATGGAATTAAAGAAAATGGGGAAATACATTTTACCTATTTTTTTAAAAAGAAAACATGTGATGAAGTTGCTGAAAAATTAACTTATGCAAAGTTATATAAAGAATATAACTGGATTATTGCAATGGGTGTTTATTTCGATGAAATTCAACCATATATAGACGAAATTTCTAAGGATGGTGATAAAGCTATTTCTAAAATGATTACACTGGTAGGAGTCTTATCACTTGGATTAATCCTTATAGGAATTTTAGTAGTATTAATTCTAGAACATTGGTATTATCAAAATTCTAATAAAAAATTAAGAGAAGAATTAAATATAGATGAACTCACTAAGGCTTTTAATAGGAGAGCTGCAACAAAAAAGTTGCAAGAAACATTTTATTCATTTGAAAGATATAATAGTATTTTTGCCATTATTATCTTTGACATAGATGATTTCAAAAAAATAAATGATAGTTATGGGCACGACGTAGGGGATAGAGTTTTAAGAAATCTTGTAGAAATCATAAACAAATCTACAAGGAAAACAGACTTTCTTTATAGATGGGGAGGGGAAGAATTTATTCTTATTTGTGAGGGGCTAAAAGAAGAAAGCTTAAATTCATTTACAGATAAGATATTAAAAGATGTAGAAGATTTTCAATATGAAAGTCAAGGAGAAAAATATCATATAACTATATCAATAGGTGCTTCTTATTTTAATAAAGATGATGAAGACTTTTTATCCGTAGTTAAAAGAGCTGATATGGCTCTGTATAATTCTAAGAGAGAGGGAAAGAACAGAGCTACACTTAATATATAATATGATTAAATAAGGATGTGATTTTATGGAATTACAAGGAGAACATAATATAGCAAAGGTTTTTACCGATAATCTTGAAGATGGTGCAAAGGAACAGATACTTGAATTACTAAATCAAGATTTTGTTAAGGATTCTAAAGTTCGAATAATGCCTGATGTTCATCAAGGTATGGGGTGTGTAATTGGCTTTACAGCTGATATGGGAGATAAGGTAATACCCAATATTGTTGGAGTTGATATAGGATGTGGCATGCTTACTGTAGAGCTTGGACATATAGATATAGATTTACCTAAATTAGATGATATAATACACAAAAGAATTCCGTCAGGCAAATCTACTCATAATGAAAGGAAATCCAAATTTGACAAATTAAATGATTTATATTGTTTTAGAGATTTGAAGGATACCAAAAGAATTGAAAGAAGTATAGGAACATTAGGTGGAGGCAATCATTTCATTGAAGTCGGAGTAGATAGTAAAAACAACAAATACTTAGTGATCCATTCAGGCAGTAGAAATCTAGGGAAACAAGTTGCAGAGATATATCAAAGGCTAGCTATAGATTTATGTAGTGGAAAAGAAGATTACTTTATTAAAAGAGATGAAATAATTACTGGATATAAAGCAGAAGGTAAAAGAAAAGAAATAAAGAAGGTGCTTGAAGAACTAAAAAAGGAATATGATAATCTCCAACCTAGCTATCCAAAAGCATTATGTTATTTAACTGGAGAATATAGAGAAAAGTATTTACATGATATGAAAATTTGTCAAGAATATGCAAGCTTAAATCGTGAAGTGATGGTAGATATCATCCTACAATCTTTATTTAAAAAAGGATTGCATGAGTTTACCTACTTTGAAACCATTCATAACTATATTAATTTCAAAGATAATATTATTAGGAAAGGGGCTATATCAGCTTATGAGGGAGAGAAAGTTTTAATCCCTATAAACATGCGAGATGGTTCCATAGTTGCCATAGGAAAGGGAAATCCAGATTGGAACTATTCAGCTCCCCATGGTGCAGGAAGACTTATGAGCAGAAATGTTGCAAAGGAATCTGTTAATTTAGATGATTTTAGAAAAAGTATGGAAGGTATATATTCTACATCAGTAAATGAATACACATTAGATGAATCGCCTTTTGCCTATAAGCCTATAGAAGAAATACTCAATAATATTACTGAAACTGCCAAGATTGTAGATATAATAAGGCCAATATATAATTTTAAAGCATAGGAAAAATATTGTTGACATATTTAGACCCCTATGCTAATATGATTAATAACTTAATAGCTTTACTTATCAAGAGTTAGGGTAGAGAATTAGCTCTATGACCCTACGCCAACCTGTTATTTAACAAGGTGGTTCTGCTAATGCCGATAAGAGAGATTTCATAGAAAATCAACCTTCTTAGCATTAGCTAAGAAGGTTTTTTTAATTACAATTTAATATTTTCTTATCTAGAGTGGTGGAGGGACTGGCCCAATGAAACCCAGCAACAGTTTTAAGCTATGGCTTAAAAAATGTGCTAATTCCTGCGGTGAAAACTGAGAGATAAGAAGTGGAGTTATATTTTTATATAAAAAATCCCTTCTTATCTTAGAAGGGATTTTTCAATTATAAAAGGGGGAGTAAAAGATGAAAAAGGAAATCGAATATTTAAATGAAGGCTTGAGATTAGTATATATGGGTGGGTCTAATATATGGGTTTAGTAATCAATGAAAATATTTTAGCAATAGATTTATTAAGAAAGGATAATATAGACATTGATCTTCAAGGCGACTCTCAGGATTCTCTAAAGGTATTAGTATTAAATTTAATGCCAAATAAATTGGATACTGAATATCAACTATTAAGATTATTGGGAAATAGTTTTGTAGACATACAGGTAGATTTTCTATATGTAAGATCACATAAACCTAAAAATACAAACTTGAATTACCTAGAAAGAGCTTATAAAACATTAGAGCAAATAAAAAATACAAACTATGATGGAATGATAATGACAGGTGCCCCCTTAGAATTTGTGGATTTTGATGATATATCTTATTGGAATGAGTTAAAGCTTATAATGGATTATTCTAATAAATATGTTAAGTCCACTATATATCTATGTTGGGCAGCAGTAGCAGGACTATATTATAACTATAAAATACCTAAACACATCATTGATAAAAAGGTAGTAGGAATATTTAGTCATGAAATCATAGGAAGAAATTCTCTATTATTTAAAGGGCTTGAACAAGAAATAATCTCCCCACATTCTAGATATTTTGAAATTAGGGAGGAGGATATAAGAGATATAAGGGAATTAGAGGTTTTATCTAAATCTAATGATGTGGGAATATATATATTGGCTGAAAGAGAAGGAAAGGCAATATATATTACAGGACATCCAGAATATAATACAGATACTTTAGAAAATGAATATAAAAGGGATAGAAATAAAGGGTTAGCACCTGATTTGCCTAGAAATTATTTTCCCAATGATGATTTTTCTCTAGTACCTAGAAATACATGGAGGAATCATTCACAGATATTAATGGATAACTGGATAAGATATTGTTTAGTGTAAGAAAAGGGGTGTAGCAATGTTAAATATTGGGTTATTAGGATTGGGAGTAGTAGGAATAGGTATTGTCCAGATATTAGAAGAGAGAAAAGATTATTTAGAAAAGTTTATAAAAAAGGAAATTAATATATCTAAGATACTGGTAAAGGACATAGAGAAGATAAGAGATATTGAAATAGATAGAAGAAAGCTTACTACAGATATTCATGAAATAATCGAAGACAATAGTATTGATGTAATTATTGAAGTTATGGGTGGTTTAGATAAGCCCTATGAATATATAAAAGAAGCATTAAGTAGAGGAAAGAATGTGATCACAGCAAATAAAGCTGTAGTAGCAAAATATTTAGAGGAGTTAACAGATTTAGCAAGAAAAAATAACAGACTTTTTCTATATGAAGCTAGTGTAGGTGGAGGAATCCCAATTATAAAACCATTAAAGGAGCAAATAAATATAAATGAAATACAGGAAATAAGAGGGATTTTAAATGGGACTTCTAATTATATACTGACAAGGATGGTAACAGATGATTTAAGTTTCAAAGAAGCCCTAGAAATAAGTCAAAATTTAGGTTATGCAGAAGCAGACCCTACTGATGATATTGAAGGTTATGATACTAGAAGAAAACTTAGAATTTTATCTACGATTGCATTTAAAGATAGGATAAATGAAGATAATATCTCATGCTATGGCATCAATAGCATAAATTTTAAAGATATAAAAAATATAAAAAACATGAATTGTACGATTAAATTGTTAGGTACAGCAGTCTTAAATAATAATAAATACTATGCTTCTGTTGAGCCAGTTATTTTGAGTCAGGATTCTTATCTGGGAAAAGTTGATAATGCTAAAAACTTAGTTTCTTTTATAGGAGATATGGTTGGAGAATTAAGGTTTTTTGGAGAAGGTGCCGGGAGATTTCCTACAGCTAATGCAGTATTAAGTGATTTAATAGACATTACAACCAATACTTATCCAAAAATGAGTTTGGGAGTGAATATAGATTTAGATAATATGAACAGATTATATAAAGGAAAATATTATATGAGAATTGACACTAGAGAAAATACTGAAGATAAAATAGAAAAATATATTAAGGAAAATGGGATTATAGAAAATATGATTGAGAAGAAAGAGGGCATTATATTTACAACTAAATCCATATCAAAAGAAAAATTAGAAAGAATGACAGATTTATTTAAGATAGATAAGAAAGATTACTTCACTGCAAGATTAGAAGTATAAAAAGGGTGTGATTTCATGATTGTTCAAAAATATGGCGGGAGTTCTTTAGAAACTACTGATAAAATTATTCAAGTAGCTAAAAAAATAATTGAAAGAAAGAGAACTGCTAAAAATATTGTAGTTGCAGTTTCAGCTATGGGAAAGACTACAGATCGATTGATTGAATTAGCAAAAGAAATATCTTCAGATCCTATAGAAAGAGAATTAGATGTATTGTTGTCCATAGGAGAACAACAGACAATATCCTTATTATCCATGGCATTAAATAATTTGGGGCATAAAGCTATTTCTTTGACAGGAACACAAGCTAGAATAAATACTAAAGGAAATTATACTAGGGCCAGTATAGAAGATATTGAAAAAAGTATAATAAACAAATATTTAGAAGAAGGCAATATAGTAGTTATAGCAGGTTTTCAAGGTGTTAATGAAAAAGGAGATATTACAACTTTGGGAAGGGGAGGCTCTGACACTACTGCTGTAGCTTTAGCTGCTAAATTTAACTGTCCTTGTGAAATATATACAGATGTAGATGGAATATATTCCATAGATCCTAGATTATACGAAGGGCCTTGTAAAATATCAAAAATAAATTATGATATTGCCTTGGAAATGGCTAGATTAGGTGCTAAGGTAGTTGATAAAAGAGCTTTAGCCTTGGGAAAGAGATATGACGTGCCAATATATGTTGGAGATAGCTTTAAAGACCAATTGGGAACCAGAATAGGAGGGGAAAGCATGGAAGAATTGAAAATATTATCATTGATGGTAGATGATAACCAAGTAGAAGTAAGGATAAAAAATATTCCAAACAAAATAGACAAATTATCTAATGTATTTAGAATATTAGGGAGATATAATTTAGATATTGGAATGGCAGAAAATAATTTAATAGATGAAGATATAAATATATCCTTTATATGCTCAAAAGAGTATATGAAATTATTCCCCTCCATAAAGAAGGATATAGTAAACAATGTAGATAGACTTATAGATGTGGAAATAAATGATACTACTAGAATATCCATAGTAGGTACTGGGAGAATAAATCAAGCTAAGGTCACATCAGAGATATTCGATATAGTAAAAGAATCTGGTATAAAATATAAGAAATTCTGCACATCTGAACTAAGCTTATCCTATTATTTTGAAAAAGCAGAAGTGAAAAACTTAATCAATAGATTAGCGAAGAATTTTAATTTATAATACAAATAAGAAGATGATTTCTGTATTGAGCAGAGATTATCTTTTTTATTTTTAAATATATTGTGTTAACTCTATTAAAAGAGGGTATTATATACATAAGTTAGGCATGCCTAACTTAATACAATTACGGAGGAAGATTATGAACATAAATAAAGAAGATTATTTAAAGGCGATTTATGAGCTAGGTGGTGACAAGGAGCAGGTTAGCAATAAGAATATAGCTAGAGCACTTAATATATCACCTCCCTCTGTATCAGAGATGATAAAAAAGCTATTACAAGATGGCTATGTTGAATATACAGTGTATCAAGGTATAAAACTTACAGAATATGGAGCTACAGAAGCTAGGAAAATTAGAAGGAGACATCTTCTGTGGGAGGTTTTTCTTGTGGAGAAACTAGGATATAATTCTGAGGAAGTACATGATGAAGCAGAGAAACTAGAGCATGTAACTAATAAAAAGCTAGAAGAAAAATTGGATGAATATTTGAATTATCCTGAGGTATGTCCCCATGGGTCAAAAATAATAAGGGAGGAATAAGTAATGAAAAAGATATTGATTTTAATAATGGTAGTATCTATATTAACTACTTTTGTATCAGGATGTGGAAATCCAAATAAGGAGAATGATACTGGATATAAGGTCGTAGCCACTACTACCTTAGTAGCAGATCTTGTAAAATCCATTGGAGGAGAATATGTAAGTGTTCAAGGATTAATGGGACCAGGAGTTGATCCTCATTTATATAAAGCAAGTGCAGGAGATGTTAAACTAATGCAAAATGCAGATATGGTAGTTTATAATGGTCTTCATTTAGAGGGAAAAATGGGAGAGATATTTGAAAATATAGAAGATAGTGAGAAAGTAATTTTAGCAGTAACACAAGGTATAGATGAATCAAGCTTTATTGATTTTGTTTCAAGTCCTGGAAGCTTCGACCCTCATATTTGGTTTGATGTAAAGCTTTGGAAGGAAGCTGCAAAAACTGTGGCAGAAGGACTCAAAGAACTAGATGAAGAACATGCAAAGGATTTTGATATTAGTTTAGAAAAATACTTAGGAGAGCTTGATAAGCTTGAGGAATATATTAATCAAAGAATATCTGAAATTCCTGAGGAAAATAGAGTTCTTATAACTGCACATGATGCTTTTAATTATTTTGGGAATGCCTACGGGTTTGAAGTTAAAGGATTGCAAGGCATAAGTACTGCATCAGAAGCAGGGACATCTGATGTTCGTCAATTGGCAAAGTTTATTGTAGAGAGGAAGATAAAGGCAATATTTGTTGAGTCATCAGTGCCACGAAAGAGTATTGAAGCATTGCAAGAAGCTGTTAAGGCTCAGGGATTTGAAGTGGAAATAGGAGGAGAACTTTATTCAGACTCCACAGGTGATGCAGGAACTGATGATGAAACCTATATAGGAACATTTAAAGCAAATATAGATACAATTATCGATGCCTTAAAATAATCAGATAAATAGCAAGGGGGAATGAAATATGAATTTTGATTATATAATAGAAGTTGAAGATATGACAGTTGCCTATGAAGCAAAACCAGTTTTATGGGACGTTGATCTTAATATACCGAAATCCATTTTAATGGCAGTAGTAGGTCCTAATGGAGCGGGAAAATCAACATTAATAAAGGCTATGTTGGATTTAATAAAGCCAGTATCAGGAAATGTATTATTTAATGGAGCATCCTATAAGTCCCAGAGAAAACATATAGGATATGTACCTCAGTCTGAATCTGTAGACTGGGATTTTCCTACAAATGTTTTAGATGTAGTTCTTATGGGGAGATATGGGGAAATAGGATGGATAAAACGACCTAAGGAAGAGGATAAGAAAAAAGCAAGAGAAGCCTTGGAAAAGGTAAATATGATAGAATTTGCAGATAGACAAATATCACAGTTATCTGGAGGACAGCAGCAGAGAGTATTTCTTGCAAGAGCATTGGTTCAAGATGCAGATATATACTTTATGGATGAGCCATTTAAAGGTGTAGATGCTAAGACCGAAAAGGCCATAATATCCATTTTAAAGGAATTGAAGGAAAGAGGAAAGACCATAATAGTTGTTCACCATGACCTTCAAACTGTGGAAGAATATTTTGATTGGGTGGTATTATTAAATACTCAGATTATGGCCAGTGGACCTGTTAGTGAAGTGTTTACAGATGAAAATCTAAGAAAGACTTATAGAAGTACAGGGCAAATTTTAAAGAGGTAGGTGAGAAAATTGTTAAATATGATATTAACAGATTATACTCTACAGATTGTATCCTTAGGCTCTGCACTTCTAGGGATAATATCAGGAATTTTAGGAAGTTTTGCTGTTATAAGGAAGGAAAGTTTGTTGGGAGATGCAATTTCTCACTCTGCCTTACCAGGAATTGCATTGGCATTTTTAATGACTCAAAGTAAAAAGACAGAGATACTTCTTTTAGGAGCTTTGATCTCAGGATTATTATCTACATTTATTATTCTTTCCATAGTAAAATATTCAAGAATTAAATTTGATAGTGCCTTAGCATTGATATTATCGGTATTCTTTGGAGGTGGTATTGTTCTTTTAACCTATATTCAAAAAATACCCAATGCAAATCAAGCAGGCTTAGAAAAATTTATCTTTGGTCAGGCATCTACTTTTCTAAAAAGAGACATAGAAATAATGGGCATATTGGGAATAGTTTTGATAGCATTGGTTCTTATATTTTGGAAGGAATTCAAGATAGTATCCTTTGACAGGGATTATGCAGAAAGTCTTGGATTCTCTTCACAGAGAGTAAACGGATTGCTTTTTATTATGATAGTAACAGCTATTATTATAGGATTGCAAACTGTAGGAGTTATCTTAATGAGTGCTATGCTTACAGCACCAGCTGTAGCTGCTAGACAGTGGACAAATAAATTATCTGTTATGGTAGTTTTATCAGCCCTATTTGGAGCAATATCAGGAGTTATTGGTACTATATTAAGCTCTTTAGTTTCAAAATTACCTACGGGACCAATGATAGTAATAGTTATAAGTATAATAGTAATTTTTAGTTTATGTTTTGCACCTAATAGAGGGTTGATATGGAAATATTTCAGAGATAGAAAGAAGCAAAGGACCATAAATGAAGACCAAGTACTGGTGAATCTCTATCATTTAGCTATGAATCATGAAGATTTAAACCATAGTCACAATATCTCTATAATAAAACCAGATAAATCTATGACTGCAAAATCAGCAAAAGAACTTACAAAGAAACTAGAATCCTTAGGAAGCAGAGGTCTTGCTAAGAAGGATTATTTCAATAAATGGGCAATTACTGAAAAGGGCTTAGAATATGTGGAAAATTATTTTAAAAAGGAGGAGTTATAGATGTCACCACAAATGGAGATTCAAATTATAGCGGTTATAGTGGCAGTAGCATGCTCTCTTCCAGGCGTATTTTTAGTTCTTAGAAAAATGTCTATGATGTCAGATGCTATAACCCATACGATTTTATTAGGGATAGTAATTGGATTTTTTATGGTAAATAGTTTAACCTCTCCTTTTTTAATAGTAGGAGCTGCTTTAATGGGAGTTATTACTGTATTTTTAACAGAGATGTTAAATAATACTAAGCTAGTATCTGAAGATTCTGCCATAGGAATAGTATTTCCTCTGCTTTTTAGTATAGCCATAGTAATTATATCTAGATATGCTAGTTCAGTTCATCTAGATACAGACTCTGTATTATTAGGAGAACTTGCCTTTGCACCTTTCAATCGTATGAAAGTGTTTGGAGTAGATATAGGAGCGAAGGCAATTTATTCCATGGGAGGTATTTTAATAATAAATCTTTTATTTGTAATAATATTCTTTAAAGAGCTCAAAATAGTAACATTCGATTCTGCATTAGCAACTGTTTTAGGATTTTCACCTTCTTTAATACATTATAGTTTGATGACCATAGTCTCAATAACTGCTGTTGGAGCTTTTGAATCTGTAGGCTCTATTCTAGTAATTGCTTTTATGATAGGTTCTCCAGTCACAGCATATCTGATTACAGATAATCTAAAAAGCATGATTGTTTTAAGTGGATTGATTGGTGGATTAAATGGAATTTTAGGGTATCAGTTAGCATCTCTTTTAGATGTTTCCATAGCAGGCTCTATGGCAGTTATGACAGGAGTAGTATTTTTATTAGTGTTTATATTTTCACCTAGCAGAGGGCTATTAACTATTGTTAGTCGAAGAAAACGACAAAAAATAGAATTCGCAGGAAAATCTTTAATGTTTCATATATATAATCATGAGGGCAAAGAAGATGAAGCTTTGGAGAGTGGGATTTATACCATTAGAGGGCATCTGCAATGGAATGAGAAATTTTTGAAATTAATAATAGAAGAACTTAAAGATAAGGAGAAAATCTATATAAAAGATGATATAATAAAATTAACTAAATCAGGTAGAGAATATGCTATAAAAAGCTATGAGGAAATAGTATCTGGATTCTAAAATAAAACTATATAATAAATAATTTATAGGAGGATATATGATATTAATTTTTGCGGTAGACAACAACTGGAACATTGGATATGATGGAGATTTGCTATATAAAATATCAGAAGATTTAAAGCGATTTCGACGACTTACAGAGGGAAATATTATTGTAATGGGCAGAAGAACATTCGAGTCTTTACCAGACAGAAAAGCATTGCCTAATAGGATAAATATAGTAATAACTAGAGATGAAAAGTATAAAGCCGAAGGTGCAGTTGTGATTAATTCCTTGGAAGCTTTATTTCCATTATTGAAGGAATTAAATCCTAATAATGAGATGGAGAACTTCATAATAGGGGGAGGAGAAATTGCTAAGCAAACCATTTCCTATTGTAACAAAGCATATATAACTAAGATATTCAAATCCTTTGAAGAAGCAGATACTTTCATACCAAACTTAGACTTATTAGATGATTGGAAAATAGTAAAAGAATCAGAAGTGCATAAACAAGATGATTTAGAATATAAATATGTAGATTATGTTAGAGTTAAATAGTAAAATCCCCTATAACCAAGTGTTATAGGGGATTTTATTGTTCGAGTAATAACTTTAGTTGCGTTGTAATCAGGAAGTAGATAAATATGATTATTTTGTATACTTATCAAAATATCCTTGGATATAAACTATAGGTGTTCCTTTATCTCCGCTTCCAGAGGTCAAATCTGAAAGGGAACCTATTAAATCAGTAAGCTTTCTTGGAGTAGTTCCCAGAGATGTGGCATTTTCAGCAAGAGAAGATTCTTTGTTTTCAATATACTTAGATATAGCTGATTTTAATTCATCTCCTTGTAAATCAGCAAATTTATCATCTGCTAAATATTTTAATTTTACTTCTGAAGGAGTTCCTTCTAAACCAGGAGTGTAAGCAGGAGAGACTACAGGGTCTGCCAGTTCCCAGATTTTTCCCACTGGGTCTTTAAAGGCACCATCCCCATAGACCATAACCTCAACAGTTTTACCTGTTTTTTCCTTAATCAATTCTTGAATATTGTCTACAACCGGTTGACAATCCCTAGGAAATAGTTTGATTTTATTTTCTGTTGACTTATTTGAGCCAAGTAAACCATACTTTTCATTATATCCACTGCCGTTTATAGATGAAGTAAGGATATCATCAAGTCCATAAATATTTTCTCCTCCATTTTCCTTTAATAATCTTTTAGTTCTAAATCTAGTATGAATATCACATACAATTACATTTTTAGTATAGTCTAAAATAGTTTTTGGATTGTTGGAGAATATTATTTCACAATTAGTTCCATATTCAGCTATTATTGATTTATAATACTCAATATAGTCTACATTAGTAAAGGGATGAAAAGTATATCCAAAGCACTCCCTAAATTCATCTTCGCTTAATGTATCTGTCCAAGGATTGATTCCTTTTGAATCAAGCGTGTCTATGTCTACCAAATGATTTCCTACTTCATCTGAAGGATAGCTTAACATTAATACTATTTTTTTTACGTCCTTAGCGATGCCCCTCAATATAGTGGCAAAACGATTACGACTTAAAATAGGAAATACTACACCAATAGTTTCACCACTGAATTTTCCTTTAATATCTTTTGCAATATCATCAATATCAGCATAATTTCCTTGGGCACGAGCAACAAGGGATTCTGTTATAGCAATTATATCTTTATCTTGAATTGTAAAATTTTCTATTTTGGAAGCCTTAATTACAGAGTCAACTGCTATATTTACAATATTATCTCCTTCTTCAATAATAGGTGTTCTTAAACCTCTAATAACAGTTCCTACTACTCTTTCCATTTATATCGCTCCTTTTCATATTCTATATTTTTAATATATAATATTTTATGGTATAAGTAAAATAGGTATATGATATAATAGATATAAGGAGTGGTTATATGTCTATCAGGTTAGAACTTTATAAAATATTTAATAAAGTAGCTGAGTGCGGAAGCTTTTCACAGGCTGCTAAAGAATTATATATGACACAACCTGCAGTAAGTCAATCTATAGCACAACTAGAAGACGAACTGAAAGTAAGACTTTTTACTAGAATTCCAAGGGGAGTAAGACTTACAAATGAGGGAAAGGTTTTATTTGAATATACTAGTTCAGCAATTAGTTTATTGGACACAGGGGAAAAGAAAATAAAAGAATCACGGAATTTAAATGAAGGGGAGTTAAAAATTGGAGTTAGTGATACAATCTCTAGGTACTACTTATTACCATATCTGGAGAGTTTCTATAGAGACTATCCCAAAATTAAATTGAAAATAATTAATCGGACTACAGATGACCTTCGTAATTTGATAAAATCAGGTGAAATAGATATCGGAATATGCAATCTGCCAATAGAAGATAATTCACTATATATAAGAAAATGTAAAGACATTCATGATATATTTATAGGTGGAGAGAAATATAAAGACTTAGTTTCAAAACCTATTACATATGGTGAACTTTTAAAATATCCTTTAATATTTTTAGATAATAGATCTAGGTCGAGGCAATATGTAGAGGAATATCTTTTTTCCAAGGGTATAAAAATAAATCCAGAGATTGAGTTAGGGTCCCATGATTTGCTGTTGGAATTTGCACAAATAGGCTTAGGCTTGGCCTGTGTAGTTAAGGAATTTTCAGAGGATTATTTATCAGAGGGAAGACTATATGAAATTAATCTTACTGAAAGTATTCCCAAAAGAAGTATTGGAATTTGCTCATTAAGAGGTGTTTCTCTTTCTCCGGCATCTAGAAAGTTTGTAGAGTATTTAATTAAATGATATGAGATATATTGCAAAGTTAGGGTATTAATAGTAAAATATTAACAAAATATAGATAAGGGGCAATGTATATGAAATGGTTAAATAAGTTTATGGCTGGTCGATATGGCGGAGATCAACTTTCAATGGTATTAACATTTTTAGCTTTAATTTTGACTTTACTGGCTAGATTAATTAATATTCCTATACTAATTTATATTGGATATATTCCCTTAGTAATAAGTATATATAGAATATTTTCTAAAAATATAAATAAACGTCGAATGGAAAACTATAAGTTTGCAATTTTTATGAGTCCCCTTTATTCACGGTTCAAAAGAACTCAAAGCAAGGTAAGGGACTTTAAAACTCATAAATATATTAAGTGCCCAAATTGTAATGCAAGCTTAAGATTACCAAAGAAAAAAGGAAAAATCATGGTTACTTGTCCAAAGTGTAAGGAAAAGTTTGAACAAAGGACATAGAACTAATTAATAAAGAGAGGTTTAATACTATATGAATATATTAAAAAAAGCATGGGGTAAAACTTTATATGGAGTTGGCAGTATTACTTCTGCAATATTTGATGTTTTTATTGGTATTGTAGAACTTATAGTTGGAATTGTAATAAGTGTAGGAAGGGGAGTAGTAGGTCTTATATCCATGGGTGGTTGCTTATTAATTATGATGTTAGGACCCGCCTTGCTACTCAATCCCTTAACTTTTTTTGGAATTTTATTTCTTATTATATTTCCAATTCTAGGGACAAAGTTTGTATCCTACTTAAAATATGTAAAATATATGGTAACTGAATATTTATTCGACCATGCAGATAATTTTATAAAAGGTAAAAAGGCAGAATTTGGAACATTTAATGAATATGGTAGAAAATATAGAAAGATAGAAGAAGAAAAGATAAGAAGAGAACAGCAGCGAAGGCAAGCTGAACAGCAAAGAGAATGGGAGGAAAGGTTTAGACAATGGGCAGAATATCAAAACTCCCAAAGAGGAAGCAGTGGATATGGCGGATATAGTAATTATGGCGGCAACTATCAGAATACAGGATATGGAAATACTTATGTAAATCCAAATGTTGAGTTCAAAAATAAATATGAAAAGAGTTGCGATTTACTAGGTGTTCCTTATGATTCAGATAAATACCAAATAAAGCTTGCTTATAGAAAAAAGGCAAAGGAATACCATCCAGATTTAAATAAATCACCAGATGCTACTACAATATTTCAACAGATAAATAATGCTTATGAATTTTTAAGTGACGACAATATAGAAAGATATAAAAATATAAGGGTAAATTAGGATATGTTAATCCTATTTGACCCTTATTAATTATTTCTGATTTATTAAATATAGTTAAAAGAATAAATGCATTAATATTGATCCAAATATAATAGCCAGAAATGTTCTTTCAACAAATGCTACAACTAATTCCCAAAGCTTTAGAGGAAGCTTTGAGGACATCATTACAACTATTGTTTCTGCGAAAAATATTATTTGTACAATGGATACTGCTACTACAAGGTATCTTGCACCTGCATCGATTAAAGCAATATTATTTTTTATAAGTAATACAGGAAGAAACATTTCTGCAATACCTACAGGGAAACTAGGTGCTATTAATTCTACATTTGGAACACGTAATAGATTAAGCAGTGGCTCAAATGCTTTTCCTAAAATTACAAATACTGGAGTAGTTTCTGCAATTATTAAAGATGAAACACCAACTGCCGCAAGTAGTGATAATACTTTTGGTAATACTTCAAACCCTTCTTTAAGACTTACAAGTATTTCTTTACCTAGACTAGGAGCCGTTAATGCTTTCTTTGAGGCTCTTGTAATACCTGCCGTAAGTAAATTATTTGTAGGCTTTGCGTTTATAATATCCTCTTTTGTTTGTATCTTTCCATTAATATAAACATCCTTTTTCTTACTAAAGGGTGGAATTCTTGCCATGATTGCACTAACAACCAATGTCAACATTAAAGATGAGAAATATACAAGAAGAAACCTGTCTGCTAATCCAGCTGTTTCAATTACCATATATGCAAATCCAACACTAACCGCACTGAATCCAGTAACAACAAGAACTGCTTCCTTTTCAGTGTATACGCCCTGTTTATATAACTTACTAGTTATTAATACTCCTACAGACGAAGAACTTACAAAAGATGCTATGGCGTTTACAGCTGCCCTGCCAGGAACCTTCCATACCGGTCTCATCAGTGGTTCTAATAATGACCCAACAAAGTCTACTATACCATAATTTAATAAAAATGGCATAGTTACTGAACTTACAATAATAATCCAAAAAACTGCAACAACTATAGCTGGTACTATGGTTCCTCCTGTTGAAGAGCCTACGATTATTTCTGGTAGCTGCACCCCCATTGTTGCATTTAAAGTATATGCTAGTACATAAAATCCACCAAGTAGGTACAAGATAGGATGAACTTTAGAATCACCTTCGAAGTAATCATGGATTCTTCCACTTTTTGCTATATACTTACCATAGGAGCTTAAAAGTCCAGTGCCTAATACTACTAAGGTAACAATCCATAATCCTAAGTTTCCAGTTAACTCCATCATCTTACCATACATTATACCAAATACCATATCGGTCTTCCCATTGAATGTAATTGGTATAAAGAATATAAAAACTGCTATTAATGAAAAAAATATAGATTTTATTAATCCTTTAGTATGATCCGCTTTTGATAATGAAAAGGAATCAAGTATGGATAAATCATTTAAATCCAAATCTTTTTCTTTAATTTCTTTAGGGGTTAAAAGATCCACATTTATCATCCTCTCTTATCTTTTGCCAATCTTTTTCTGAAGAGCTAAAACTGATAAGAATTCAAAAACAACATTAGCTGCAAGCAAAGATGTAACTTCTGCATGATCATATGGTGGGGCTACTTCAACTATATCAAATCCAACAAAATTAATATCTTCGAATCCACGAATGAATGTAAGTCCTTCTAAGGAAGTGAAACCTGCTACCTCAGGAGTTCCAGTTGCTGGTGCATAAGCTGGGTCAAAGAAATCAATATCAAAAGTTAAAAATGCTTTATTATCGCCAACTCTCTCTTTAATTTCTTCAATAACTGCATCAATACCCATTTTTCTTACTTCATGACTTGGAATAGTTCTTAGTCCAAGGCTTGCGGCTAATTTAAACTCTCCTGCATCATATAATGATCCTCTCATGCCTATCTGAACGGATTTATGAGGGTCTATTAATCTCTCTTCAATTGCTCTTCTAAAAGGTGTTCCATGGTTGTATTTCTCACCGAAAACTTCATCATTAATATCAGCATGTGAATCAAAGTGGATAAGACTTACAGGGCCATGTTTTTTAGCTATTGCTCTTAATTCAGCTAAGGTAATTGAGTGATCTCCTCCTAATGCAATTGGTATAGCACCTGCTTCTATAATTTCTGTTGCAAACTTTTCAATTGCATCGTAAGTAGGGTGAATATATCCTGGTATAATATTAACATCACCCATATCGGCACCTTTTAAGTAATCTAATATATTAACCTCATGAATTGGGTTATTAGTCTTCATCATAACTGAAATATTCCTAATAGCTTGAGGGCCAAATCTAGCTCCTGAACGATAGGAACAAGCTGTATCAAAAGGAACTCCATAAATAGCGAAATCTAAACCTTCGGCACTATTAACTCTTTCCATTCTCATAAAATTTCCTGTATTACAGAATCTAGGTGATGCAAATGCTGTTGCTGGTTGTTTAATTTCTTTTTTGTTCATAATTAAAACCTCCTTTTTATTTGTCTATTACTTATTGCATTTTTCATGCCAATAAAATAATATGCAAAATCAATAGGTATAGCATTAGCATATTATATTTAGAAGGAATATTTTCCTCCTAAATATCTATATTCTTAAAAAATATCTTGAAGTTGTTATAAAATTAACGCCTGAAATTGATAAGGAATAATTTCCTCCGAGGAAATTATTCCTTATCAAATTCCAGTTTAATGTTTAAACGTTTAAATTTTTTTCTAATAGTACTACAATCCAGATCAAGGATTTCAGACATTTCTGCCGTGCTTTTGCAAATTTTCATTGCTTCAAGAAGAAGCTTTCTATCAAATTCTTCGATAATAGTTTTATAATTTTTATCCTTACAAAACTCCATATCTACAGAATCTAACATGTTAAATATTGGATGATCAATAATATCATATTTACTAATCAAATCATCATTAGATGTAACAAGAAGTCTTTCGATTAAATTTTCCACTTCTCTTATATTCCCTGGCCAATTGTAATTTAATAAAAGTTTCATAGCTTCAGGGCTTATCGTTTTGTTATAATTATACTTTGCATTAAATGTATTTAGAAAATGCTTAATTAATAGGGGTAGATCCTCTTTTCTTTCTCTAAGTGGGGGAATAGTAATTGGTATAACATTGAGTCTATAATAAAGGTCTTCTCTAAATTCCTGATTTTTAACCATTTCAAATAAATTTCTATTAGTCGCTGCAATTATTCTTATATCAACAGGAATAACACTATTGCCTCCAACTTTAGTAATTTCCTTATTTTGAATTACATTTAAAAGCTTCACTTGAAGATTTAAAGGAAGTTCACCGATTTCATCAAGAAATAATGTACCTTCGTTTGCAAGTTGAATTAATCCAACCTTTCCTTCCTTATTTGCACCAGTAAAAGATCCTTTTTCATATCCAAAAAGTTCAGATTCCAAAAGGTTTTCAGGGATTGCTCCACAGTTTATTTTTATGAAGGGATTATTGTACCTAAGGCTGTTTTTATGTAAGAAATGACTTAAAATTCCTTTACCAACACCTGATTCTCCCTCTATAAGAATTGTTGAATCCACTTTAGCAACCCGTAGGGTCAAATCAATTATTTTGTCCATCTTCTCGCTGTTATAAATTATATTGGAATTGGCTGCATTATCCTTTGAACTTAAAAGTTGCAGCTCATTTTGATATTTCTCATTAATAAGCTCTGATTCCTTAAGGTTTCTCTTTAAGATATTTAATTCCGTTATATCTCTTGAATTAATAACTATTCTGTAAAGTTTACCATCTTTAAATATTGGGGTACCTGTTCCAATGACTTCCTTACCATTAACTTTCTGAAGCATTGAAATTTGCTTTTTTTCCCTAATAACAGCAAGGGCAACAGATTCCGAATAAATGCCCTCCGCAACTAATTCCTCCATGTTTTTTCCAATTACATAATCTGCACTGACTCCATCTATTCTTTCACAGGATTTATTAAATCTTAATGTAATCCCTTTTCCATCTGTAATATGTATTCCATCATCAGATGAATCTAAAATAGCGTTGAATTCATTCATTAAATCGTTATATGCATTTTGGTAGTCTATGCTGTCATATTCAATATTTTTCATTATAAACCTCCATTACAACAATTCCTTCCTCAGATCTTCCATTGATTTAGGAGACAAATATCCTAAAGGAATATCAAATATGGTTATTGCTCCTATTTTTTCCTCTAAAGACATTCTATAAACTGCCCTAGCATAAGCTACCAACACAGATGAAGTAAATTCTGGGTTGCTATCAAGAGTAAGATTAAACTCAATTTTTTGTTTATGTCCTACACCTGTATTTCCCGCTCTAATGACAAATCCACCATGGGGCATTTCATTATGAGTTTTGTTGAATTCTTCCTCTGATATAAAAAATACAGATGTATCATAGCCAGCAAAGTAATTTGGCATAGTCTTTATTTCTTTTTCTATTCTACCTTTATCTTCATTGTCTTCACATACTACATAGCATATTCTTTTATGTCTGCTGCAAACTGGAGCATCTAAAACTTCACAATTTCTAACCTTTTCTAAAGCTTCTTTAACTGGTACGGTATATTGTACTCCAAGTTTTACACCTTTAACCCTTCTAATTGCATCTGAATGACCTTGACTTAAACCTTCTCCCCAAAAAGTGTAATCCCTACCATTTGGTAAAATACATTGACCTAGTAATCTATTAAGAGAAAAAAGCCCAGGATCCCATCCTACAGATATAAGACTTAATTTCTTATTATTGTATGCCACATTATTGATCCTCTCAAAGTATTCAGGAATTCTTCCATGGTTATCAAAACTATCTACAGTGTTAAAATGTTTTGCTATCATCGGTGCTTGTTCATCCAGGTCTACTAAAGATCCTCCACATAGTATCATAACATCAATCTTATCTTTAAATTCTAATATATCAGAGATATGTACTACATTAGAATTTGTATTCAACATATCAGGCTTTCGTCTTGTAAATATGGCCACAAGGTCCATATCAGGATTTTCTCTGATGGCTAATTCAGCTCCTTGGCCTAAATTTCCATATCCTACTATTCCTATTCTAATTTTCTCAACCATTGGGCACCTCCAAATAAATCTTTAATATTAAGATTATATCATTTATTCATGGATATTCTAATAGTATTATTATATTATTAGAATTAGAATAAATGGGTATTAATATTCAAGAGAATAATTAGGACCTAAAGGGAGAGGAGTAAATGGATTATAATAGACAAATACAAGAAATAGTTGAATATTTTATAGATGGAGAAAAAGATATAGAGGATTTTAGAGTTGGAGTTGAATTTGAACATTTTATAGTAGACAGACACACTTTAAAGACTATTTCCTATTATGGCGAAAATGGCATAGCTGAGACATTGCATGAGTTGGAAAAGAATGGTTGGATAGGAAGCTATGAAAATGAATATATTCTTGGGCTAAATAAAGGAAACAAAACTATAACCTTAGAGCCGGGAAGTCAGTTTGAACTTAGTATAGAAGCTAGAAAGAATATAAAAGAAATTGAAGAAGAATATTTAGAATTCCTAGAAGAAATTACTCCAATACTCCAAAAGAAAAACCAAGGATTAATGGCAGTGTCATATCATCCCGAAACTAAAATAGAAGATATAAAACTTTTACCAAAGGGCAGATATGATATTATGTTTAATTACTTTAAGACTAAGGGAAAATATGCTCATAATATGATGAAGGGTACAGGGGCATTACAAATAGCCATAGACTATAAATCGGAGGAAGATTATAGAAGGAAGTTTAGAGTAGCAAATGGATTGGCTCCAGTATTATATGCTTTATTTGACAACGGATTTTATTTTGAAGGAGACAAATGGAATAAATACAACTTGAGAACTGATGTGTGGAATAATTGTGATAATGATAGATCAGGAGTAGTAGAGCATGCTTTAGATAATGATTACGGATATAAAAAATATGCCGAATATATACTCAACAGACCACCTATATTTATAATGAAAGGTACGGAAGCAATACCAACTGGCGACAAGCTGGTAAAAGAACTTTTTGATCCAGAAGATTATAAAAAAGAAGAATTAGAACACCTATTGACTATGTTTTTTCCAGATGTACGAACTAAGGGATATATAGAAATTAGAATGATGGATTCAGTGCCATATCCATTAAGTTTTGCTGCAATAGCTTTAATCAAAGGAATATTCTATAATGAAGAAAACTTAAATAAAGTGTATGATTATATTAAGGATATAACTATGGAGGATGTAAATAAGTCTAAGGCAGATATTATAGAAAATGGATTAAAAGGTAGATTAAAGGATAAAACTGTATTAGAAATAGGTAAATTTTTAGTGGAGTTAGCACAGAAAGGCTTAGATAAAGACGAAGTTAAATATTTGTTGCCGCTCGAAGAAATGATTTTATCAGGAACTAACCCCTATGGAATTACAAAGGAAAAATCGGAATTAGGAAAGAAAGAATCTTTAAATTGGTGTTTGATTAATAATATTGAGGTGATGTAATGAACTGGAAGGAAGTAAATGATAATTATATAGACCTGATTAAATCTAATCCAGAAAAATATGAAAAAAATTATAGATTAACAATGGAAAAGGTGGCAAACTCTACTGCAATATATAAGGGTAAACCAGTACCTTTCCTTTATCATCCCATGTTTTATACTGAAAAGGATATAGAAAACTTTAATAAAATTGGAAATACGCTTATGTCCATAACTAATAAGGTAACTAATAGATATTTGGAGTCTAAGGAATTTAGAGAAAAATTTGAATTCAGTCCTCTATTAGAAGAACTTATTTTGGTGGATAATGGCTATGATATAAATGTTCCCATAGGGAGATTTGACCTTTTCTATAAAGATGAAGATAATTTTAAGTTTTGTGAATTAAATACAGATGGCTCTTCTGCCATGAATGAAGATAATACCATAGGAAATATATTGCTTCAAACAGAAGGGCTAAAGGATTTTTCTAAGAAGTATAATCTATCTCTATTTGAATTAATAGATAGATGGGTTGATGATAGTATTAGTATATTTAAACAGTGGAATGAAGAAATAGAAAAGCCTAATGTAGCCATAGTAGATTTTACTGAGAGTGGTACATCTAAGGAGTTTGAAGTATTCAAAGCGGCTTTTACAAAGAAAGGATATAATACTATAATTGCAGATCCTAGGGACTTAAAATATAGAGATGGAGGACTATATTTTGAAGACTCTAAAATAGATATGGTATATAGAAGAATTGTTACATTTGAATTAATTGAAAAGGCAGATGAAATACCAGATTTTATTGAAGCATATAAGAACAAAGCTTTCTGCTCCATAGGCTCCATTAGATCTCAAGTGGTACACAATAAGATAATATTTAAGATATTACATGATGAAGATACATTGGAATTTTTATCGGAGGAAGAAATAGAATTTGTAAAGAAACACATACCTATTACTGGATTATTTAAAGGAGATATAAGTGTTTATGATGAGGTTTTAAATAATAAAGACAAATATATAATGAAACCTTTAGATCTAAATGCTTCTCAAGGAGTATATGCAGGCAGAGATTTAACACAAGAGCAATGGAAGGAAAGATTAGATCAATCCTTTAATAAAGACTATCTATATCAAGAATTCTTTATACCTTTCACTAGGGAGCATATTATATTTGAAGATAAAAAGATAAAAGTAGAAGACTTTAGATCCATAGTTGGTCTTTTTATGTACAAGGAAAGATTTGCTGGAATTTATACTAGGATAGGAAAAAACAATATAATATCTGGAGTTACTGATTATTATACTCTACCTAATATTTTAGTAAAAAATATATAAAAAATACCCTCATTTTAAATTTAAAATGAGGGTATTTTTTTATCTAATTAATATTTAATAAATTTTGAACCAGGTACATTACAAATATTACATTTTTCTGGTACAAACTTTTCGATGTTTCCACAAACAGGACATAGATAGTAGAAAACTTCTTCTTCGTTATCTAGGTTTTCTAAAGCTTCTTTATATAATTCTGCGTGAACTTTTTCAGCTTCCATAGCATAAGTAAATGTTTGTACTGCAGCTTTATTACCTTCAGCTTCAGCGATTTCTACAAAAGGTGGATACATAGTTTCGAATTCAAAAGTTTCACCGTTTACTCCATCTTCAAGGTTTTCAGCTGTTGTTCCAATATTACCTGCTACTTTGAAGTGTCTAAGAGCATGAATAGTTTCAGCATCAGCAGCAGCTTTAAATAATTTTGCAGCATTTGTTTTTCCTTCTGTCTCTGCCTTTTCTGAATAAGCTAAGTACTTTCTATTTGCTTGAGATTCTCCAGCAAATGCTTCCATAAGATTTTTAATAGTTTTGTTGTTCTCCATTTTTTCTCCTCCATTTTTTATAATTATATTTAAAATTATTTAACCTACATAGTTTTATTACAACTTGAACATAAGCCCTTAAAATACATATCCTTATTATGAATTTTGAAGTTATTCAATCCAGCTATTGCCATTGAATCGAAATCTATATCAAAATCAAATATTTTTTTACAAGAAGTACATTTAAAATGTCCATGATCGTTAGTATTACCATCATATCGAGCTTCATTGTCCTCTATAGTTAGGACTTTTACTAAGTTACTATCTGCTAAGGCATTTAATGTGTTATAAATAGTTGTTTTTGATAATGTGGGAATTTCTTTTTGTAAATCTTTGTAAATCTCATCAACAGTAGGATGAGTTTTATTATTATTTATATATTCTAAAACCTTTAGCCTCTGATGAGAGAGACGAATATTTTTATTCTTTAACTCATTTACTAAATCTTCAAAGGTTCCATTCATAGATTTCACATCCTTTATATAAGACTATAATGCTATACTTAAAAGTAACAATTGCTAAGTTGTAATGATTATAAGTTTATTATAGTCATGAATATATCTAATGTCAAGAGAAATTTTATAATATTTTTAAAATCTATTGACAAAAAACAAAAAAGCCCATATACTTAATTACATAACTAACTAACCGTTCAACTGATGAACATGGAGGTGTTAAATTGTTAGATCTAAATTCAGATAAATCTATTTACGTGCAGATAGCAGAAATAATAGAAAATGATATTTTGATGGGTCACTTAAAAGAAGAAGAGCAATCACCTTCTACAAACCAATTTGCAAAGATTTATCAAATAAATCCAGCTACAGCTGGAAAAGGACTAAATATCTTAGTTGATGAAGGAATTTTGTATAAGAAAAGAGGTATTGGTATGTTTGTAGCAGAAGGTGCTAGAAAGAAGATAATTAAGAAAAGACAAGGATCATTCTTTAAAGAAATATTACCAGATATAATGGTAGAGGCCAGTAGGCTTGAAATAACAAAGGAAGAAATTGTAGAATTTATTAAAGAATATAAGGGAGGGGAATAGTGTGATTGAAGTAAAAAAATTAAATAAATCCTATGGAAGAAGTAAAGTTCTTACAGACGTTGATTTAACTCTTGAAGAAAATAAGATTTATGGGTTACTTGGAAGAAATGGAGTGGGTAAGACTACACTATTAAATTTAATATCTGGTCAAATTCTAAAAGACCATGGAGAAATAAAATTAGATGGATATGAAATATTTGAAAACTCCAGCGCCATGGAAGAAATATGTTTAGTTAAGAACTTTCCAGAATCTATTAAGGAAAGAAAGGTAAAAGATATATTGGCATTGGCCAGTATAATATATAAGAATTGGGATGAAGAATATAAAGATTATCTAATTAAGGAATTCAATTTAAATACAAAGAAAAAACTGATGAAGCTATCAACAGGAAATAAAACTATTGTGGGATTAATTATAGGTCTTGCTTCAAGAGCAAGGTTCACCATGTTTGATGAGCCCACACTAGGTTTAGATGCAGCCATGAGATATAAGTTCTATCAATTACTTTTAGAAGACTATGAAAAAAATCCAAGGACAATAATCATATCAACTCACTTAATAGATGAAGTAGCTAACGTATTTGAAGAGGTCATCATTCTAAATAATGAAAAAGTTGCATTAAAAGATGAGGTAAGTAAACTTAAAGAAAAATCTTACTTCTTATCTGGTCGTAAAGATGTAATAGACCAGGTTACAGATAATAAAAAGGTAATTCACAGAGAGGAATTTGGCTCCACTAATATAGTAGGTATATATGGAGAGTTTACCGAGGAAGAATTGAAATATATAAGAAATAATAATATTGAAATAAGTAATATACCGCTTCAAAAACTATTCATATATCTTACTGAAAATATTATGAAGGAGGAAAATTCAAATGGATTCAACTAAAAGGATATTTAAATTTCAAAATCGTGATTTGAAAAAATCTATAGGCGCATTTTGGTTAATTATATTAATAATTAATTTACTGTCCAGTATATTGTCTATATCCTATAACGGTAATATTGTATATGGACTTAATGCAAAGGGTGGAGAGTCAATTTCATTTATAGGTGCAAATATGGTGTCTATATTTATTTATATAATAATATATGGGATTATTATGTATTATGAAGACTTTGCACTCGCTCTTAGTTTTGGAGCCACAAGAAAAGATTTCTATAAGTCTGCCATAGTAAATAATATTCTAGTAGCTTTAATCTTTGGAATTATCCAAGGTGGGTTACATCTTATTGAAAAATATTTCTTTAAAGTTTCAGGATATAAGTTAATGACAGAATTCGGTATATTTAATATTGCAACAGATAATATATTATTTATAATATTGTCTTTGTCAGTATTCTTTCTAGCATTATTCTCTATCTCTAATCTTCTAGGAGTTTTACAATATAGATTTGGATATAAACTTTGGATAGGAGTTGGGGTAATGGCTTTCTTGGGATTAAACTTGGCTAGAATTTCTATTTCTATTAAGACAATTAAAATGTTTTCAAATATGTATTTATGGCTTTATTCAATATTTAACGTAGGATCTGTATTTATAATTGAAGTGATTTTAAGTGTTATTTGTTATACTTTGGGATACTTCCTTATAAGAAAGGCCAGTATTGGAAAATAAAGCCAGCTACAATATAAGAATTACAATAAACCAGAGATAAAACTATATCCCTGGTTTAATTTATTAACCATAAGAATATAAAAATATTAATAAGTACAAGCCATATACTTGACAATGGTATTTTTCATCTATATACTTGAATTATATAAATAGTGAGGAGTTGATGGAATATGATAATAATGACAATGGTGAAACTTAAATAAAATCAAATATTGGCCAAGGAATAGGTAGTTGATGCTATGTTTTTTTGCTATGCAACAAACCTTGTGCCGTAGAAATCAACCTTTCACATCTACTGAAAATTTAATAATTAGATAGTATTACCGTAGATATCCATGGATGGTTTTGTCTACGGTATTTTTGTGCCCATTTTTAATAAATTGAAAGGAGTGGGGTTTTATGAAACTAAGTGTAAATTTAAATATTAAATATATAAAGATTAACGGAAAATCAATGAATTTGGAGGAATTACATGACAAATAATATGGACAATTATGGATTTACAGATTACTTTAAAAATCAAATAGAATTAATTAATGAAGATAAAGATGATCTTATACCAGCGAGAATAACTGAAGTACACAAAGAAATGTATACAATAATCTATGATAATATAGAAAAAAGAGCAAGGCTTAAAGGATCTATATTTTACAATGATAAACATAGCATATATCCAGCTGTAGGTGATTTTGTTTTAGTTAAAGGAAATCCTTATGGAGAAGATATAATTCACTATGTATTAGAGAGAAAAAGTAAATTTTCTAGATATGATTCCCATTATGAAAAAGAACAGATGGTTGCTGCTAATTTTGACCATGTATTTATAATCTCATCTTTAAACTATGATTTTAATATAAAGCGAATTGAGAGGTATCTTGCCATTGCATGGGAAAGTGGAGCAAACCCAGCGATAGTTTTAACTAAGTCAGATTTAGTTGACGATACTGAAGAATATAGTTCACAGATAGATAATATTGCCATAGGACTACCAATTTTCTATATTAGTTCAGTTACTGGAGAAGGTATAGATGAATTGAGGAAGTATCTTAAACCAAAGGAAACCATAGTATTTCTAGGTTCATCAGGTGTGGGTAAATCTTCTTTAGTAAATGCTCTTGCTGGAAAAGAGATAATGAAGGTTAATGATATTAGAGAAGATGATAGTAAAGGTAGACATACTACAACCCATAGACAATTAATTACATTAAGTAATGGGACTATGATAATAGATACACCTGGAATGCGAGAACTTGCACTTTGGAATACTCAAGATGGACTAGATACTACATTTTCGGAGATAGAAGAATTAAGTAGATTATGTAAATTTAAAGACTGTAGCCATAATAAGGAGCCAGGCTGTGCAATTAAATCCGCATTGACAACAGGAGAACTTAGTCATGATAGGTGGGATAACTATATAAAGCTTCAGAAAGAAGCTAAGTTTGCTGCAAAGAAAGAACAATTAAATCTTAAAAAGAAGGAAAAATTACTAAGAAAAAGATCATAAAGTAAAACCAGCTATTTTTAGCTGGTTTTATTGATAAATGACTTCATTGACAAGCTGCCTCTTATATAAATTTAAATGATTTAAATCTAAATACATATAATTTGAATTGGTTTTCATTTCTACAAATCCTAGAGATGAATAGAAATGCTTTAAATGTTTAACAGCTATATCTCTTTCTTCCTTACTCATGGACTCCATAGAATCATATTCTAAGTCCTCAGTAATAGGGTCGGGGAAAAGTCCTATATATCTAACATTGTTGTTTACAAATAAGTCTATATTCTTCTCAAAAGTATCTAAAACCTGCCTTCCAACACCACTACCTCTATATTCTGGGTAAATGAAAAAACGGTCTAGGTGATAAATGTTTTCACATCTCATTTTATAGCATGATGTCTCTTTAATTAAACTATTACAAATGTCAAAAGTTTCTTCATCATATTGATGAAGAAAAGAAATAATATTATCTAATTGCTTATCATTGTAAAGCTTACATAAGTTGAAAAAATGTCCTTTTAATTCACCTATAGCAGTTTCTCTACCATTTATTACTTCGAAAATATCTAAAAATACTTCTTTTGTATAAGGGTTATACTCATGAGATAATTTGAGGTTTTCCCTTAGATAAATAGTAAAGTCATAATCAGCATCTGGGTCTTCACTATCCGTTTCGATAATCCCAACTCCCTTAATTTATTAATGTCATTTTACATAAAATATAAGATAATTCATATCTCACCGCCCTTAATATTATTATACCCAAAATATTATAAAAAGCTAAAATTCTATTTGATTTATTTTAATCCAAATATAATAATTCCATGGAATATAAGTACATTAAGATTTATTTATGATACAATTATATATAAAAATAAATAACCTAAGTAGGTGATTAAGCTGACAGAACATTATATTGGAGAAATAGAACTTCAATTAAGGCTCATACTTGGAAATCTTCATGAAGCAGTATGTGTAATAAATACATCAGGAATTGTTACTTTTTGGAATTTTAGCTCTGAGAAGCTATATAATATAAAAGCTAAGGAAATTGTAGGTAATCATATTGAAAAATTCTTCAAAGATCCCATACTTTTAAGGGCATTAAAAGAAAAAAAGACATTCCAAAATCTTAAGCATAATCCAAAAGGAGAGACGGATGTAATCCTATCTGCTATACCTCTTATATATAAGGGAGAATTAATAGGTGCTGTATCTACAGATCGAGATTTAAATGAAATTACAAATTTATATATGGAATTAGATAGGGAAAAAACAAAGGTAGAGATATTAAAACAGCAAATGAAGGAAATTACTCAAGATAAATACTTCTTTGGCAAAATTATCGGAAAATCTAAGGCATTAATAGATGCCATGACCATAGCTAAACAAGTGGCTAAGACTGATGCCAGTGTACTTATAACTGGAGAAAGTGGAACAGGTAAAGAAGTATTTTCTAGGTCGATACATGAAGAAAGTGAAAGAAAAGGAGACTTTATTCCTGTTAATTGTAGTGCAATACCATCTAATCTATTGGAATCAGAATTATTTGGTTATATAGAAGGTGCATTTACAGGGGCATATAAAAAGGGGAGACCAGGAAAATTTGAATTGGCTAATGGAGGGACTTTATTTCTAGATGAAATAGGAGATATGCCATTACTGATGCAGGCAAAACTTTTAAGAGTTTTACAAGATGGTATTGTATATAGGGTAGGAAGCGGTAAACCTATAAAAGTTGATGTGAGAATAATCGCTGCCACTAATAAGGATTTACACAAACTGATGGAGAATGGTGAATTCAGAGAAGACTTATACTATAGACTAAATGTAGTGACCATATCTATCCCACCTCTTAGAGAGCGAAAAGAAGATATTCCAGAGCTTATAAAAGATTTTTTATTGGAGTTTTCAAAGAAAAACAATAAGGAAAATCTATATATAACAGGAGATGCCATGAAGGTATTGACAGATTATCCTTGGAAAGGAAATATAAGGGAACTTAAAAATACTATTGAAAGGTTAGTTATTCTATCTCAAGACAATGAAATCGAGACTAAGGATATTCCAATAGAAATAATCAATAGTACAAATGTAACATCTTTTATAGATTTAGATAGGAAGATTCCCTTTGACTTTAAAGGAGCAGTAGAAGAATTTGAAAAGAATATAATTATAAATGCATTGGAAAAAACTAAGGGAAACAAGGTACAGGCAGCAGAATTGCTAAATATAAAAAGATCAACTTTATATTATAAATTGAATTTATATGGTTTGACTAAGTATCTCTAATATTATATATTGGGGTGTCAATAAAATGACATTGGTGTATCAAAAATTGACATTAATTATTCTGTAATGATAGATGTAGCAATACCAATGCTTTGAACTATAAATAATATGAATATTAGAACTTAATTAGATTTATCTATAATAAAAAATTAAATATAAGACCTATTTATGTCAACAATCTGACATAAATAGGTCTTAATTATAAAATCACGGTTATAAATGCTAAAATATTAACAAACAAATAAGGAATTAAACGAAAAAACATATAACTGAAACCTTGTAAAATACAGATTTATAGTAATTGTAACAAGTAAATAAGAAAAAGATTATAACTTTCTCTAAAGTTGGTCTGATAATTGCATATATAATAAGTGGACAATAATTTGTTAGTAGGAGGATGAAGTTATGGAGTTATATGTAATTCCTTTAAAGCAGCATATAGGTGCTCCTTGTACACCTGTAGTAAATATGGGAGATGAAATAAAGAGGGGACAATGTATAGCAGAGCCTAATGGTCTTGGTGCTAAGATACATACAAGTGTGTCTGGAAAAGTTATAAAAATAACAGAAGAACATATAGAAATTGAAGCAGAAGATCTAGACAATAAGGATTATATAAAAATAAAGAAATGCAATAGTATAGTAGAAACAGCTTATGAGGCAGGTATAGTGGGAGCAGGTGGAGCAGGTTTTCCAACTCATATAAAGTTGCAATCTGAAATTCCAGATGGATATATTATTGCAAATTGCATAGAATGTGAACCAATTTTAAACCATAATATAAGACTTTTAGAAGAAAATCCTGAAATAGTGTTAAAAGGCATAAGATATGCCATGGAAGCTACAAAAGCACCAAAGGGATATATAGCGATAAAGGCTAAAAATAAAAAAGCTATAGATTCATTGAGAAAAGCTATTGGCGATAAAGATGATGTAGAAGTAAAAGAATTAAGGGATATGTATCCAATGGGAGAAGAAAGAGCTATAATCTATGAGATATTTGGTGCTTGGCTAGAGCCTACTCAGCTTCCAATAGAGGCAAAATGTGTAGTGATGAATGGAGAGACTTTGGCGAATTTAACAAGGGCTGTTGAAGATTTAAAGCCTGTAATAGATAAGGACATTACCATAGGTGGAAAGCTTAAAAGCGGGAAAGAATCAAATGTGTTTTTCCAAATGCCTATAGGTACTCCAATAAAGAAACTTATAGAACAATGTGGTGGAATTGATGGAGATTTTGGAGAAGTAATAATTGGAGGTCCATATACAGGAAAGGCTTCTGATCTTGAGAGAGCTGTAGTCACAAAGACATCTGGCGGTGCCATAGTTACCATACCTTTACCAGAATTTGAAGGACCCCTAGGATTATTGGTATGTGCCTGTGGTGCAGATGAAACTAGACTTAGAGATATAGCAGGAAAGATGAAGTCTCAAGTAGTAGCAGTTACAAAGTGTAAGAACCTTGTGGAAATACGAGGTGCAAATAAATGTCTAACGCCAGGACATTGCCCAGGGCAGGTTCAAGGTATAATGGACTTAAAGAAAAATGGTGCAAAAAGAGTTCTAATTTCTAATTGCAGTGATTGTACAAATACTGTAATGGCTTGTGCACCTAAAATGGGAGTAGGTGTATATCACCATACAGATCATATATTTAGAACTGTAGACCATGAATTATCTAGAAGACTTCCAGTGGAAGAATAAATCATTGAAGGAGGATCAAAATGGCAATAAGTGCTGAATTAGCAGAAAAACTAAAGAATGAAGTTGCTGTAGTATGTTGTAGAGTCGAAGCTGGAACTATAATATCAGCAAGTAATCTTGAGGATCCAGGAATATTTCCTGATCTTGTAGACTCTGGGTTATTAACTATACCAGAAACACCAGTAAAGATTGGAGAGGCTATAGGAGCAAAAGTATTAAAAACTATAGATTCACTAACACCATTAACTCCAGAAATACTAGAGGGAATGAAGACTTTAGAATCAGAAGTTAAAAATATAGAATTGGATAATGGAAATGAAAAGGCAGTATTTAAAAATAATATGAAAGCTGGAGATATAATAACAGCAGAGGATCTGGAGAATCCTATGAACTTTGAGAAACTAGAGGATTCATTGCTTATTAAACTTGATGATAAAGTACTTACTAGGGAAGAAGTCATAGGAAAGAAATTATCTAAAGATACTCCTGCTTTAACTCCAGTAACAAAAGAAGTCCTAGAAGGATTTGATGCCCAAGAATCTACACCGGCTATATCTACTGGAAATGGCGGAGTAATTAAAATTAAAATTGCAGAGGGTAAGGGTATAGACATTGAGGTTCCAATATTTGGACTATCTACACCTGTAGTAGAGGCTAAAGAAACTATAAAGGACATAGTTGTAGAAGAACCTAAGAAAAAACCTGAGAAAATAGTTAGAAAACTAGTTAAAAGACATTTTAATATAACAGAAGTAAAGTTTGGTGAAGAAACTAAGATTGAAGGAACAACTCTATATATCAGAGAAAATATTGGGGAAGATGCAGTAAAGGTAGATAAATTAGTTAAGAATATTAAAGTTGAAATAATCACACCTGATAAATACAATACTTATTCTGAAACCATAATGGATATTCAGCCAATAGCTACGAAAGAAGAAGGAGGCAAATTAGGACAAGGTTTTACTAGAGTCCTTGATGGAGTAATTATGATGGTAACAGGTACTGATGAAAATGGAGTCCAAATAGGTGAGTTTGGTTCATCAGAAGGAATTCTTGAAGAAAATATAATGTGGAATAGACCAGGGGCTCCAGATAAGGGAGATATATTTATTAAGACTGAAGTTACAATAAAGGCTAATACAAACATGGAAAGACCAGGACCGTTGGCAGCTCATAAAGCTTCAGATTTCATTACTCAAGAAATAAGAGAAGTCCTAAAGACTTTGGATGAATGCTTAGTAGTTAATGAAGAAGAATTTGTTCAGAAAAGAAGACCAGATAAGAAAAAAGTAGTAATAGTTAAGGAAATCATGGGACAAGGAGCAATGCATGATAATTTAATTCTTCCTGTTGAACCAGTTGGAATATTAGGAGCTAAGCCTAATGTTGACCTTGGAAATGTTCCAATAGTTTGTTCACCTTTAGAAATACTAGATGGGGCTATTCATGCTCTTACTTGTATAGGACCTGCTACAAAGGAATGTTCAAGACATTACTTTAGGGAGCCTCTTGTAATAGAAGCTCTAAGAGATGAGGAAGTGGACTTATGTGGAGTTGTACTAGTAGGTAGTCCTCAAATCAACTCTGAGAAATTCTATGTATCAGAGAGAGTAGGTATGACGGTAGAGGCCATGGATGCTGATGGTGCAGTAGTTACTACAGAAGGATTTGGAAACAACCATATCGACTTTGCAAGTCATATTGAGCAAATAGGAATGAGGGGAACTCCAGTAGTTGGAGCATCTTTCTGTGCTGTACAAGGTGCTTTGGTAGTTGGAAATCAGTATATGACTCATATGATAGACCTTAACAAAACAGAGGCAGGAATTGAAAATGAAATACTTTCCTGTAACACTTTAACTCATGATGATGCACTTAGAATATTAGCAATGTTAAAATCAGCTATGGCAGGAGAAGAAGTTAAAGCTCCTGAAAGAAAATGGAACAAGGATATAAAAGAGAACAATTTACAATTAATAGAGAAGGCGACGAATAAGAAAATAGCAAGACCAGATAATGAAACTTCTTTACCTATGAGTGAGAAGAGAAGAAAGAAATATAGTTAATATAAAATAAGGTGAAATTATGAAATACACTGATAATGCTAGGTATATGGAAGGAATTATAGTTGAAATAAGCGATGGTGCTGTAAGTATAGATTTTAAAGGCAGAATGGGATTTTTAAAAATTCCCATGAGAATGTTAATTACAGACTATCCCTTACAAGTAGGTCAAGAAGTGGGTTTGAGTATGAGTTATGTGGAAGTTTTAAAAGAAGAACCTAATGAAAAATATATAAGTAATTTAAGTAAAAAAGATAAGGAGGTATAAAGTATGACAGTAATAAAAGGATTACAATCAGAAATATTTGTACCAATTACACCACCTCCAGTATGGACTCCTGTAACTAAGGAATTAAAGGATATGGTAGTTGCTTTAGTTACAGCAGCTGGTGTTCATGAAAAGACAGATGAAAGATTTAACTTAGCAGGAGATTTTACTTTTAGAAAAGTTAAAGATACTACTCCATCACAGGAATTAATGGTATCCCATGGTGGATATGATAATGGAGATGTAAATAAAGATATTAACTGTATGTTTCCTATAGATAGATTACACGAACTTGCAAAGGATGGAATTATAAAATCAGTAGCTCCAGTACACGTTGGATTCATGGGTGGTGGAGGAAATCAGGAAAAGTTTAAAAATGAGACAGGTCCAGAGATTGCAAAGATACTCAAGGAAGAAGGAGTAGATGCTGTACTGTTAACAGCTGGATGAGGTACTTGCCACCGCTCTGCCGTGATTGTGCAGAGAGCGATTGAGGAAGCAGGTATACCAACTATTATAATAGCTGCTCTTCCTCCAGTAGTAAGACAGAATGGTACTCCAAGGGCAGTTGCACCATTAGTACCAATGGGAGCAAATGCAGGAGCTCCACACGATACAGAGATGCAGTATAATATCTGTAAGGAATCTTTACAAAAACTAGTAGAAATAGATTCACCAGGTAAAATAGTTCCACTGCCATATGAATATATTGCAAAGGTTTAGAGGCTTATGCCTTTAAACCTTTCTAACCATAATTTCCAGGAGGGAAAAAGATGAATTTTTCAAAGAGTTTACAAGCTATAGATTCTCATACTATGGGAGAGGCAACTAGAATAGTAACTGGTGGATTGCCTGTTATACCAGGAAGTACTATGTCGGAGAAAAAAGAGTATTTAGAGAAAAATTTAGATTACATAAGAACAGCCTTAATGCATGAACCAAGAGGGCATAAAGATATGTTTGGTGCAATTATTGCTGCACCTACTTTAGAAGAAGCTGACTTAGGTATAATATTTATGGATAGTGGCGGATATTTAAATATGTGTGGTCATGGAACCATGGGTACAGCCACAGTTGCAGTAGAAACAGGTATGGTAAATGTAACTGAGCCTTTTACAGATATAGTATTAGAGGCTCCAGCTGGATTGGTTAAAGCAAAGGTGAAAGTAGAAAACGGAAAAGCTAAAGAGGTTTCAGTAGTAAATGTCCCTTCGTTTTTATATAAAAAAGATATTCAAGTAGAATTACCAGGAGTAGGCAAAGTAACCTTTGATATTTCCTTTGGTGGAAGCTTTTTCGCCATAGTAAGAGATAGTGAACTAGGTGTGGAAATAAATACGAAGGATATAAATATATTAGCTGAAAGAGCAATGAAGTTAAGGGAAATAATAAATGAGGAAATAAAAGTAGAGCATCCAACTAAGAAGCATATAAAGACTGTAGACTTAGTTGAAGTCTATGGAGAACCTAAGAGTGAAGATGCTGATTATCAAAATGTAGTTATATTTGGAAGTGGACAAGTAGATAGATCACCTTGTGGAACAGGAACTAGTGCTAAGCTAGCCACGTTGTATGCTAAGGGTGAATTAGGATTAAATGAACCCTTTGTATATGAAAGTATTATAAATACTAAATTTAAAGGAAGAGTTCTTGAAGAAACTACAGTAGGTGAATTTAAAGCTATTATTCCAGAAATAACAGGATCATCCTTTATAACGGGATTTAATCATTTTGTAATTGATGAAGATGATCCAGTTAAATATGGTTTTGTTTTAAAATAAATAGATTTGAAGAAATGTTCTTTTTCCATAACTATATATAGTTATGGGGAAAGAACATTTATATTATTTAAGAAAATCTATATATAAATATAATTATTTCTGATACAATAAATTGGAATAAGGAGGTAGACAGATGTATAGATTTTATGCAATTTTTATAGGTGTTTTGATTACCATAATGGTAACATTCAATGGAACACTAGATAGTTATTTAGGTAATTATCTATCTATATTGGTAATTCATATAGTTGGACTTACGGCGATTTTAGGTATTTTAATATTTAAAAAGATTAAGCCTGTGTTTAAGAAGGAAGTACCTTTATATCTATATAGTGGTGGAGCTATTGGAGTTTTGTTAGTATTAGCAAATAATATAAGTTTTTCTGCTTTGGGAGCTTCTTTAACTTTAGCACTGGGAGTTTTTGGACAATTAATATTATCTTCAGCTATTGATCATTATGGACTAATGGGTATGGATACTTATAAGTTTCATAAGAAAAAAATTGTAGGTTTTGGAATTATATTAGTTGGAATCATTATAATGACCATATATTAAGGAGATTAAAAATATGATATATATAATATTAGCAATAATTGGAGGATTTCTCACTATATTATCAATGGTAGTAAACGCCAGTTTAGCAAAGAGAATCGGAGTATTCCAAGGAGCATTTATCAACTACATAGGAGGATTAATAGTTACTCTGCTTATAACCATGGGATTAAGAGAATACTTACATATGGAAAGCTTAGCCAACATACCTTTTTATGCGTTTTTAGGCGGTGCTTTGGGAGTTGTCATTGTGGCCAGCTCAAATGTTATAATCCCTAAGATACCAACTATATATAGTACTCTATTGATTTTTATAGGACAAATATTTACAGGAATAATTATAGACTACTTAAGACTAAGCCATGTTTCAAAGGGGAAAATAATAGGCGGATTAATTGTAGTATTAGGTATACTATATAATTCCAATGTGGACAAAAAACAATTAGTAGATGAAAGGTAGATAAACGAGGGGTGAAAATTGTGAAGATAATGGTAATAGGGGCAGGGAAGCTTGGATATAAATTGGCAGAAACTATGGTGCTAGAAGATATAGATGTTACAGTAATTGACTACAATCCAAGGGTAATAGATTTTGTAAATGAACATTTAGATGTTCTGACTGTTTTAGGGAATGGTATTGATATAAATATTCTAAAAGAATTGGGCATAGAAACATATAATATTTTAGTAGCTTCAACGGATAGTGATGAAACCAATACTTTAATATGTTCATTAGGAAAGAAATTGGGATGTCAAAGAACCATAGCACGTATTAGAAATCCTGAATATATGCAGCAGATAGACTTTATAAAGAAGGAAATGGGAATTGATAATATTATTAATCCAGATTTTTCTACGGCTCAAGTCATAGAAAAATATTTACTAAAAAGCTATAATTTTTATTCAGGAGATTTTGCCAGTGGAAAGGTTCAAATGATTGATTTTAATATTGAACATATGAAGGACTTTGTGGGTAAGAAACTAATGGAATTGGAGAATTTTGAAGGATTGCTTATTACAGCCATATCTAGAGATGGTAATATAATAATTCCAGATGGAACCACAAGGCTTATTGATAATGATATAATTCATGTCATAGGGAAAAATTCTGATATAAATAATTTAAATGATAGATTTACTAAGGATATAACTAAAAAGGAAATAGAAAATGTAATGATACTTGGAGGAAGTAATATTGGATATTATCTTGCAGAAAAATTATCTAAGGCTCATATATCTGTTACATTAATAGAAAAGGATAAGGAAAGATGTCAGGAGTTATCAGAGGTTTTAGGAGATGTACTTATTATTCATGGAGATGGTGCAGATATACACTTACTGGAGGAAGAAAGAATATCTTCCATGGATGCCTTTGTAGGAACCACAGGCTATGATGAAGAAAACTTACTTATGGCATTAATGGCTAAGCAAGCAGGGGTTCCTAAAACCATATCAAAGATTAGTAGAGAAAACTATACTAAGATAATAGATAGACTGGGAGTAGACGCTGCCTTTAATCCAATCTATATTACTGCAAGTAATATATTGAAATATATTCGTGGTGGCAAAATAGTATCTGTATCACTACTAATTGGTGGAGATGGAGAAGTAACAGAAATAATTATAGGAAAAGATCTTCCTATAGTAGGAAAGACTTTAGAAGAGTTGAAACTACCTAAAGGTATAATAATTGGAGCTATAGTTCATGGGGGAAAAGTTATAATACCTAATGGAAAAACTGTAATAAATGCTAATGACAGAATAGTAGTATTTTGTCTAAAGGAAGACTTACCAACCTTGAAGATGTTCTTTAAGACCCATAAGGGAGGCGTATTAAGTGAATTATGGAATCGTACTAAGGGTATTAGGTAGTATATTAATATTAGAGTCGGCACTTATGGTACCATCTTTACTTATATCCTTATATACAAATCAAGGGGATAAAGTGCCTTTTCTAATAACAATACTAATAACATCCATAATTGGATTTATTTTATTGAGAAAGAGAAATCAAAATAAACATATTAGTGCCAGGGAAGGTTTGGCAATTGTATCTTTAGGCTGGTTTTTAATATCATTATTTGGTGCATTGCCTCTATATCTATCGGAAAGTACTCCAACTTATATAGACGCATTTTTTGAAATAGTATCTGGATTTACAACAACTGGTGCCACAGTAATAGCAGATGTAGAAGTATTACCTATGGGGATTTTATTCTGGCGTTCTTTAACTCACTGGATAGGTGGTATGGGGATATTGGTATTTACTTTGGCATTGTTACCAGCTTTAGGTATAGGGGCATTCCAAATATTTAAGGCAGAAAGTCCAGGACCTATTGCAGGAAAAATAGCACCAAGAATAAGAGATACTGCTAAAATTCTTTATGGTACTTATTTTGCTATTACAATAATTCAGGTGATATTTTTAAAATTTGGAGGCATGTCTTTATTTGATTCTTTAGTATATACCTTTGGTACAGTAGGTACAGGTGGATTCGCTACTAAAAATGCCAGTGTAGGAGCTTATAATAGTACTTATATTCATTTAGTAATAGGTAGTTTCATGGTACTTTCAGGTGTGAATTTTTCTCTGTATTATTCCTTGTTTAAAGGAAAATGGAGAGATGTTCTAAAAGATGAAGAATTAAGACTTTATTTTATAATTGTAGGGGTAGCAGTATTATCTATTGCCATTAATTTATATAGTACAGTTTACTCAAATCTAGGATTAGCCTTTAGAGACTCCTTTTTTCAAGTAGGATCTATTATGACTACAACAGGATATTCCACAGCTAACTTTGATATTTGGCCAACCTTTAGTAAGGCTATCTTACTATTACTTATGTTTATAGGAGCCAGTGCAGGTTCTACTGCTGGTGGTATGAAGGTTATTAGAATACTTATTATGTTGAAGTTAATTAAACGAGAAATATTGAAAATATTTCATCCTAGAGCTATGAAGCCAGTTAAATTAAACGATAAAATACTTCCCAATGAAACCATAGCAGGTATCAATAGTTTTATAGGGTTATATATTATTATATTTGCATTATCTACTATTTTAGTATCCTTAGAAGGTGTAGATTTGGAAAGTGCAGCTAGTTCAGTGGCTGCGACTCTAGGGAATATTGGGCCGGGTCTAGGATTTGTAGGACCTACTAGTACATTTTTTGGATATAGTCAAATTTCAAAGGCATTTTTCTCTTTTCTTATGCTTTTAGGTAGGCTTGAGTTATTTACCATAATAGCATTACTTGCACCAAGGAACTGGAGACGAGAAATATAGAAGAAGTCCTAACTATAGATAAATATTAAATGAAAGTTGGTGATATTATGAATGAGAATACATATGCAAAGATTACAAAGCTAATATATAGTCATAAATATGGACCACAAATACTTAAGGCAATTAATAATAGTACAGTCATATTAGTATATTGCTTGTATCTGATTCTTCTTATGATATTAGCATATAACCATGACGCTAGATTTTGGAGAGTGTTATTGACACCTGGTATTTCTTTTGTGTTAGTAAGTATTTTTAGAAAAGTTTTTAATGCATCTAGGCCTTATGAAGTACTAAATATAGATTCTATTATTAAAAAGGATACTAAGGGAAAATCTTTTCCATCTCGTCATGTATTCTCTATCTTTGTAATTTCAACAGCCTTTTATTATATTCTGCCTCCTATGGGAGTTGTTTTGATGTTCTTAGGGATATTATTGGCATTAGCTAGAGTTTTAGGCGGAGTACATTTCCCTAGAGATGTAATAGCAGGAGCTATAATAGGAATATTATCGGGAACAATAGGATTTACTTTATTTTAGCTAGGGATGGTTTAAACCATCCCTTTCTACTGGAATAGAAGCAGAAACTTTCCATTAATAAGTTTCAAAAAAAGTTAAATCTAATTCTTCTATAAAAATAAAGAAATAAATTGTATAGAGATAGGAACTCCTTCAATAGGTGGATATTCTACTTCTAATAGAAGAAGACCCTTTTTAATTATATAATTGATACTTGGCTGGATGACTCCGTTTATAAAAAGATTTTCATAAGAAGTATGCTGGGGGTCAAGAATTCCCTTATTTCCATACATAATTAATTCATCTTCATTTGTATAAATTTTCCCTCCGTTGGAAACGGTGTTATACTGATAAAGTTCTGCTTTTAGAAGCTGGTGATTTTCATCATTTATTATTAAATATTCAAGAATAATAGGCACTTCATTTCTAGGAGGCTCTACTAATTTAAGAGTTATAAGACCTGTTTCTACCGCATAGTTGATTTTAGGTTGTAATACTCCATTAATATAAAGATTATAGAAGGAGACTTCATCTGGATTAGGTATGCCGCTGTTACCATATATTATTAGTTCATCATAATTTGTAAATTCTTTTTTAATTCCATCGGAAACCGTATTATATTGATACCTTTCTCCTTTAAGAATACCACTTCTTTTGTTGCTAAGAGAACCTGTGATTTCTGCCACCATTACAATAGCACTATTAGAATTTAAGGTTCCAATATCCCAGATAATCTGGTTGTTTTGTTGAGAGATGGTACCTTGAGTAAGGCTGATAATATTAAAATCAACTAAATCATCCAATAGTAAAGTATCTGTCACAAAAATATTACTAACTGGACCATATCCATTATTGACTATTTTAATTTCTATTCTCCAAGTATTTATAGTATTGAAATTGACTGCTACAGGTCCTGATGTAATATATTTTTTAATAGTTAGATTACCAAATATATTGGGACATTGATTATCTTTACTGGTTTTTATTTGCTTGCTCTGACCAAATGGCTTATTTTGTAATGGAAAAAAATCGGGAAAATCTTTAAATTTAAAAATATCACAGACATAATTCTCATTGAATTCTTGACAATTGCAAGGATCAGGGAGAGATTTAAGACTAGGTATTAACATTTGTACCTTTCCTGTTGCTTTGATAACGATAAATACACCTACTGGAAAGTTTAATTGACTATTTAATTTAATAGGTTCTTGTAAAAGTTTGGAGCTGGTTTCTACTATAATATCAAATGAAAACTCATCTCTTGATTCTGGCATAAACATGATAATATCTTTAGATATATTGGGAAGATAACCTTTGATTATAGTATTATTTGTAGTGATTATTTCAAATGGTATTTTTAATAGAAATCTAACTCTCTTAAAATTTAGTTTACCTACTATATCAGTAATTATTAGACTGTCTTCTATAATAAATCCCGATTTAAATAAAATACTCTTGAAGGTATTGTCACCGATACCTACTTTAATAGCTTCAAAGCAAACTTTTTGTTGATATTGAGAGAAAACTTTGCGGACAATGGCGCATGTATTTTTAAAATCATTGATATAGTCAATAACTTTAATAGATGCCCCAGAAGATATGTCTGATAATATGCAAGAATCTGGACTTAGACCTGAAGCAATAGCCCTACTGAGAGAATGTAACCCAGCATTATTGAAAAGACCTTCGATTTCAAAAATAGCAGTTAAGGTTTCCCCAGGAGAGAGTTCTTCAATATTCCATATAATAGAGTCATGAGATATGGAAATTTGACCGGAATTTATAAATAGAGTACGGATATAGTTAATCTCATCAAGCAGAATATAATCTGCTACAATGATATTTTTTAAAATATCATTTGTTAGATTGGTGATTTTAAGAGAAAACTTCCATTTCCTAAAATTGCCTAAGAATCCAACCAAAGGTTTACTTAATAGGATATTTTGTAGTAACAATTGCCTTTTTACCGGATTTGAAGCTGGATACACAATGATTTGAAAATCCTGCGAAGGATTTGTAAATATTTTACCGGAATTTATACTCCCAACCCCTAGAGCGGTATCTAAGCTTCTAAATCCATCTAGAGCAAATGAACCGATTATATCTATTACGATGATGGCGTTTTCTGATTTTTTTAGTATATCAATTTCCCAAAGGATTTCATTGTTCTTTAAATAAGCAGTTCCATGGGATATATTTACGATTTTAATATTATGAATAGTATCAATAAGTAATGTATCTGTTACCAAAATATTAAATACATTATCATCACTAAGATTAGATAACTTTATTTCTACTCTCCATGTGTTAGTTTCTTTAATATTTACTTTTATGGGACCTGATGTAATGGCTGTGATAATATCTAATCCTTTACCAACATCTATTGAGTTTCCACCAATAATATTGGTTGTTATGGGACCTAGAATAGTATTTCCAGTTGATAGACCGCTACTAATAAATCGGATACCACTAGCATTGAAGAAACCTTCTACCCTAAAAATTGCGGTAGCAGATTCACCTGTATTTAAAATATCTATATTCCAGGTAATAACCTTATTGTCTATAAGGATATTTCCATGAGACGGAGAGAAACTTTCTACATTTAATATAGAGTCCAGCAGAATATTATTTGTTACAACAATATTATTAATAGGAATATTGCTTATATTACTTATTGTCAGCCTGGATTCCCAAATGGCTGTAAGACCTGTGGGAATAGATTCAGGTCCAGATATAATAGCTTTTTCTAGTTTTAAATAAGAATCCACAGTATTTTCAATGCTAATATCCATATCTGTTACGGGGCCTATAGAGATATGTCCTGAAGGTAAGATACCTTCAGCTATGGCAGAATTAAGCTTAGTAGATACTTTATTTCTAAAGGTAACAAAATTAATAATTATAGTAGAATCCTTTAAAGGAACATCTTCAGTTTTAAGAGTAAGAAGGCCTTGTTCAATTTCATAGTTAATCCTTGGCTGCAATACCCCATTGATAAACAAGCTATAATAAGAGACCTCATTAGGGTTAAGAATACCCCTGTTTCCATATTCCGTTAACTCGTCATTATTGGTGTAAATTTTCTTTATACCATCGGATAGGGCGGTATATTGATAAACATCTGCTTTAAACACAATCATCACTCCAAAGATAAATATATTTTAGCCTTCCATCAATGAGTTCCGAAAAAGGGTTATCTTAATTAGAAGCCATTCTTATTATTCTATGTATGTAATAGGAAATAGGTTCCTTATTATAGATATAGAAATTGTAAAGATAAAGGATGTGCAAATTACGGCACATCCTCAATATGACAATTAAGTTGTTATTGTAGTATCGGAATCGGATACTGGAGCAAAGTTAGTTACAACTAAGGTAATTGGTGCACCTACAAGAATTGTAGCTGCATCAGTAATAACAACTTGAGAGCCGTCACCACTAACTGTATATATACTGGATTGCTGTAATACGCCATTTATAAATAACATATAATATCCATTGTCTGTAGCTGCAGTGGTAAGATTACCTGTCATTACATTACCAGTGTCATCGGTAAATTGAGTAGCTGGAATAGTGACTGTACTACCAGTTCTTTCATCTTCTCTTAGCTCATAAAAATATTTATCAATTTCTGGATTTGTATTAGTATCAGTTGTAGTAGTAGCATCTATTACAAGCTTAAATAATTTAGTAGCCATTGCTTATTCTCTCCTTTATTGTATTTTAAATTTGTTTATACTTTAGTATATTAGACAAGTTGTTGATTTGTTACTAATTTAAGATTTATTTTAGTATTTTATAATATTATGGAAATGGAGGATATTATGACTATGTAGTTAATTCGGGGAAAGGAGCTGCCAGTACTTGGCATAAGGAAAGTAAATTAGTTTTTGAGGAACAATTAGCAAATAGAAAAGAGTTTTCGTCCTTCAACTACTAAAAATTGAAAGTTCCATTGTATTATCAGAGATTAAACCGATATGGAAAAATCTATTGAAATTCAAACCAATACGGGAAAAATTATCTTAAATTAATGTGAATGTAAAAATATAAATCTGACTAAAATTAGAAATAAGCCTATTAGTAGATAGCAATAGGCTTATTTTTGCAATTAAGAAGGTAAAGTTATTCTAGTATTGAATCCATGATTTTCAAGACTACTAAAAGTAACAGAACCTTGATGTAATTCAATAATTTGTTTTACAATCAATAAACCTAATCCATGAGATTTTTCTGTTCTATTATTTTCTTTAATAGATTCTGCTACAGAAGAGTTTAGAGAATTTAATCTATCATTTGATACACCAACCCCGTTATCAGAAATATCAATAATAATTTCATTAGCATTTATAGTAATTTCTATTTGAATTTGGCATCCCCTTGGATTATGTTTCATAGAATTCAAAATAAGATTTCTAAAGGCCCGTTCCAATAACTTTGCGTCCCCATATATCATGGTAGAGGAGGAGAAACTATCTGAAACAAAGTCAAAGTTATATAAATCCTGATCTTCATAGTTCATATAGTACACAATAATCTCTCTTAGAATTTTTATGATAGAAATACTTTTTCTTTCCATGGGTATTAAATTATATTCCAGTTCAGAAGCTAAATTTAAATTACTAACTAAGTCTTGAATCTGAGTACTATTAACTTGAATTAATCTAAGTTCTTTTCTTTCTTTTTCATTAAGATTTTTGCTTTGTGAAAGTCGATTTCCATATCCTATAATGAGAGATAAAGGTGTTCTTATATCGTGACTAATCCCAGCAATCCAATTCATTCTCATGGAATCTCTTTGTCGTAATTGTTTTGATGTTTTATTGATAGCAGTCTTAATATCCAATAAGTCGCCCTTTTCTTCTAGCTGTATTTTTTCTCCGCTTGAAATCTCACATATGGCATTAGTAATAGGGTAGATGGATTTCAGTAATTTTCTTTTTGATACCATATATATAATAAAAACAATTATCAAATTAAAAATTAAATAATATATAAGATTTCGAGGTAGATTTCGTAACAGCAGTAAAGGAAAAGCATTAATAGGTATCTTTCCGTAGCTATCTTTAGGATAACCTAATACTAAAAGTCCTTTGTCATTGACATAAGTAAAAACAGGATAATCCTTCAGATAGTATCTTGTAAATAAAGCAATGTCTTTTCTAGAATAATATGTGGGAATTTCCTCTGGTAAATCCTCACTCCAAATTACCGTACCTGTTTCATCATCAATGACCATGGCCCATATTTTATTTTCCCTAAGAATTACAAGACTTTCTTCATCTATGATTATAGATGAGCCACTTTGATTAACCTGTTCAATCAATTGACTATTCAGTGTATTTGGAGCAATTATAGACTCATCTATTTTTACAGTTTGATACCCCAAGTATATAAATACTATTAGATTTATAATCAATAAAATAAATAAAGAAAAAAAGAAAGCAAGTAGATTCTTACGAATAAATCGTACTGTAGATTGCATGATTTTACCTTCCTTCCACAATTAATTTATATCCTAAACCCTTAATTGTAATTAGGGATTCAGGATAAGAAGGGTTTTTTTCGATTTTCTCACGAATCCTCCTAATATGTGTCATTAGGGAGTTTTCATATCCATAATATGCATCGCCCCAGACAGATTGGCATAAGCCATCTATGGTAACAATACGGTTTGCATTTTGATATAAGGTCTGTAAAATAGAAAATTCTTTTGCAGTAAGAGCAAAGATTTCATCGTCTCTTATGATTTCTCCTCTATCAAATCGAATGGCTACATATTTTAAGTTTATTATCTCTGCTTCTTCTCTGTAAGTTCTTCGAAGAACAGCCTGTAATCGAAGTATTAAGTCTTTTGGGAGAAAAGGTTTTGTAAGATAATCATCTGCACCTAGCGAAAATCCGTGATACTGGTCATCCATAGCATCTTTTGCTGACAAAAATAGGACAGGAATATCTGATGATTTTCTAATTTTACTTAATAGCTGAAAACCGTCTCCATCAGGTAACATAATATCTAAAATAATAGCATCAGGCTCAAATTCATAAAATTTATTTAAGGCTTCGTCCATTGTTTTTGCCTTTTTAATATTGGAATATCCATCCTCATATAAAATAGTTTGAAGTAAATCTAATAATCCTTCTTCATCATCTACTAGAAGGATTTTTTTATTCTTTAGATAATCCAAATTATTCAATAATATCACCTCTAAGTAAAATTATATCATATATCATTTTATAAAAAGGAACTATTCATGGATTTAAGGTAAATGTAAGGAGGATATAAGGAGAATGTAAAGATCTATTGATATGCTGTATATACAAGGAAAAGGAGTGATAATAAATGAGCATAATGATACAAGTTAAAAAACTTAAAAAGGAGTATGGTAAAGAAACAGTTGTAGATATTAATTCTTTACAAGTAAAAGAAGGAGAAATATATGGATTTCTTGGTCCGAATGGTGCAGGAAAATCTACCACAATGAAAATGTTATTATCTATCGTGACGCCTACTGAGGGAGAAATTCAAGTCATGGGTAGAGAAATGAATGATAAGACTAGGGTACAAATCTTGCAGCAGACAGGCTCATTAATCGAAGGACCTTCATATTATTCTCATTTGACAGGAATGGAAAATATGAAAATCATACAGGCATTAAAGGATGCACCTAGAAAAAATATAGATAAAGTTATTCGAATAGTCGGACTTGAGAATCATATGAATAAAAAAGTAAAAAACTATTCCCTAGGTATGAAACAAAGATTAGGAGTAGCTATGGCCATAATAAATTTTCCCAAATTACTTATATTAGATGAGCCTACTAACGGGCTTGATCCTGCGGGAATGGAAGAAATGAGAGAATTGATTAAAAGTTTTCCTAAAGAATATGGAATTACTGTTATGGTATCCAGTCATATCTTAGATGAAATGGAGAAGATAGTAACTAATATTGGTATTATCAATAAGGGACATATGATTTTTGAAGGAAATCTGGCTCAATTTAAGAGAAGTAGTAGTCCAAGCATCTATTTTAAGACTTCTAATCCACAAAAAACATTCTTTCTTCTACAAGGAGAAAATCCTAAGCTTGAAGAAACTGGAATATTATTAGCAGACTTATCCGATGGGAAAGTTTCACATTGTGCAAAGAAGATTATTGATGAAGGAATTGAGATATTTCGTATAGAGGAGAGAACGAAGTCTCTAGAAGAATTATTTATTCAATCAACAGGCAAAGGGACTTTATAAGGAAAGGAGTTAATGTTATGGAAAATAGAATAAAAAAGTTCCAAATAGAAAGTAAAAAATATCGCCATTTATATATTCCTATTATCTTCTTTTTATTTTTATGTATGGATATAGGTACTGTTCTTATGACAGCTTTAGATTCAAGATTTCAGTCTAAGATAAATTACCTGGAAAGCTACCCATGGTTACAGCTATTAAATAGTTATTTGATAGCAAAATTAATTTTTACACCAACATTGCTTTCTGTAGTCATAAGCAGGATGGTAGAAATAGAGAACACTGGTCACATGTGGAAGATGCTAAAGACTTCTGGGTGGACTGTTGAGGAAATTTTTAATATTAAATTTTTATCTATCTTTAAAAAATATACTGTATTCCAAATGTTAGAATGGATATTATTTCTTCAAGTAGGAAAAACAGTAGGGATTACCATACCAATTCCCACGGAAAGATTTATCATTACGCTATTATCTATTATGGCCATAAGCTTTGCTATTATGACTTTCCATTATTTTTTATCTATGGTTTGTGAAAATCAACTTATTAGCTTAGCTTTTGGAGTATGTGGCTCTTTAGCTGGAATCATAGGAACACTTTTACCTCTAAGTATTAGTAAGTTTATTCCTTATTCTTATTACGCTCATCTCCTAAGCACAGAATATGTTAGAATTGGAGAATCCCAGTGGATTCAAAAGGAAGTTCCTCTACGATTATATCCTCTCTTAGTTTCATTACTATTAGGTGGTTTTGTATTTTTGTGGAGTCGTAGAAAAATTAAAGGACTAGATATTTAGGAGGGATAATATGCTGGAGTTAATAAAAATAGAATTTATTAAAATGAGAAAATCAGGTATATGGATTCCAATAGTTTTTATACCGATGGTTTCCGTGTTGTTTGGCAGTGGAAACTACTATTTAAATAGAGAAATATTACAAAGTCAATGGTATTCTTTATGGACGCAGGTTAGTCTATTCTATGGGTTGTTTTTTTATGCTATAACTATTGCAATTGCAGCTTCCTATAGTTGGAGAATGGAACACAAGGATAACAATTGGAATAGAATTTTAGCCTTACCATACGATTATTCACAGCTTATTATTTCAAAACTTATCTCCATATCTATTGTTTCTTTATGTATTCAATTTACACTTTTAATATTTTATTACTTAGTAGGAGAATTTGTAATTCAATTTCAATTAGATTTCCCCATAGAAGTTCTTATCTGGGGAGTAGTTAGCTGGATCGTATCTATTTCAGTTTGTGCATTACAGTCTTTTATTTCCATGAGGATAAAATCCTTCTCTATTCCTGTAGGTATTTCTTTATGTCTATGTTTTATTGGGCTTGGATTTTATGCCTTTAAGGGACTAGGAGAGAATTTAACATATTTCTCACCGAATTCATTGTTGATAACTAGTATGCCATCCAATAAAGCAGAGACATTTGAAGTATTAGAATATTTTAAGATGATAATATCAGGATTAGGATTTACCGTATTTTTTACCTTTTTATCAATAATGAGTATAAAAAAACAAAAAGTTTAAGAAGAAAGAGGCTAAGTCCTTAGGTTAATTTTAATGACCTATAGACTTAGTCTATTTTTACCATAAGGTAGATTATACTATTACATATCAATTTCAACTCATAAGTGAATTGCACAAATATTCAATTACTAGGTTATTGTAAAGAGAATTGATCCAATGTTATGATATAAATGTAGGAATTGAAAAATAAAAGATATTTTAGGAGATATCCAAGATTGGTACTATAAACCTTTAATTTGGAGGGATTATTATGGAAATAAGGGAAATAATAGGGCAGAATATTGCAAGATATAGAAAAGAGAGAGACCTTACACAAGAAGATTTGGCAATAGAATTAGGAATAAGTTTTAAGGCTATTTCAAAATGGGAGAGAGGAAATAGTTTGCCTGATATAACATTGGTTCCAGATATATCTAAGATATTGGGAATTAGCATAGATAGACTATTTGGATATAAGAACCAAGAAAATATAACGAGTATATATGAACAGAAATACCAAACTGAAAATTATTATTGGGGACTAATTCCATCTAAGATGTGTTTTAATATCTTAGAGTTGATGCCTCCCATAAGACAATTAAAGGTGTTAGATATTGGATGTGGAGAGGGTAAAGATGCTGTTTTCTTTGCTAGAAATGGATATGATGTATCGGCTTTTGATATATCCACAGTAGGTTTAGAAAAATTGCAAAAACTATGTGAAGAAATCAATACATCTGTAAATACTTTTAGAGCCGATATAAATGATTATAGAATAAAATCTAAATACGATATATTGTTTTCTAGTGGAGTGCTGCATTATATAAAGCCAGAATTAAGAAGGGAAATATTTCTTAATTATAAGGAAAACACTAACGAAGATGGTATACATGTGTTTAATGTTTTCGTAGATAAACCTTTCATTGAAGCACCGCCAGAAAATGAGCCTAATGCATATCCGTGGATTTCTGGAGAATTACTCACATATTATCATGATTGGGAGATATTAAAGTTTGAAGAACAAACATTTGATTGTGAATCCTCGGGAATACCTCATAAACATACTATGAATATAATGATAGCAAAAAAAAGATAGATATAAATAGATGATGTGGATTCAATCTCCACATCATCTATTTTTTTATAACCAATAGGAAGGCTCTACGATAGAGTAATGAAAATACAATGCTTTAGGTAATGCATCAAGCTATATAAATAATATAAATCCAAGAATATATGTTTTGTTAGTCTTAATAATGCTAACAATAGAAAAGAGATTATAATAAAAAATAGTAGGAAAGTTAGATAGAGTAAATTAGCTTGAATTTTTATTGAATTTTGTATTCATAATAATAGGGTTAGTAGGATATTCTAAAAGCAATATAGGTATAATGAATACATTTTTTAACTATAGAAATTCTTTACAAGAACCAGCTGATGAGTAGTGATTGGCAGTATTGGCTTATGCCTAGGATTTAGATTATTATTGCTATTTCTTAACAAATGTTATAATATAGTGAAATGTACAAAATATAACATAGATTTTTCTAAAACCTCATTACAACCTTTTGCATAGCTGGATTTTAAATATTTGAATTAGAAAACCTAATATCATAGCAGAAGAAATAGCTCCATTATTATAATGGGAGGGATGTTGAATTGGAAAAAAAATTAAATAATATTTTTAAAGATATATTAAAAATAGTTTTTATAATATGTGTAGTTTTAAGTATGACGACTTCTAAGGTAGTAGCTGTTTCTGATAATATCCAAAATAAAAAGGCAATTGTGTTGATAGTGGATGAAATTAGTTTAGTAGAAATCCTTAATAGTTATACTCCTAATATAGATACACTGTTGGAAAATGGTGCTATGGGGTTTATGAACATACGAGCAAAGTCAAGTTTATCTAATAGGGGCAGTACTTATCTTAGCTTAGGTATGGGTGTAAGAACTTCAGCGTCCAGTAGAGGTGGATTAGCCTTTCAGAGAGATCAAGAATATCCTTTAACACATAATAGTATAGAAACGGAAGATATTGCTGTTAGTGATATTTATAAACTATATACAGGAAAGCAGCTTCCAGATGGTGAAGTTATAAATGTAAGCATTAGAGATATAGAAAAAACTGCCTTAGATATTACACCTAATAATCAAGTTGGACTTCTAGGTAAAATAGCTAGGGAAGAAGGTATTATAACAGGAATCGTAGGAAATAGTGACTTAAGTACACCTGCCAGAGAAGCTACTATGTTGGCTATGGATGAAAATGGAGCAATTCCTTTTGGTTATGTAGACTCTGATTTATTGATTTCTGATGCAAGTGTTTTGGGAGGAGTCAAGTTAAATCAAGAAAGGCTATTAGAAGAAGTAGAAGATATTCTACCTTATGTAAATATGCTATTTATAGATTATGGAGATACTGTAAGGGTACAAAAAGCAAGTGGACCTATAATAGAAGATATTAGGAAAGAACAAAAAATTAAAGCTATTGAACGAGCTGATTCATTCCTTGGTCAAGTTATGAACAAAGTCGATCAAGAGAAAACCTTATTTATGATTATAACGCCTAACCCTTCACCAGAAATGGTTAGCCAAGGTAACTTCGGTTTAACTCCTATAGTTATGTCAGGACCCAATATTCAAAGGGGATTATTGACTTCAAATACAACTCGTAGGGAAGGATTAGTAACTAATTTTGATTTTAGCCCTACTCTCCTCAGCTTCTTTGGAATTACTGAATCTAGAGGTTTTATTGGAGAAACAATGAAAGTAGCAGCTAATGATAATCCAGCGGAAACTTTGCTTAAAAACCAAGAGCAAAATTTATATTTAAGGAAGTATCGCCGTTTTTTCCACAATGCTTTTATCATTTTAATAGGTATTACTTTAATCGGATTTTATTTGCCTAAGTTTACAAAATGGAAAGGGCTACCAGGTAGGATACTTAACTATCTAAGTTTAACAGTAATGATTGTTCCTTTAATGATGATGACGGTTTCATTGATTGGATATAAATCTATAACCTTTGATCTCATTTATGTATTTGGAGGTGCCTTCATTATATCCTATGTTTTAAATAAGATTTTTAATCAGAAATTATTGATCATGGCCATAGTAGCATTGTTAACCAGCGGGTTGTTATTGACAGATGTTTTCGTTTTGCAAAAGCTGATGATTATTTCTCCATTGGGATCTGATGCAATTGCAGGAGGAAGGTTTTATGGTATAGGTAATGATTACATGGGTATATTGCTAGGCTCTACTTTATTAGGATTTTTTTCGCTATTTCATCTATATAAAACGAAAAAGTCCGTTATGGTAGTATCTATGATTACTTATATGCTTTTAGCCATAGTAGGTCTTAGCCCTTTTTTTGGAGCTAATATGGGTGGAACATTATCTGCCATGTTATCGACTTTATTGATTTTACTAGTTATCTTTGATAGAAAACTTTCCTTTAAAAAGATAGCTATTATAGGTGTTGGAGTTGTTTTAGGGATATTATTGGTAGCCAGATTAGATACTTTGTTTAACCCAAATCCTAGCCATGCAGGAAAGGCATTGGAATCCTTAATGGTAGGTGGTTGGAATAAGTTTTTTGAAATAATTGGTTCAAAATTAAAGCAAGTTCTTTGGAATTTAGTTAATTCGCCATGGAATATTATTTTATTCTCACAATTGATTTTAGGGATTTTGTTATATAGATATAAAGGTAAAATTTTAATGGAAGTACGTGAAAACTTTTGGAACTTATATAAGGGATTTACTATAATTCTGTTTTGTGGGGTAGCGGTTTTTTTATTTAATGATACAGGAACCATAGCAGCAGCTTTGGAATTGAGCTATTTATTTATACCTTTAGGAGTGGTGCTAAATAACATAGACAGAGCAGAGATATTATAATATGGAGAAGTATAAAAAGACATAATTCACATTTCACACTAAATTGTATGTATCAAAATCCATGTTCCAAAAGGAGGTTTATACCAATGAAAAATGAAAGCAGTGTATATAAGCCAAGAAGAAGTAGAAGAGCAGAGATAAGGGCAAGAAAAAAGAGAATATTTTTCATCAGGAGATTGACTATTTTAACAATTTTAATTGTTTTAATTGTTTCATGTGTAACCATTATTAAAAATATGATAAAGCCACCAAGCATTCCACAGCCAGGTGCAGATAATTTAACAAATTATGATGATATAGCTTTTATTACCCCAGAAGTAAATGATTATGATATGCTTATTGGAAACAATCTAGATATACCTGAAGGTCTTACAATGGAAGATAGGAAGGATCAATTTTATACTTTTTTAATTTTAGGCTTAGATAAAGGTGTAAATACAGATACGATTATGGTTGCTTCCTATGACGGAATAAATAAAGAGGCAAATATTATAAGTGTTCCACGAGATAGTTTAGTAAATGTTAAGAGGAAGGTAAAGAAAATAAATGCTGCTTATCCAGCAGGAAATTTAAATGGTGGGGGAAAAGAAGGTGGCATCAATCAATTAAAGAGAGAACTGAAAACTATAATAGGCTTTGTACCTGATTTCTACATTGGTATAGACTTAGATGGTTTTGAAAGAATAGTAGATGCTGTGGGAGGAATAGATATTAATGTATCAATGGATCTGAAATATGATGACCCTACACAAGATTTACATACTAATATAAAAAAGGGGCAGCAGGTTTTAAATGGCGAAAATGCTTTGAAATTTGCACGTTATAGAAAAGGTAATAATGGCAAAAATACTATTAGTGATTATGAACGTATGGAAAATCAGCAGATTGTAATTAAAGCTATACTTACTAAGCTGTTGAAGCCAGCTAATATATTGAAGATTCCTGAATTTATAGATATATTTAATGAAAATATATATAGTGATATAAAAACTGAAAATATGTTGTGGTTTGCAGATCAACTTAATAGAATTAAGGGAACAGAAGCATTATCCACATATACAATGCCAACCACAGGTACTAGTGGAGTACCTATGTATTATGAATACTTAGATAAAGATGGAATTCTTGAACTTGTTAATGACACCATCAATCCATATAAAAAGGATATAGAGAATATACACGTAGACATCATTGGAGGAAATTAAGAAAATTTATCAATAAATAAAAAGACCTATTTAAACTTAGTTTAAATAGGTTTTTTTTATGCTTCATCAGCAATTCCCTTTTCACGCCAAACACCTTTTTTATAGAAAATTAAAGTTACAATTGCTCCTAGAACCCAAGATAACAATAGAGATATGAAAGTTGACTCAGGTCTTCCTGTAGGATAAGCAGCACTTCTAGTGAAGTAAGCAATACCATAAGCTATAGGTACACGAATAAGAACTGTAGTAATTAATGAAATCCACATAGGCGTCATAGTATCCCCTGCACCACGCATAACTCCAGATAATGATTGAGTTACGGCCATGGCAATATAACCTACTGCAAGAATTCTCATCATATGCATACTTAAATCAACTAATTCCTGTGTATCGGTGAATACACTCATAAGAGGCCTACCAAAGATTAAAATTATAACAGTTATTACAGTAGATACTCCAACTGCAATCATAGTACCATCTCTAGTACCTTTCTCAACTCTATCTATTCTCTTTGCTCCTATATTTTGTCCGGCATAGGTGGTCATAGCACTTCCGAAGGAGAAGTTTGGCATCATGGCAAATCCATCTACACGCATAACGATTACGTTACAAGCTATTACCATTTCTCCGAAGCTATTGGTTAAAGATTGTACAACTATCATTGCAAGGGAGAATATTGCCTGTGTTAAACCTGACGGTAATCCAAGTTTTATTAATCTATAAGAGAATTCCTTGTCTAACTTTAACATTTTCAGATTTAAATCAAAGTTATCCTTCATTTTCATTAATTTAATGATACAAAGTAAGGCTGATATCATCTGAGCAACTATAGTTGCCAGTGCAACTCCTGGAACTCCCATATTAAGTCCTGCAACAAACCAAATATCAAGACCTACATTTAAAACTGTAGAAACAAGTAAGAATACAAGAGCAGATATTGAATCTCCAAGACCACGAAGAACTCCAGCTAAAATATTATAATAAGCAAAACCTGCAATACCAACGAAATAGATAATAAGATAATCTACGCACCACTGCATTATTGTATCAGGAGTATTAAGAAAAGAGAGTAATGGACGTGTAACAATAGGACCAAGAATCATAATTATTATAGATGCTATGCCAGTAAGGCTAACACATACACCAATTGTCTTGGAAAGCTTTTCTCTGTCTTTAGCTCCAAAATACTGGGATACCATTATACCTGCACCTACGGAAATTCCTACGAAAAGTACAAGCAAAAGATTTAGTATAGGAGAAGCACTACCAACTGCGGCAAGAGCATTATCACCTATGTATTTACCAACGATAATAGAGTCGGCAGTATTGTAAAATTGCTGAGCTATATTACCAATTAGCATGGGAATAGCAAATTGAGTAATTCTTTTCCAAGGTGTGCCTTCAGTTAAATCTTTGGGGGCAAATAGTTCTTTAAGTTTCGCCATATTCCTACCTCCTTAAACAATTTGTTTTATTACATAAAGACTAGTTTATAATAATTAAAATACTTTGTCAATGAACTTATAATCTTACTATGAAGAAAACCTGCATTCAATAAGAATAAAATAATATAAGCAGTTTTATTTTTCTAAAATAGAATTACCTTAATTATAGAATAATCACTAGGATTATGATAAAATATACTCTATATTCATATAATTAAAAGAAAGTCGGCTCAAGAGTTTGACAATATATGTAAAGGGGATGTAGAAATGGGTACCATATCTTTAGTATTAAAATCTATAATACTAGGTATTGTAGAAGGATTGACAGAATTTTTACCAGTATCTTCAACAGGACATTTAGTTATTTTTCAAAACTTAATGGAATTTAGCGGAACAAATCCACAGTACGTGGAAATGTATACATATGTAATACAACTAGGTGCAATATTGGCAGTAGTTATTCTTTATTGGAATAAGATAAAAGATACTCTTTTAAATTTCTTTCCACAAAAAGTAGGATATGAAAAATCAGGTTTTAGATTTTGGTTTATGATATTTATAGCTTGTATTCCAGGAGGAGTTTTTGGAATATTACTAGACGATTTAGCAGACAAATATTTGTTTAATCCAGTATCCATAGCGATTACATTATTTATAGGTGGTATATTGATGATTTATGCTGAAAATAAGTTTAGAAATAAAAGAATTAAGACTAAGGAATTAAATGTAACAGTAAAACAAGCTATTACAGTTGGATTATTTCAATGTCTTGCCATTATTCCAGGAATGTCTCGTTCTGCATCAACTATTATAGGTGGCTGGGTATCAGGGCTTTCAACAGTTGCAGCTGCAGAGTTTTCATTTTTCTTAGCAATTCCAGTTATGGTGGGAATGAGTGCTTTAAAGCTTTATAAAATTGGAGGAATACTAGTACTTAGCACAGCAGAGATAATTTCCTTGGCAGTAGGATTTATTGTATCATTTATAGTGGCTTTAGTAGTTATAAATAAATTTATTTCATATTTGAAAAAGAAGCCTATGAAAATATTTGCCATATATAGAATGATATTTGCAGTTATAGTCTTAATAGCAGGGTCTAAAGGAATATTTTATTAAATAAAAAGAACAAGGGTTCAAACATATGTTTGAACCCTTGTTCTTTTTATGGTATAATTTCCCTAAGAATATTTAGTGATGGGGTGTTATGATGGAGGTATTGGAGAAGCTGAAGATATTATCAGATGCAGCTAAATATGATGTATCCTGCTCATCAAGTGGAAGCAATAGAAAAAATAAAAATGGAGGATTAGGGGAGGCACATAATAGTGGAATATGTCATAGCTGGTCTGATGATGGAAGATGTATTTCACTGTTAAAGATTTTAATGACTAATTATTGTATGTATGATTGTGTATATTGTATTAATAGATCTTCCAATGATTTGCCTAGGGCTGCATTTACTCCAGATGAAATAGTTGATCTAACCATAAATTTCTATAAGAGAAATTATATAGAAGGACTATTTCTAAGCTCTGCTGTATTTAAGTCTCCTGATTATACTATGGAGATGATTTTTGAAGTAGTAAGAAAACTTAGGGAAGAAGAAAAGTTTAATGGATATATTCATACCAAGGCAATACCTGGTGCAGATAAAAGAATTGTTGAAAAAGTAGGGAAATATGTGGATAGAATGAGTGTAAATATAGAATTACCCACAGAAGAAGGTCTAAAACTTTTAGCACCTAGTAAGAATAAGGAAAGTATTTTAAAACCTATGGGGTTAATTAAAGCTGGAATTACTCAATCAACTGAAGAAATGAAGAAATTTAGATATAGCCCAAAGTTTGTACCTGCAGGACAAACTACACAGCTAATAGTAGGGGCTACAGCAGATAGTGATTTAAAGGTTCTTAGATTATCAGAGGGATTATATAATTCCTATGGGCTTAAAAGAGTATATTATTCAGCTTTTATTCCTGTATCTACTAATCCTAAGCTACCAGTAATTAAATCGCCGCCTCTCATAAGGGAAAATAGACTTTATCAAGCGGATTGGTTACTTAGGTTCTATGGATTTGAATCAAGAGAACTATTAGATGAGAATAAACCTGATTTCGATTTGACCTTAGACCCTAAATGTGATTGGGCACTTAGAAATATTAATTTATTTCCAGTTGAGATTAATAAGGCAGATTATAATATGCTTTTGAGAGTTCCGGGTATTGGAGTAAAATCTGCAATGAAAATAATCCAAGCAAGGAGATTTTCATCTATAGATTTTTATGATTTAAAGAAGCTGGGAATAGTCCTTAAAAGAGCTCAATACTTTATTACCTGTAAAGGAAAACATTATGGGGTGAAATCCATGGATGATGAAATAATCAGAAACCATTTAGTTGAAAAACCTTCAACTTTAGGTAACTATCAGCAGTTATCCTTATTTGATCAAGTATCTATTGAAGATAAATGTATTGAAATAGGGGGGCAATTTTAATGATTCATTATATTTATGACGGCAGCTTTGATGGATTATTTACAGCAGTTTATGAGGCTTATTATAGAGCAGATAATGTTGAGGATATAGTACCTGAAGACAGTATGGAAGAGAATTTCTTAGTACAAAATATATTTATTCCAACAGAAGGGGAAAAGGCTAGTAAAGTATACAAATCTATAGAAAATAAGATTTCTAGGGAAGCTTTAAGGAGAATCTTCTATGTTTATTTATCTGAATTACCTAGACATGGTATAATAATACTTAAATATATACAATTAGGATTCAAGCTTGGGGCACAAGTAGATCTAAATCTATCTAATGATATTGTTCTTATGGTGAATAATATATATGCTAAAGTATCTAGGGAACAGCACAGAATGTTAGGGCTTCTTAGGTTTCAGGAATTGGAAAATGGGATATTCTATGGTGTCATAGAACCAGATTACAATATTACAGGACTTATTGCTCCACATTTTGCATCTAGGATAAGGAATGAAAATTGGATAATCCATGATGTAAAGAGAGGTATAGGAGTATTTTACAATAAAAAAGAATGGGTTATTAGAAATATAAAATCTACAGACTCTTTAATAATCAAAGAGGAAGAAGAGGAATACCAAGAATTATGGAAGGAGTATTTTAAGTCAATTGCCATAAAAAATAAAATTAATCCAAAACTACAGAAAAGAAATATGCCTATGAAATACTGGAAGTATTTAGTGGAAAAGTTTTAGAAAGCTATTTATATTAATTGGAAATCTTCCATTAATCTATATTGGTACTATGAAAGCTGGAGGACCATGTTATATATGCACTTAGATATGGTGAAGAATATGGCAGAAGTTATGTATGATGGGATACTTAAACAATTTTCTTATAAGTTTTGTAAATAAAAATTGCTAGGATAATCTAGCAATTTCAGGTTGTCGACATTCATATGCCCACAGCCTTTCTGTATGAATCGTGTTATAATGTAGATAGCATTTGTCGGATAATATGCAAACTGGTTAAACTAATATCATATTTAAACTGTAGAAAAAAATGTTTGGTATGATATGCTAATTTTACGATGTAACGAACAAATTTTATATTATCTTGTGATGGATATTAAAGGGGAGGGTCTATGCAAATGAAAACTATGCTGAAAATTATGCGAATGCGTAAAAACGAAATTCCTGATGATATATTGCCTTTGTTTGAGCACATTGTTCAAACATATAAGGAAGGCGAATGCGATGAAAAATTTATAAAAGCGATGGAACAACAGCTCACCAAGGAGCAACGCTTCCGACTATACGAGCAAAATGGAAGTTGTAGAGGTACTGGGTACGATAAAGAACGCAAAGCCTTCGCACTTGAACACGCTGACAAGACCCTTGCCGAAAGGCTGGAACTATTTACAAATACCTTTGGTAGAACAGCTGTTTTGAATGATGATAATACAATCACAGTCACTTTTGCCTGTAACCATGGATACTACAAGCATGCGCCAAAAGGAATGTTTCGATTTCCTGCATCAATTGAAACATATTTTGAGAGATGCGCAGGTGGGCGTTTGTATGAATACCAAAAAGCATTGGGAATAAAACTGAAGATTAAGTCAGTTGATGTGTCTCCCCTTAACGAAAATATTGTAAACCCCGTTGTATTTACGTTTGAGATAGTGGATTAATAACACACTTACCGAATAAGCATAATACCGTTTAGAGCCACTAAAGGCTTTGCTTCTTGGTTATGTAGTTTTTCTACGTTTGCGTGTTATACCATAAATATTCAGCACATACATAAGAAAAAGGTATGTGCTGTTTTTATTGGAAACCGCCTGAAATTGCTAGGATAACCTAGCAATTTATTTTTTCCTTAATCCAATCTGCCAACATTAATTCCATATCAGCCTCTCCTTTTATTGGGTATTTATCAGCTAATTTGTATATTTTCTTATAATATTCCATTGCCTTATGTTTATCTTCATTGTAGAAAGCCTCATATGCCATAAGAATTCTTGTTTTGTTAATCATAAATTTTGCTATCTTTATATATTTTCTAAGATTTTTATTATATAAATTATCAATAAAATCTTTATCACAATCTCCCACAAGTTCTAAAAAGATTCTTTCACAATTTATTTCATTTCTATATACAGGAATGATTTTATCAAGATATGGTAAAAGAGTATCTAAAGATTTCTTTCCATTTTCAAAATCCATATTGTCTAAATACCAGTTAAACTCCATTAGTCTAAGAGCTGTATTTAAAGGATTGGAAAGATCAGAGCCATCCTTTACTTCAAAAGTATCTAAAGGCATATCCTTAATCCTTATACCTTGACTTTGCAGTCCATTTACCCTTAATTGAACATAAAAACCTTGTCTAGTATCTTTATCCTTCAACATAGATAATATATTATAAGCATCATTTGCAATTCCTCCAATTTTCATTGGAATACCATTAGTTAAGACACCAAATATACCACTTATACTAAAAATGAACCATATAAAATTAAATGGGAAACTTACATTTCTTGCTACTAGTATCCCAAGTATAGATGCTACTAGATTCATTATAACTCCACCAAGATTATAAAGGATAAAAGGAAATGTTTCATCCTTTAATTCTGGTGGCATCATAAGGCATTGACCTCCCGTACCTGGTATATTGAATTTCTTACGTTTAAGCTTTCCATTATCATTTATTAAAGTAAAAGAACCAACTCTAAAGGATACAAAGGAATAGCCTGATATAAGACCAAATATAAGATGACCCCCTTCATGTATAATTATCTGTATTAAATATCCTACAACAAACAATAAAAAGAAGGAAGGTAATGTAAGTAAGTTAGTTTTTTCCATATATGTATTTATGGCATCATCAAAATAGACATCTGAAATAAATCCTAGAAAAAATCCAATACACAGACAAACTATAAGAAATATTATGGCTTTAAAAAATTTCTTTTTCTTTTTCAATCTATCACCCCTAATCAATACTATTCTATAAATTCCCATTCATTATATACTAAAATTAAATAAATTGCACTTCTCTTTTTACCTAAAAAAATATATACTAAGTATTAAGCTAGTTTTATAGTAGCTTAATACTTTTATATGGAGGAGAATATGGAGTTACCTAAACTAAAAATAGGCAATCTAGTCGCAAAGATACCCATTATACAGGGTGGTATGGGAGTTGGAATTTCTTTATCAAACCTAGCAGGCAATGTGGCTTTAAATGGAGGAATTGGGGTATTATCTGGTGTAGAAATCGGATTTAATGAACCAGACTATTATAAGAACAAGAAAGAAGCAAATTTGAGAGCCTTAAAATACCATATTAAAAGGGCGAAGGAAATATCAAAAGGTGGTATTATAGGTATTAATATAATGACGGTCCTAAATAATTTTGAAGAAATAGTTGTAGAATCAGTCAGGGAAAAAATAGATATAATCTTTTCAGGAGCAGGTCTTCCGTTAACACTACCTAGCTTTACTAAAGGAACAGATACAAAGGTTGTACCTATTGTTTCATCTGACCGAGCAGCTACTTTAATATGTAAAACTTGGGATAAAAGATATAATGTTATTCCAGATGCCATTGTACTAGAAGGTCCAAAGGCAGGGGGACATCTTGGGTTTTCCCGTGAGGAATTAGAAGATTCATCTAAAGAATTAGATAGTTTACTATTGGAAGTCTTAGAAGCAGTGAAGCCATTTGAAGAAAAATATTGCAAAAAGATTCCAATTATAGCCGGAGGTGGAGTAACTACTGGGAAAGATATAGCTGAATTAATAAACCAAGGTGCATCAGGAGTACAAATAGGAAGTAGATTTGCAGCAACTATTGAATGTGATGCTTGTGACTCCTTTAAAGAGACCTATGTAAATGCGAGGGAAGAAGATATAGTCCTAATTAATAGTCCAGTAGGCTTAATAGGAAGGGCTATAAATAATAAATTTATAGAAGATGCTAAAGATGGTCTAAGGAGACCTATTAAATGTATTACAAATTGTTTAAAACCATGTAAACCTACAGAAGTAGATTATTGTATAGCCAATGCCTTAATCAATGGACAAAAAGGAAATCTTAGTTCTGGGTTTGTCTTTGCAGGTGCTAATTCCTATAAAATAAAAAATATAATATCGGTTAAAGACTTAATTAGAGAACTAGTTGATGAAGCAAAATTATATATTAATTAGAAATAAGGCTAAGTCTTTTTGACTTGGCCTTATTTCTATAGTGAATGTAAATTTACAATGTTTAGTGGAAGCTTTTTCTATTTTGGGGTAGAATAATTATATAATAATTTATTAAGGAGCAGATTAGATGAAGAAAATATTTAATAATGATTGGCAAGAGTTATTAGGTAGTGAAATGGAAAAGGAATATTATCAAAAACTTAGAGGGTTTTTAATTGAGGAATATAATACAAGAACTATATATCCTCATATGAATGATATATTCAGCGCATTACATTTGACCTCATATAAGGATACTAAAGTGGTAATTTTAGGTCAAGACCCATATCATGGACCAAATCAAGCCTATGGTTTAGCATTTTCTGTAAAAGCTGGAGTGAGAATACCACCATCTTTAGTAAATATGTATAAGGAGTTAAAAGATGATTTAGGTTGCTATATACCTAATAATGGTGTTTTAACGAAATGGGCAAAAGAGGGGGTCCTGTTATTAAATACATCTTTAACTGTTAGGGCAGGAGAGGCTAATTCTCATAGTAAAATTGGATGGCAGATTTTTACGGACCATATAATAAAGCTATTAAATGAAAGAGATGACCCTATAGTTTTCATACTTTGGGGAAATAACGCCATAAAGAAAAAAATGTTAATTACGAATCCAAAACATTATATAATAACATCAGTTCACCCAAGTCCATTATCTGCCAGCAGAGGTTTCTTTGGTTCTAAGCCATTTTCAAAGACAAATAAATTTTTAGAGTCCATAGGAAAGGAACCTATAGATTGGCAAATAGAAAATATATAAGGCTTCCGTTAAATATGATAAAAGTTTAACTTGAAATTAATTTAAAACATGGTATCATATATGAGATTATATTATTTTTAAGGAGGCCTTTATGGACAAAGTTCACACGGAAAATGTAAAAATTATTAATGCAGATCCATCAGCAATAGGTTTATTTGGACTAGCTATGGTAACATTAGTCGCATCATCACAGAAATTGGGCATTACAACAGGAGTATCATTTGTAATACCTTGGGCAATATTTTTAGGAGCCTTTGCTCAATTATTTGCTTCTATTAATGACTCACAGAGAAACAATACCTTTGGTACAACTGCCTTTGGAGCATATGCTTTCTTCTGGATGGGTGTGGCAGTATCTTGGATGATACAAATGGGAGTATTTGGTGAAAAGTTAGCAGCAAATGTAGATCCAAAACAATTAGGATTTGCATTTTTAGGTTATCTAATTTTTACAATATTTATGACCATAGGTGCTATGGAGACTCATAAGGTATTATTTTTAATTTTCTTCTTTATTGATTTACTATTTCTTGGATTAACACTTGATTCCTTTGGTATTATGGGAGAATTTCCACACAAACTGGCTGCATATTCTGAACTAATAATTTCTTTATTATCATTTTATGGTTCAGGTGCATCAGTATTAAATGAACACTTTGGAAAAGTATTCTTACCAGTGGGAAAACCATTTGGAATATTTAAATAAAATTTAAAAATAACAGGGTGCATGGTAGCATCCTGTTATTTTTAATATTCATTATATATTTATAATTTGATGAAATAAGGTAAATTTTCTTTAAACTTACATTATATTAATGTTATAAAATCTTTTACATTTATGTAGTATTACGTTCTTCAATTCATCTTGTTCTAGAATATTGCAAAAGGATATGGATTTATCTAGTGATTCGATATAGGATTTATGTCCTAATGTATATTCAGCTACTCCTTTATTATAATATAAAAGATTTAAGCCGTTAAAACTTCTTTTGTTTTTACAGTATTCAATACCCAAGTCAGCATATTTCAATGAATTTTCATAATCATCCAATAAGCTATATGCACTAGATAAATTATGACAAATCTTTGGATATAATTTGCTCGTTTGATCGACTATATCAATTAAGAATTCCATCATTTCTAAAGATACTAAATCTATTATATTCATTTTCTAATGTAGAATATTCATCTCTATCAAATTTTGATTCTGTACTATCTACTATTTCATTAGAAGCCTTAAAATCATCAATCCTATAATTTAAAATGGTTTGATTCAGATCAACTTTTAAAATATTAGATAAATCTTCAAGGATTTCATAGCTTGGGAGATACTTGCCAGTTTCAATTTTTCTAATAGAGGATACTATTTTACCAAAGTTATCTAAATTATAATACAAAGAAATCACATCCTTTATGATTACATATACCGATGAAATAAGCATTATATCAGTAAGGTATGGAGTCGTTAATAGTATTATAATGAAATTGCTTTCTCAATATTTCTTTATTATGATTATAATATATATTTGAATAAGTACGAGGGATGATATTGTGATTAAAAAGTTTATTTATGTTTTAACTATATTATAATTAAAACTTCGCAGATAAAAACCTGCCGTTGAATCTTGAAAATTCAATAGTTTTTGACAATAAAAATGCATAAAAATCTTCATTTATGGTATAACTGAATTAGCTTTTATAATAATAAAAACGGATAAACAGTTCGACAAAATTACATTCATTGTCGAAAAATGCAGGATTAAATGTGTTGATTCTACTATTACAATGTGATTAGATAGAGAAAGACTTGAACTTAGCAGATGAAAATCTACTATAAAACTATCTTTAATATTGCAAATTATTGAATTTCCAAGATATATTTAGATAAATTATATGCGAAGTTTAAGTTAATAAGTTTAAATCTTATATCAAATATTAAAATTGAGACCAAATACGTAGTCCAAGAAGATAAAACCATAGAATGGACTGTCTATAAATTAAATGAAGAAGTGTAGTAGATTAATAAGTAATTGTTAAAATATCAATGACTTTTTAACATAGTAGAACCCAAAATAAAATGTTCATATAGAATCTTTTGATAGATTATTGGAAGACAGGCGTTTATCAAGGTACGAATTTGAAAATTATGTTGAAGCTTACTAAAGAAGTCTCTTAATACATGAAACCATATAATAAAATTAGAATCTATAGTTCCCTATTTGAAGAAAAATATGGCATAGGCATAGAAGAATTCAAACAAATTTATTCGGAATTTTTAGATAGAACTGTTTTAACTAAGTATGTAAATCCACTTATACTTCTTAGTAATTTAAATGAAAGAGAGTAAAACAATGAACAGTGAAAGAATAAAAAAATTAAATAATTTTGCTTTCCCTTTACTGGTACAATCTATAATGGGTTATTTTATTGGTTTTACAGACCAAGCAATAGTTGCAAGAATTTCCACCCCAGCTTTGGCTGCTGTTGGAGTAGTATCTTCCTTTCTCCAGATGATAGCTGGACTTATGGGGGCCATTACTCTTATATTTAATATTCGTGGAAGTAAAAAAATTGGAGCAAAAGATGATGAAGGGTTGAAAAAAGAATTTTTTTCTTCACTATTACTTAGCTTGATATTAGGAGTAGCATTTATAATCTTGTTCATATTAGGTAGAGCTAGTTTGCTTAGTAGTGTCTATGCCCTATCTGGTCAAACATATAACCAAGCAATTATATATTCAGACTCAATGAGTTTATATGTTCTTATTCAACTTTTTCTATTTGCTTTTGGTACATATTTTAAGATACATAATAATACAAAATGGATTCTTATTGGTTCTACTACTTCATCAATAGTTAATTTAATTTTAGATTATATATTTGTTTTAGGAAAGTTTGGTATGCCAAAGCTAGGTGTAAATATGGCAGGGATTTCTACTGTGATAGCTATGTCAATAAATTTAATGATTTATGCAATAGTATTAAGAGAACAGTTATCAATAGAATTTCTAAATATAAGAAAGTATTTTAAAAATGCTATAATACAATTAAAAGAATCTCTACCTTTGATGGGACAAGAAATTCTTGACGGATCTATTTTTGTTGTCATTGTTAATGCAATAATATTAAGAATGGGTACATTTGAATATGCAGGATATATAATAATTAATATGCTATTAGGTTTTTTAAATATAGCAAAGTATATGTATGGATCGGCTACATTAACTTTGACTGGAATAAGTTACGGAGAAAAAAATAAAGAAGACCTCAAAGCATACCCTAAAATAAGTACTAAAATTATTACTGCAATCTATATAGTATTAGGGGTAGTGTTTATTTTAACTAGAAATTATGTTCCTGCTATTGTTAGTGATGATGTAAGTACGCAAAAAATAGTTTCTTTATTTTTGGCATATTTTATAATTGCTAACTCGGTAAGCCCATTTACAAACACCTATATGAATGCTCTTCAAGCATTAGGGTTAAATGTATTTATTCTTTATAGTACAGCAATAATTAATACATTTATTTTACTGCTAATGTTTGTTTCTACAAGTATATTCAATATGTCTTTATATGGCATAGCATTATGTGTATTATTAGATAATATATTAACAGGAATTGTTTATTATAAAAGATACAATAAAGAAATTGCTAAAGATAAAGAATTTGTATGAATAGAAGGTTTACTGTAGCCTCAAAAAGATTTCATCAATTGGTTCAGGTGCATCAGTATTAAATGAACATTTTGGAAAAGTGTTTTTACCAGTGGGAAAACCATTTGGAATATTTAAATAAAATTTAAAAACATGACAGGATTTCCTGTCATGTTTTTTATCTTATGCTGCTAAATATAATTAATTCCATTATTTTATTTACTATGATAAGTAAGGGAATTCCAATATAAAACTTCTTTTTAGATAGTTTATGTTTAAATAAAACCATAGCCATTAGAGAGCCTATGGAACCACCTAAAAAAGATATAATGAGTAAATAAAGTTCTGGTATTCTCCATTGTTTCTTTTGGGCTTTACTTTTATCTATTCCAAATATTATAAATGATAAGATATTTATACAAATTAAATAACCCAGAAAAAATATCTCTTTATTATTAAAGTTTAAAATATTTGCCATCTGATTATACTATTTTACACCAAGATATTTTGCTATATTAGCATCTTCAGTTTTTATTCCCTTTATTTTAGAAGTTTTACAGCTAATAAGACCTGTAACTCCAGGGCCATGTCCAGCTAATATACAATTACTGTGTACTATTACGCCAACAGTTGCAGAACCTTTTAAATATTGACGACCATAAGTATTATCACAATCTTTTAATAGTACTAAGTCTCCAAATTTAAGTTTATCTATACCATATTCTTTTACAGCTTCTTCATCACCAGTGGTTATATCATAGTCTCCAGATAAACTAGTGGAACTTCCTATACCTGAACCCATTAGATGAGCTGGTATTTCAGTTACTACAGGAACTTCTAGTTCTCCATTTTCGTTTTCTTTTATTCCTAATTTTTCAAATAAATTAGGGTCTAGATTCATAACTAAAACATCTTCATGACCTTCAATTTTTAGACCTTGTCCATTTGCTTTAATTAAAATAGTATCATTTATAGCCATCTTTTCCAAATCTTCCTGTGGAAAATATACTAAAACGTGTTCAATTCCACCATGGGTTCCTGTGACAAAACCTTTAGCACCTTTAGCGTCTCCAGATACTACCCTAGCTTCATTACCAACACATGACAGAACCATTAATGCTTGGTTTTCCATTTTATCTTCGTTTCTCATGCTTACCCCTGGCTCCACATGGTCTCCCACAAGGTCCATGCAGGAATCACCAATTTGGAAATTATAAGTAATTCCACCAACTCCATGCAGTATCATTGGTTTGCCCTCATGACTTATTCTATAGGGGCTTGGTCCCATGGCAGGACTATGGATTTTTCCTTGGACAGATTGAATTACTAATTTATTTCTGTTAGTTTTTAACAATATTACCACTCCTTTGTCAATATATATATAAATTATACTACATAAATGACAGAAAATGTTTCTAAAGATTTAAAAATAGCTAAATTTTTAGTATACTTAAGGATTGTTAATATAATTGCAATATTGACAAAATCCTCTGATTATTGTAGAATTAATGTGTTTATTAGATGGCATATCAGTGCAGATTCTATAATATTACAGATAGATAAATTGTAAACAAAAATTACTAGAAATTATTTAATAATTATGAGAATAGACAGCAACTTATAAATGCTGTCTATTTTCAAATAATATTTAGAGGAGGACTATTATGGAGTTTAAATTTGACTTAGAAGAAAATAAAGAGAAGATCCAAGAGTTTAGAAACTTTATTAGAGAAAACAAGGACAAGCAAGGAGCGTTAATGCCTGTACTACAAGAGGCACAAGGAAAGTTTGGATACTTACCTAACGAGATACTAGAAGTTGTATCTAGAGACTTAAATGTACCACTATCTGAAATATATGGTGTAGCAACATTCTATTCACAATTTACATTTATACCAAAGGGAGAAAATAATATTTCTGTGTGTTTAGGAACAGCTTGTTATGTTAAAGGTGCTGAAAAGGTACTTGAAGAAATTGAAAATGTGTTAGGAATAAAATGTGGCGGAACTACGCCAGACCTTAAATTTTCCATTACACCTACTAGATGTATAGGAGCTTGCGGATTAGCACCAGTTATAAATATAAATGACGATACACATGGTAGATTAAAACCAGAAGACATTAAAGCTATAATAGAAAAATACAGATAATTCGGAGGTAAGAACTATGATGACTTTAGAAAAGTTACAGGAGTTAAAAGAAAAATCTAGACCAGTCTTAGAAGAAAGATTAAAAGAAGAAGATAATACAGAAGTAAAAGATGGTAATTTTATATTAAAAGGTGACTACTATAGAAAACAAACTAGAATAGCATTGAGAAACTGTGAGATAATTAGACCAGAAAGTATTGAGGAGTATATAGCACTTGATGGTTACACGGCTTTAGGAAAAATGCTTACTGAAATGAAGCCAGAGGATGTTATTAACACTATGGTTGAATCAAACTTAAGAGGTAGAGGTGGAGCAGGTTTTCCAGCAGGTAGAAAATGGGCTGAAGCTTTTAAATATGATTCTGACAAGAAATATGTAATATGTAATGCAGATGAGGGAGATCCAGGTGCATTCATGGATAGATCTATTCTTGAAGGGGACCCACATTCAGTACTTGAAGGTATGGCAATAGCAGGATATGCAATAGGCGCTGATCAAGGATTTATCTATGTTAGAGCAGAGTACCCATTAGCAGTAAAAAGACTTAAAGAAGCCATAGAACAAGCTAAAGAATATGGATTACTAGGAAATAATATATTAGGAACAGACTTTAACTTCGATATAGAATTAAGACTTGGTGCAGGAGCTTTCGTATGTGGTGAAGGTACAGCTCTTATGGAATCCATTGAAGGCAGAAGAGGAATGCCAAGAACTAAAATTTATAGAACAGCTCAAAAAGGCTTATGGCAAAAACCAACTGTTATTAACAACGTAGAAACTTTAGCAAATGTACCAGTAATATTCCAAAGAGGAGTAGATTGGTTCAGAGGTATAGGAACTGAAAAATCTCCAGGAACTAAGGTATTTGCTTTAGTAGGAAAAGTAAAAAATGCAGGCCTTGTGGAAGTGCCAATGGGAATGCCTTTAAGAGAAATCGTTTTTGATATTGGCGGCGGAGTAGCAGATGATAAGGCTATTAAAGCTGTACAAACTGGTGGACCTTCAGGAGGATGTATTCCAGTAGAATTACTAGATACTCCAGTAGACTTTGAATCCTTAGCAAAAATAGGTTCAATAATGGGTTCAGGTGGTATGGTTGTAATGGATGAAACAGACTGTATGGTTGATATAGCTAGATTTTTCCTTGACTTTACTGTAGATGAATCTTGTGGTAAATGTGTACCATGTAGAGAAGGTACAAAGAGAATGTTAGAATTATTACAGAAGGTAACTTCAGGAGAAGGAACAATAGAAGATATTGCAAGAATGGAATCTTTAGCAGAAACTATTAGTTCAGCTTCACTTTGTGGACTAGGACAAACAGCGGCTAACCCTGTTACTAGTACATTACATTATTTTAGAGAGGAATTTGAAGCCCATGTAAAAGACAAGAAATGTCCAGCAGGTGCTTGTCAAGCCCTTCTAGAATACTATATTACAGATAAATGTATTGGATGTACGAAATGTGCTAGAAACTGTCCAGCTTCATGTATAGATGGGAAGGTAAAAGAAAGACATATAATAGATATTGATAGATGTATTAAATGTGGCAACTGTGCTTCAGTATGTCCAGTTGGAGCAGTAATTAAGAGATAGAAAGGAAGATAAGGTCATGAAAAATGTAACACTCACAATAGACGGGCAGCAGATCACAGTGCCGGAAGACTACTCTATAATTCAAGCTGCTAAAGAACTAGATATAGAGATTCCAGCACTTTGCTACGATCCAAACTTAGAAGTTGTATCAGCTTGTAGATTATGTATAGTTGAAATAGAAGGAAGCAGAAAATTAGAGACATCTTGTTCTGTAAAGGTTAGAGAAGGAATGGTTGTAAATACTGAAACTGAAAAGGTAGTAAAAGCAAGACAAGATATTTTACAACTATTATTAGACAGTCATCCAAATGATTGTTTAACTTGCCAGAAAGCAGGAGAGTGTTTATTACAAAAATATGCATATAGATATAGCGTTAAATTCAGAGAACATGATGGTGCTACTAGACCAGAACTCATAGATACTTCAAGCCCATATATATTAAAGGATGATAGTAAGTGTATTTTATGTGGTAAATGCGTTAGAACTTGTGCTCAAATAAAAGGAGAAAGGGAAGTCTTAGCCTTTGCTGAAAGAGGATATGATACTAGAATAGTTTTAGACTCAGATAAAACATTTGCTGCTTCCAAATGTGTATCCTGTAATAGATGTGTATCTGTCTGTCCAGTAGGTGCTTTAATTGATAAGAGAATAATGGGTAAAACAAGAGTATGGGATGCAGAAGTTAATACTACAAACTGTAAAGTATGCGATTATGGTTGTGAGTTTGAGGTATTATCTAAAAACAAGAAAAAAGTTGCCTTAAGAGCAAAATCTCCATCTAATGGCAGACCACTATGTTTAAAGGGAAGACTTACTACAGAATTATTAAATGTAGATGAGCCAGATACTCCTTATAGGAAAATAGGTGATAAATTTGTTGAAACAACTTGGACAAAGGCTCTAGGATTATCAAATGTAATGGATAAAATAGAAAAGATAGAAGAAGAAAAATAGTTAGGTGGGAGATGAGTACCATGATTGAGTTAACTATAGATGGTATTAAATATAATGTTGAACAGGACAAAACACTTCTTCAAGTCTGTAAAGAAATGGGTATAGAAATACCTACCCTATGTCACGACGATAGATTAGCTCCTTATGCAGCTTGTAGAATGTGTCTAGTTGAAGTAGAAGGATCTAAAAACCTTGTAACTTCATGTACTACTAAAGTAAGAGATGGAATGACTATTTACACTAAAAATCCAAAGGTAATGAATGCAAGAAAAGAAGTCCTAGATCTGCTTCTTTCAAATCATCCAATGGAATGTCTTACTTGTGATAAATCAGGGGCTTGTAAACTACAGAACTATGCCTATGAATATGGTCTTGTAGATGGAACACTTAAAGGTGAGACTAGAGATAAAAAGATAGATGATTCAAATCCATTTTACTATTACGACCCTAATAAATGTATATTATGCGGATTATGTGTTAGAGTATGTGATGAATTACAGTGTACCAATGCCATTGGATTTGAAGATAGAGGCTTTGATACTATAGTAGCTACTCCCTTTAATGAAGGCTTAGATAAATCCAAATGTGTTTCCTGTGGAAACTGTGTATCAGTATGTCCTGTAGGAGCACTTATTCCAAAAACAAAGGCTAAGTTTAGACATTGGGAGACTAAAAAAGTCAGAACTACTTGTTCATACTGTGGAGTAGGTTGTCAAATGGATTTACAAGTAAAGGGAAATCAGGTAGTAGGTGTAGAACCTGCATTTGATGGTTTAAACAAAGGATTATTATGTGTAAAGGGTAAATTCGGATATAAATTTATCAATCATCCAGATAGATTAAAAACTCCATTGATTAAAAAGAATGGAGAATTTGTAGAGGCAACTTGGGATGAAGCCTATAGATTGATAGTATCTAAGATAAAAGATACTAAAGAAGAATATGGTGCTGAAGCCTTTGCTGGACTTTCATCAGCTCGTTGTACAAATGAAGAAAACTATTTGTTCCAAAAATTATTTAGAGCTGTAATAGGAACAAATAATGTAGACCACTGTGCACGCCTCTGACACTCCTCAACAGTTGCAGGTCTTGCAACAACTTTAGGTAGTGGTGCTATGACAAATAGCATAGAGGAAATATTAAATACAGATGCCATGTTTGTAATTGGTTCAAATACTACAGAAAACCATCCAATAATTGGTGCAACTATGAAGCAAGCCAAGAAAAATGGTGCAAAATTAATAGTAGCTGACCCGAGAAGAATAGAGCTAGCAGAATATGCAGACGTATATCTTCCATTAAAGCCAGGAACAAATATTGCATTATTAAATGGAATGATGAATGTAATCATTCAAAAAGGATTACAAGATAAGAAATATATAGAAGAAAGAACAGAAAATTATGAGGAACTAGTGACATTAGTAAAAGAATATACTCCTGAAAGAGTGGCAAAAATTTGTGGAGTAGACGCAGATGATATAGTAAAAGCTGCTATGATATATGGAGAGGCAGAAAAAGCAGGAATATATTATACAATGGGTATAACCCAACATACTACAGGAACTAACGGAGTAATGACAGTATCTAACCTTGCATTGTTATGTGGTAATGTAGGTAAGGAATCAGCTGGAGTAAATCCATTAAGAGGTCAAAACAATGTACAAGGTGCCTGTGATATGGGTGCACTTCCATCAGACTTACCTGGATACCAAAAGGTATTTAAAGAAGAAGTAGCAGAAAAATTTGAAAGAGTATGGAATGCAAAACTGTCTAGAAAAGTAGGGCTTACTGTTTCAGAAATGTTACATGAGGCAGAAGAGGGAAATGTTAAGTTTATGTATATAATGGGTGAGAATCCAATGGTTTCAGACCCAGATATAAACCATGTAAGAAAATCATTAAATAGTTTAGACTTTTTAGTGGTACAGGATATATTCTTTACTGAAACTTGTGAACTAGCAGATGTAGTATTGCCGGCAGCGTCCTTTGCAGAAAAAGATGGTACTTTCTCTAATACAGAGAGAAGGATACAAAGGGTGAGGAAGGCTGTTGAGCCAGTAGGTAGTGCAAAGGCAGACTGGGAAATACTAATGAATATAATGAATTTGCTTGGCTATAATAAGAAATACTTTGAAACATCAGAAATAATGGATGAAATTGCATCTGTTACCCCTTCTTATGGTGGAATAGATTACAAAAGATTAGAAGATCGAATGGGAATTCAATGGCCTTGTCCAGATAAGAATCATCCTGGAACAAAATATCTCCATAAGGCTTCAATCGCTAGAGGTGTAGGATTATTTATGCCATCTGAACAGGTAAATAGTGCAGAAATGCCAGATGACGAATATCCATTTGTATTTACTACAGGTAGAATACTTTACCATTATCACACTAGAACCATGACAGGTAGAGTTGATGGACTTAACAAAAAAGCTTCATCAAATTATGTTGAAATCAATGAAAATACTGCAAATAAAATGGGTATAGAGGAAGGAAATTTGGTAAAGGTAACATCAAGGCGTGGAGAAGTTGTGGTGCCTGCAAAAATTACAGATATTATTGGTGAAAATGTACTATTTATGCCTTTCCATTTTGCAGAAGGAGCTGCAAACTATCTTACAAATACGGCAATAGATCCAATAGCTAAAATACCTGAATTAAAAGTGGCAGCAGTAAAATTGGAAAAGGTAGACGAATCAGGGAGGAAAGCAATTTGAAAAGTTATGAACAAATTCTAAGATATGCTATGCAAATGGAACTAAACGGTCATAATTTCTTTAGAGAAAATGCAAAAAAGTTCAATGATCCTACTTCGGAAGCATTATTTATAAAATTAGCCAAGATAGAAATGGAGCACTATAACTACCTGGAAAGACAGTTAAATAGTTATATTGAAACTAAAAGCTTTGATATAAGTGAAGAAGTTATGAATAGGGAAGAAGATATATTTGAAGCGAGGGCAGAGGCAGAAAATATTGAAGCCACCTTGCAAGAGTCAGATATACCAGACTTAACTATACTTAGAATGGCATATTTAATTGAGAAAGATTACAAGGAATTTTATACTAATGCTGCTGAAAATGCAGATGACGAAAATATAAAAGCTATATTCAAGAAACTTGCGTCTTGGGAAGAAGGACATGAGGAAATTTTCAAGACAGAATATGATAGAAGAATGAAAGAGTATATGACTCTTCCTTGGGGTGGTTAAAATGTTTACAGTAGGTATAGTCACATCTTCAGATAAGGGATTTGTCGGAGAAAGAGAGGATAAATCTGGTGAGCTTATAGCTCAAATAGTTGAAGGTAAGGGCTATAAGGTAGAAAAGAAAATCATAGTTCCTGATGAAGAAGACATTATAATGAAGGAATTAATCTATATGGCAGACGTTTTAAAAGTAGATCTGATTCTGACTACTGGAGGAACTGGATTTAGCACTAGAGATGTAACTCCAGAAGCAACTATAAAAGTTTGTGATAAAATGGCAAATGGTATAGCTGAGGCTATAAGAAGCTATAGCCTCAGTATTACTTCAAGGGCCATGTTATCTAGGGCAGTATCAGGCATAAGATATAAAACTTTGATAATAAACTTACCTGGTAGTCCTAAAGCGGTAAAAGAAGCCTTAGATTATATATTAGACAGTGTTCATCATGGGTTAGAGATTCTAACAGATAAAGCCCATGATTGTGCCAGAAAATAATAAATGATGTATCTCTCATCCAGGATATAAAAGAGGATTTAATCTTTTAAATGTATATTGTTAATCGTTAATAGAAGGCTGGTGACTAAAGATGAAGAAATTTGGTACTGCTATAATACTTGCTGGTGGGAAAAGTTCTAGAATGGGATTTGATAAACAATTTCTCAAGATTGATGAGAGAAGACTTATGGAATCCCTTGTTCACAAACTAAATAGAGAGTTTGAAGAAATAATCATTGTTACTAACAAGCCAGAGTACTATATAGGATTTAGTAATAGAATAACTAAAGATATAATAGAAAGTGAAGGTCCATTAAGTGGAATACACGCAGGACTTAATTTCTCTTCATCAGAATATGCTTATGTAGTTGCCTGTGATATGCCAAATATTAATATGGATTATGTTAGATTTATGAAAACTTCTATTGAAACCAAGAATATAGATGGATGTGTTACTAGATTTGGTAACTGGATAGAACCCTTTAGCAGCTTTTATTCTCGAGATATTATAAAAGATATAGAAGAACATTTATTATCTAATAGAAGGTCAATAAATTCTTTATTAGATAAGCTTAATATTCTATATATAGAAGAAAGTAAAGCAAGGGAGTTTAGTCCAAATTGGGATATGTTTATTAATTTAAATACTAAAGAAGATTTAAATAGTTATTTAAGTGGACTAGCAAATAGTTAGGTGATACAATGGATACTACTAAAAATATTGAAATATTAAGAGTAAAGGGCGATAGCATTACAAAGGAAGAAGATATTTTAATTATAGAACATCCCTTTACCATATTTCTAGATGATAAGGAAATAATAACTCTTTTATGTAGCCCAAAATCCCTTAAGGAGTTAACCATAGGGTTCCTTTATTCGGAGGGATTTATAGATAATATATCTAATATAAAGGATATATATATAGACGAAGAAAAGGGAATAGCACATGTTTATTTATGGGAAAGAAAGTCTTTAGCTGAAAAGCTTCAAGGTAAAAGGACTATAACATCTGGGTGTGGTAAAGGTACATTGTTTTATAATGTCCTAGATTCTTTTAAATCTGAGAAAATAAAAAAAACTTTAGATATAAAAATAGAAGAAATTAAACATTTAGTTAAAGAATTTAATTATAAATCAGAGTTGTTTTTAAATACTGGAGGAGTACATAGTTGTGCTTTATGTAATAAATCTGGTATATTAATATTCGAGGAAGATATTGGAAGACATAATGCACTTGATAAAATACTTGGTAGAGCATTTATGGATAATATGGATCTATCAGATAAACTTGTCTTAGTATCTGGAAGAATTTCCTCGGAAATGTTAATAAAAGTAGCAAAAAGAGGTATCCCAGTAATTGTTTCTCGGGCTGCTCCTACTAGCCTTTCTATTGAATTGGCTAGAGAGTTAAATATAATTATAGTAGGATTCGCAAGAGGAGAAAAAATGAACATTTATTCAAGTTTTCCGAGCTTTAACTTCTAAAGCAGATAATTGCATCTAGTTATGAAGTAAAAGCCTATGGGTAAAGAAAGAAATTTCTTTACCTCCCGTGTTTGGAAAGGAAGATGTATTAACAGCCTTTCTTTAGGCTGCTTTTTTTTCCCAAGAATTTAAAAGGAGAGTGGTATTTATGAAAAAATCTTTAGCATTATTACTTACCCTCTTGCTAATCATTACTACAGCAGCATGTGCACCAAAGACAGAAGTTCCACAGGAAACAGATGTAACACAAGAACCGTCAGAAACAATTGAAACAGATAGTCCAGTAGAACCTAATGGAAGGATTATCCTATCAACAACTACATCTACTCAGGACTCAGGACTATTAGATTATTTACTTCCAATATTCACTGAGGAAACAGGTATAGAAGTAAATACTATTGCAGTAGGTACAGGTAAGGCATTACAAATGGGTAAAGATGGAGAAGCAGACGTACTTTTAGTTCATGCTAAGGCAGATGAATTAACATTTGTAGAGGAAGGACATGGAACAGAAAGACGAGATGTAATGTATAATGACTTTATCTTAGTAGGGCCTAAATCAGGAGAAATTGAGAAAAACAAAGATATAGTGGGAGCACTGAAAAATATTAGTGAAAAGGAACTTGTATTTGTATCTAGAGGAGATGATTCTGGTACACATAAAAAAGAATTAGGTATCTGGAAAGTAGCTGGAATTGAACCAGCAGGAGAATGGTATCTAGAAGCAGGAGCAGGTATGGGAGATGTACTTAAGATAGCTAATGAAAAGCAAGGCTATACTATAGCCGATAGAGCTACTTATTTAAGTATGAAAGACAATCTTGAATTAGAGATTGTAGTAGAGGGAGATGAAAATCTACTTAACCAATATGGAGTAATACCAGTTAATCCAGAGAAAAATGAAAATATCAATGGTGAAGGTGCAGTAGAATTTATGAACTGGATAACTTCAGAAAGAGGACAAGCTTTAGTTAAAGAATATGGCATAGAAGAATATGGAGAATCTTTATTTATACCAAATGCTGAGTAATCATAATAAATAACTAATGGTAAATGGTGGATAGTTTAAGACAGTGAATAGCCAATAGTGGATAGTTTTTAAAATATAGAAGATGAAATATCTTTTCGAATTTTTAATTATTAGTTATTCACTATTAGCTGTTACTATCTTTTAACTATTCACTATTAGTTTTTAGTTGATAATTGCTTTTGATGGGGTGAAAAACTATGGATTATATATTACAGGGTTTTAAAGAAGCAATAAAACTTTTAATTACGCTTGATAAAGAAATTTTTAAAATAGTATTTCTATCTATTATTGTATCTACTTCTGCTACAATTCTTGCTTCTTTAATATCTATTCCCCTAGGAATATATTTTGGAATTAAAAAATTTAGAGGTAAGAAATTATTTTCTAGAATTACATATACAATGATGAGTATTCCCTCAGTAGTGGTTGGGCTTATAGTAGCTATAATTCTTTCGAGAAGAGGACCCTTTGGATATTTAGATCTATTATATACTAAAAATGCCATGATAATAGCTCAAACTTTATTAGTAATGCCTTTAATTTTTGGCCTTAGTTATGGACTAGCTAAAAGTAGAGGAGGAGCAATTGAAAAGGTAGCCTTTACATTAGGTGCTAACAAATGGGATACTATAATCTTAATTATTAGAGAACTAAAGATTGATATTATGGTAAATGTTGCTACAGCCTTTTCAAGGGCTATATCAGAAGTAGGAGCTGTAATGATAGTAGGTGGTAACATAAAGGGATACACAAGAGTTATAACAACTACTATTTCTATGATGAACTCTATGGGAGACTATCCTATGGCCATAGCCCTAGGAATTGTACTACTTCTTATATCATTTATAATACATAGTATAATATATTCCTATAGCCAGGAGGAATAATATGGAGATAAAAATTAAAAATTTAAAGAAATATTATGGAGAAAGACAAATATTAAATATAGAAGAGATGTTTATAGAAAGAGGAAAGATTACAGGTATCACAGGATCTAATGGATGTGGGAAGACAACTCTATTAGGTATAATATCTGGATTAGATAAGGAATATAGTGGCATTGTTACATATAATGGGATTAAACTTAATAAAGAAATTATAAATAATATGACTATAGTATTTCAAAAACCTTATTTATTTAGAAGAACAGTATATGAAAATATCGAATATCCATTAAAGGTTAGAGGTGGAGATAAAAAAGAAAATAAAAATCTAGTTATGGATATAATAAAACGTCTTGAAATAGAGGATTTAATAAATAAAAAGGCACATTTATTATCTGGAGGAGAGTCTCAAAAAGTGACACTGGCCAGAGCCTTGGTATTTAAACCTAAACTGCTTTTATTGGATGAGCCAACATCAAATATAGATCCAGCTGCTATTGAGGTTTTAGAAAGAGAAATTATAAGGTTCAATAAAGAAACGAATAGCACTATAGTTATAGTAACTCATAATATGGACCAAAGTAAAAGACTTGGTCAAAGAATAATAGAGATGTAAATGAACCACTATAATTCAATTATAGTGGTTCATTTCAATATAGCAGCAATATATCTTCTTTATTAAGCCCTATGGAAAGAGAGTCTATAGAGTTAAAATCATAATTATATAGTTCTTCTTTAGGAATATTCATATAAATATATGAACTAGGACCTTCCGTATTCTCCCTAGATAAAACTAAAGTATAGAATAATAAGCTTTCTACTCTATCTATGATTTTAAAATTAAAAGTATTTATAGATTTAGAGTTTAAAGAAGATCTAATATTCTGTTCATGTATTGCAACATATTTAATATTATTTTTTACTAGCTCATTACATTCTAGCTGAATATCCCAATCAATAGCATGAATTTTATTTATATCAACTTTTTTTGCTCTTGAGATATTTTTATATCCTGCTAGAATAGCAGAATTGAAGGTTTGTGGTCTATTGAAGAAATTCGTTTTTTCATTTACTTCTTCTATTCTTCCATTATTTAATACAGCAATTTTGTCACATATTTTATAGACTTCATCTTTATTATGAGATACATATAAAGTGCTGCCCTTATGTTCCTTCAAGATAGAAATAAGTTCACTTTCCATCTGCCATTTTAAATGTTCATCTAAAGCTGAAAATGGTTCATCTAACATCAAAAGCTCAGGTCTATTGACTAGCATTCTTGCTAAGGCTACTCTTTGCTGTTGTCCCCCAGATAATTGATGGGGATAGTTCCTCTCCAAACCTTCTAAGGAAAAACTTTTTATCTTTTCTTTTATAATTTCTTTTTTACTAATCTCATTTTTAGGTACTCCTATGGCTATGTTTTCTTCCAAGGTCATATTGGGAAAGAGTGCATAGCTTTGAAATAACAATCCAACTTTTCTATTTTGAGGTAATAGATTAATTTTCTTTTTGCTATGAAAAAGGACTCTGTTATTTAACACTATTTCTCCTTCATCAGGTTTCTCAATTCCAGCAATACATTTTAATGTCATACTTTTTCCACAGCCAGATGCTCCTAAAAGAGCTAAAGTTTCTCCCTTTGCTTCAAATTCTACATCTAATGTAAAATTTCCTAATTTCTTTTTTATTTTAGCATAAAGAATATTAATTACCTCCCTTCCCAGCCTTGTTGATTTTCATAGTTTCAAACTTATTCATAATCAATATAGAAATGAAAGATATTGTAACCATTATAATAACCCATTTGTAGGCTAAAGTTCTATTTCCAGCTTGAACAGCACTGTATACTGCCACTGCCATGGTTTGAGTTTTGCCTGGAATATTTCCTGCCAACATAATGGTAGCACCAAATTCTCCTAAAGCTCTTGCAAAAGCTAAAACTGTTCCAGCAATAATACTAGAAAAGCTATTAGGTAACATAACTTTTAGAAATATTTCATGTTCAGTTAAACCTAAAGTTCTAGCCACATAAATCATGTTTTTATCTAGCTGCTCAAAGGCACCCCTTGCAGTTCTATACATTAATGGAAAAGACACCACTGTAGATGCTATGATAGTTGCAGAGCCAGAAAATACAATAGAAACATTGTAAAGTTCTAATAGTTTACCAATCAAGCTATTTTTGCCTAGAAAAACTAAAAGAAAAAAACCAACTACAGTAGGAGGTAATACTAATGGCAGTGTTAATACCCCATCAATTAGACCTTTAAATCTTTTTAATTTTGTAGTCAAATAGGCAATATAAATACCTAAAATAAAAGTAATAATAGTAGATATAATTGCTGCTTTTAGTGATAGTAGGAGAGGAAAATAACTCATATTATCTTCCTATTTCATAGAAAAACCATATTTTTCAAATAGTTTTATAGCTTCATCAGTTGATAAAAAATCTAAGAATTTCTTTCCACTATCTACATTTTCACTAGATTTAACTACTGCCACAGGGTAGGTAACTTCTTTATGGCTATCTTCTGGTGCCTCTGTAATTATTTTTATCTTGTCCGATGTAAATGCATCGGTTGCATAAACAATACCACAGTCAACTTCTCCACTTTCAACCCAAGTAAGTACAGTTCTAACATCATTACCTAATACTAACTTTGGATTTACATCATCTAGTATATTCATATTCGTAAATATTTCTTCACTATATTGTCCCACAGGAACATTTCCAGGATCACCTATGGCAATTTTCTTAACACTATCTGCTGTTAAATCTTGAAAGGATTTTGTATCTATAGTGCTATTAGAAGGTGTAATAAGTACAACTTTATTCACTAATAATGTTTTTCTCGTATCATTTACAATCAGATCTTTTTCTTCTAAGGCTGTCATTTGTTTTTCTGCTGCTGACATGAATATATCAACGGGAGCTCCTTCTTCTATTTGAGCCTGTAATGCTCCAGAACTACCAAAGGTAAAAATAAGAGTTGTTTCAGGTTCCACAGTTTTATACACTTCACTTAATTCTTCTAAAACATCTGTTAAACTTGCAGCGGCGGAAACTAATAGCTCTACCTTTTCCTTTGGTTTTTGACTACATCCAACTAAAGATGACATAACTAATACACTTACTAATAATAAAACTACTACTTTTTTAAAACTCATTTTAACGTCCTCCTTTTATTTATATCTAAAACAAGAACAATATCTTGTTTAGTTTTATAATTAGAAAGCTAAAATCTCAAATGAGAGTAACGAAGGTATTTTTAAATCGTCCATAGGACGATTTAAAAATTAAATATCTTATTCTTCAAAATGTTTATTAAAAAGCTTTTCCGCTTCCGTATTTAGTTCATAAACAAAGGCCTGGTATCTATCCAATAAATCTGCACCTTCAGGAGAAAGCTCAGACTTCCCACCACCTTTGCCACCAACAACACTAACGAATAAAGGAAATCCCAAATCTTCTTCAGCTTTTTTAATAATTTTCCATCCCTTACTTGAAGATAATCCCATAATTTTATAGGCTTCAGATAATCTGCCTGTTTCCTTGACTAATTCCATAATCCTTGAAACTCCTGGACCGAAGTTAGGATTATCATAAAATACTCTTGTTTTTATATGATACTTTAATATATGTTTAGAATTATTAGACATACTAGCAACTCCTAATATACTTACAATCTGGTATTATATGGATATTATAGATTAAAGTTATACTATTTGCAAATAAAATATCAAATATATAGAGGAAAGCAAAGCAAGAGAATCTAGTCAAGATTGGTGGATGTTTAGTAATTTAAATACTCAAGATGATTTAAATTACTATTTAGATAAACTAGTAAAAAATTAAAGAGATAGTGAATAGGATTAAAAATATATTGAAGCAAAGCAATATTTAAGTATCGTTAGTTCACAATCATATATGGATATACTTCTGATTAAGTAGTATAATATTATTGAATCCCACTTTAATGTGGGATTTTTAAATTAGAAATTGGATTAAGGAGAGAAATAGATGAACGAATTTTCAAGGACAGAACTTCTGCTTGGAGCTGAAGGTGTAGATAAATTAAGGAATTCATTTGTTGCAGTATTTGGAGTAGGTGGAGTAGGTTCCTTTACTGTAGAAGCTCTAGTAAGAAGTGGAGTAGGTAATATTGCCATAATAGACGATGATAAGGTATGCTTAACAAATATAAATAGACAATTAATAGCTACAAGAAAGACTGTAGGAAAAAATAAAGTTGAAGTCATGAGAGATAGAATACTAGAAATAAATCCAAAGGTTAATGTAGAAATACATCAGACATTTTATACAAAAGATAATGCAGATGAATTCGATTTATCTAAATATACTTATGTGGTAGATGCAATTGACACTGTATCGTCTAAGTTGACATTAATAGAAAGGGCAAAGTCATGTAATACTCCTATTATTAGTTCCATGGGTGCAGGAAATAAGCTTGATCCAACTAAATTTCAAGTGACAGATATATATAAAACAAGTATATGTCCCTTAGCCCGTGCCATGCGTTCTGAATTAAGAAAAAGAGGAATAGAGTCTCTAAAAGTAGTATATTCACAGGAGCCAGCATTAAAGCCAATAGAAAATGAGGAAGATAATTGTAGTAATAAATGTATTTGCCCATCAGGTACACAAAGAAAATGTACAGTGAGACGACAAATTCCGGGAAGCGTAGCTTTTGTACCATCAGTGGCAGGGCTTATTATTGCAGGAGAAGTTATAAAGGATATAATTGAATTTTAACGTATAATACTAGGATTTGCAGTTGAATATTATATAATAAAGATATAGAATAAGTATGGAAGTTAAAATATTTAATGAAAAGGGGAGGAAATATGAATATAGCATTTTTCCTAACGCCGAAAAATGAAATAGTTTATGAGACAATAAATGCTACAATGCGTCAAGCCTTAGAAAAAATGGAACATCATAGGTATACAGCTATACCCCTTATTGATAAAAAAGGAAAATATGTTGGTGCTATTACTGAAGGCGATTTACTTTGGAAAATTAAAAACACAGATGATCTTACAATAGATGGCACAAGTAAAATACCAATAGAGGACGTTCAAAGACATACACAAAGTCAGACAGTTTCCATAAGTGCCAATATGGAAGACTTAGTCTTACTTGCAAGAAATCAAAACTTTGTTCCAGTTGTAGATGATCAGGGAATATTTATAGGAATAATAAAGAGAAGCGATATAATCAACTATTGTGCCGACTTGCTATTGAAACAGAAGGAAGAAAGCCTAGATTAAGTTATATAAAAAAAACTCTATCATATAATTATATGTATCATAAGTAGTAAGTACCGATGATGGAGGTATGAAATGATAGAGTTAATATTTGGCCTGATTGGAGGAACGGCTCTTCTGATGTATGGCGTTGATATGATGAGCGACGGAATTCAAAAAAGTGCAGGAAAAACCATGAAAAAAGTCCTTGGGACTTTAACTGGAAATGTATGGAGTGCTTTTTTAGTAGGAACTATATTGACTAGCATAGTGCAAAGTAGTACAGCTATTACAGTTTTAACAGTTGGATTTGTAAACTCCGGAGTACTAAATCTTTCTCAGGCAGTGGGAATCATCTATGGTGCAAATATAGGGACCACAGTATCTGCACAACTTATGGCTTTTAGCTTCAAGTTTAAACTGACAGATATGGCTTTACCTATATTAGGAATAGGATTTGCTATAAATCAATATGTGAAAAACAAAAATATAAAAAATCTAGGTCAATCTTTAATGGGTTTTGGAATGTTATTTTTAGGACTTAAGATTCTAAATGATGGGATTCCATATATGGAGAATAATGAATTTCTGAAATATTTCTTTACTGATTATGCAGCCAATCCAATAATAGGTATTCTTTTAGGAATTTTAACTACTGCCATGGTTCATAGTAGTACAGGTACAATCGGTTTAGGGATGATTCTTGGTCAAGCAGGGCTCTTAGACCTACAGACTGCTATATATATAATGCTAGGAGACAATATAGGGACTTGCATTACGGCACAAGTATCAAGCTTAACAGGAAATATAAACGCGCGAAGAACTGCTTGGGCACACACTTTATATAATATAGTTGGTGTAATAGTTGCTTTAATTATGTTACCTTTATTTATGAAGATTATAGTAGGAGTAACAGAGTATTTTCAGCCTAATGCAGATATATCTGCTTATATAGCCAATTCTCACTCTTTATTTAATATATTAAATGCCATAATATTTTTGCCTTTTACAAAATATTATGTTGAATTTTTAAATAGAATCATAAGGCCTAAGGGTAAGATATATAAAAGCAAAACCTCGTAAATTTTACGAGGCTTTTTTTATACTATTATACTTCTACGTTAAGATACTAGAAAGAATGTTATAATAGAGTTATAATATATTTAGAAAACTGGAAAGGTGGTAAGTCTTATGGACTTTTTTAAAGTAGTGTCCGTAGATGAAGGAAAAAGATTACTTATAGAAAATTTTAAGGATTATGAATTACAAATAGAAGAAGTTCACATACTTGAATCTTTAGATAGAATATTAGCAGAAGAAATAAATTCCAATATAGATGTACCAGAATTTAATCGATCCACTGTAGATGGATATGCTATAAAAGTATCTGATAGTCATGGAGCTACAGATTCTATCCCTAGTATACTAAACATATTGGGAGAAGTGAGAATGGGTGAAGAGGCAAAACTGCCTATTAAACCAGGACATACGTTATATGTTCCTACTGGAGGTATGATTCCAGAAGGGGCAGATGGAGTAATAATGATTGAGAATACAGAAAAGATGGATGATAACACCTTATTAATATATAAACCTATATCTCAAGGAGAGAATATAATCTATAAAGGTGATGATATTAGAATCGGTGAGGCCATATTAACAAAGGGAAGAAAAATTTCGCCAGAAGTTATGGGAGTATTGGCATCCTTGGGTATTTCCACAGTAAAAGTATATAAGAAACCTAGATTTTATATAATATCAACAGGTGATGAAATAATAGATATAGACGAAGAACTTAGATTAGGAAAGGTAAGAGATATAAATGCTTATACACTTTATGGATTGGTAGAAAACATTGGTGGAGAAACTGTGGGAAAAGCCATAATAAAGGATGATTATGATTTATTAAGAAATGAAGTAGAAAAGGCCCTTGATATTTCAGATATTGTATTGATTTCAGGAGGAAGTTCTGTAGGTACTAGAGATTATACTCATAAGGTAATAGATTCATTCAATGGAAGAGGTGTATTTGTTCATGGTGTATCCATAAGACCTGGGAAACCTACTATAATGGGTGAAGGAAAGGGTAAATTAATATTTGGACTTCCAGGGCACCCAGTTTCTTCAATCGTTATATTTAAAACCTTTTTAGAAACATTTATAAAGGACAAATTAGGAGTAGATAATCTTAAACCAAGGATAAATGCTATTATGGATTTTAATTTTCCATCATCACCAGGAAAAGTAACATATCAGATGGTAAAGGTAAATGAAAAAGAGGGGAAATTTTACGCTATACCTACCTTTGGTAAATCAGGAATGATAAGCTTATTATCAAATTCTCAAGGTTATATAGTAATAGATGCCCATGAGGAAGGGATTTATAAAGGTGAGGAAAGGGAAGTCTACTTATTATAATGAATAGTTCAAAATATACTATAGCTTCGATAATGCTTTGAAATTACTTAGACTTATTCGAAACTTGCTCTAACTATCAGTTAAATAAATGGAGTTGATAAAATGGATAGAAATACTTATATAGATAATATTGATATTGAATTGGCTAAGAAAATGTATTATGAGAAATTAAATATAGATTTAGATTGGGAAGAGGTGAAGGTAACAGATTCTTTAGATAGAGTCTCCTATGAAGCAATCATGGCAAAGGTATCTTCTCCCAACTATAATGCAGCTGCCATGGATGGAATTGCAGTAAGATCCTCTGATACACTAGGAGCTACAGAGATTAATCCTATGGTTCTAGAAGAAAACAAGGATTTTATATATATAAACACTGGAAATCCTATGAGTGATCTCTATGATTCAGTAATTATGATAGAAGATGTCATAGTTCTAGAAGAAGGTAAAATTCAAATATTAAAATCTGCTCATCCTTGGCAACATATAAGACAAATTGGTGAAGATATAGTGGCTACAGAAATGATAATACCATCAAGACACAAAATAAGACCTATAGACATAGGTGCTTTAATATCCGGTGGAATAGAAAAACTTAAAGTTTATAAAAAACCTAGAGTCGGAATACTTCCCACAGGAAGCGAAATAATTGAAGAACTTAAAGATTTAGAAGATGGCAAAATAATGGATTCTAACTCTAGAGTTTTCGAAGGAGAAATAATTAAATATGGAGGAATACCAAATAGATATAATCCCCATAAAGATAATTATGAGCTATTAAAAAATGCAATATTAAAGGGAGTTAAAGAAAATGATATTCTCCTAATAAATGCAGGTTCTTCTGCAGGAACTAAAGACTATACAGTAAAACTTATAAGGGAATTGGGAGAAGTTATAGTCCATGGGGTGGCCATGAAACCAGGTAAACCAACTATTCTAGGCATTATAGATAATAAGCCTGTTATAGGAATACCTGGATACCCTGTCTCTGCATATTTAGTATTTGATACTTTTGTGAAACCATTAATTAAGAGATATATGGGTATTAGAGAAGTAGAAGAGGATTTAATAGAAGCTACTATTTCCAAGAGGATAGTATCATCCCTGAAAAGCAAAGATTTAGTAAGGGTAAATCTAGGTTATGTAAATGATAGGTTAGTGGCTACACCTCTATCTAGTGGGGCAGGGGTTACTATGAGCTTAGTAAAGGCGGATGGAATAGCTATTATTCCAAGAAATATAGAAGGGGTAGAAGCAGGAGATACAGTAGATGTAGAATTACTAAAACCACTATCAATGATAAGAAATACTATAGTATCTATAGGAAGTCACGATTTAATTATGGATATATTAAGTGATATGGTAAAATTAACTTCAGGACACGTAGGTAGTATGGGTGGTATAATGTCTATGAGAAGAGGGGAATGTCATATTGCACCAATCCACTTATTAGATGAAGAAACTGGAGAATATAATATATCCTATGTGAAGAAGTATTTTCCAAATACAAAAATGGCAATTATAAAGGGAGTAAAAAGGCAACAAGGCTTCATTGTAGAAAAGGGAAATCCAAAGAATATAAAGAATTTCAATGACTTAACTAGAGAAGATGTGACCTATATAAATAGGCAAAGAGGAGCAGGAACTAGGATTTTACTTGACTATCATTTGAAAGTTGATAATATAGACTCCGAAAAAATAAAAGGATATAGTAGAGAAATGACTACACATATGGCTGTAGCTACAGGTGTAAAAACTGGTACTGCAACTACAGGTCTAGGAATATATTCAGCGGCTAAGGCACTTGATTTAGATTTTGTAGATATTACATTTGAGGACTATGATTTCTTAGTCCCCTATAATATGTTAGAACAACCAATGATGCAGGAGTTTATTGAGGTCATAAAGTCAAAGAAATTCCAAGATAGAGTAAGGATATTGGGAGGATATGATTTTATAAATACAGGGGAAATTATAGAAATCTAAAGAAAAGGTGATTATATGAAAGACTCTTTTGGAAGAGAAATAAATTATCTTAGAATTTCATTAACTGATAGATGTAATCTAAGGTGTAAATATTGTATGCCTGAAGATGGTGTTTCGAAATTTCCCCACAATGAAATATTAACTCTAGAAGAATTGTATGAAATAATAAAGGTATTTGTAGAACTGGGTATAAATAAAATAAGGTTTACAGGGGGAGAACCCCTTGCGAGAAAGGGAATAGTAGAGCTAATAGCGAAAGTATCAAAATTGGATAAGGTTAAAGATTTGGCTATGACTACTAATGGTATTCTTCTAAAAGAATACGCCATGGATTTAAAGAAGGCAGGATTAAATAGAGTTAATATTAGCTTGGACACATTAGATGAAGAAAAGTATAGAACCATAACTAGAGGTGGCAGACTTAATAAAGTTTTAGAAGGAATAGAAGAAGCTAAAAAGGTAGGTTTAACTCCCATAAAGATAAATACTGTTTTAATAGGTGGATTTAACGATGATGAAATAGAAGCCTTAGTAAATTTAACAGAGAAAGATAATATAGATGTAAGGTTTATCGAATTAATGCCCATAGGAGAAGCTGCAAACTGGGCCAAAGAAAAGTTTATTTCTAATAATAAGGTTTTAGAAAAGCTAGATAGCCTTATAGCAGTTCCAAGGGAAGATGTATCATCTCCAGCCGTTTATTATAAGCTTCCAAATGGGAGGGGAAAGGTTGGGATAATCAATCCAATATCCTGTAAGTTTTGTGAAAACTGTAATAGGGTTAGATTAACTTCACAGGGACGACTAAAGTTATGTCTTCATTCAAACAATGAAATAGATATAAAAGAGGCTTTAAATAAAGGACAAGACCTAAAAAAACTAATATTAGAATCCATAGAAAAAAAAGAAGAATCTCATCATTTAGAAGAAGGAAAATATATAAAAAGAAATATGAACCAAATAGGAGGTTAAATATGGAATTTACTCACTTTAATGAACATGGTAGAGCTCATATGGTGGAAGTAGGAGAAAAGGAAGATACCAAGAGAACTGCCATAGCCAGGGGAAGAATTAAGATGAAAATAGAAACCATCCAAAAAATAAGAGAAGGTCTTATAAAAAAAGGTGATGTTTTATCTGTGGCTCAAATTGGAGGAATAATGGGGGCTAAGAAAACCAGTGATTTAATTCCTATGTGCCACAATATATTTTTAACTGGAGCAGATATTAGATTTAATATAATGGATGATTATATAGAAGTAGAGGCGGAGACAAAAACCACAGGAAAAACTGGGGTGGAAATGGAAGCCTTAACAGCAGTGTCTATTACATGTTTAACTATTTATGATATGTGTAAAGCCATAGATAAAGATATGATAATTAGTGATATAAGATTAGTTAAAAAAACTGGAGGAAAGTCAGGGATTTATATGTCAAATGAACTAAAAGGAAAAGTATTATCTATAAATATTTCAGATAAAAAGGGAGTAGTTAAAACTCCAATTAAGGAAGGATTATTTGTTGAGAATTTTGGATTAGAAAATGATGCTCATGGTGGAGATTGGCATAGGCAAGTAAGCTTATTAGGTATAGAAAGCTTTGAAAAAATGACAAAACAAGGTATAGATGGATTAGTACCTGGAATATTTGCAGAAAATATAACTACTGAAGGTATAACTCTTTATGAATTACCAGTAGGGACGAAGTTAGCCATAGGAGAGACAATCCAAGAGGTCACACAAATAGGTAAAGAATGTCATACAGGATGTGAAATTGCACAAAAAGTAGGAAAATGTGTAATGCCAAAGGAAGGAATATTTACTAAGATAATAAAAGGTGGAATTATAAAAGAAGGAGATAATATAGAGGTGATATAAATGGAAGTTATATCTCTTTATAAGAAAGAAGAAAAAAATAGCAAAGCAATACAAATAGACCAAGGATTTTTTATGGAAAATAAGGGGCTATTTGGAGATATAAATGGAAAAGGTGGAGACAGGCAAGTGTCGATTTTGACTGTAAACCATAGAGATGCTATAGAAAAGGAAGATAAAGGTCTTTGTACAGAAAGGTTTTATGAAAATATTACTATTGAGGGTCTAGATGTAGACAAACTTCATATTGGACAAAAAATAATTATTGGTGAGACTATTCAAGTGATTACAGCCATAGGGAAAAAATGTTTTAAGGAATGTAATTTAGTAAAATTAAATAAACAATGTTTATTATCCACGAATGTAATATTTACTAAGGTAGTAAGGTCTGGAAATATAAAGATTGGTGATAAGATAAATAGGCTCCCTTAGGAGCCTATTAAACTTTCCACTACTTCTTCCATGGCCAATGCCCTAGAAGCCTTTGTTAAAATTAAAGAATTTGGTTTCATAACTTCTTTAATCTTTCTTATTAACTTATCCTTATGATCAAGAGATTTAAAGGAATATACTCTATCTTTACCAAAGTTTAAAACTGCTGATTCTGCAATATTTTGAGAAAGTGGGCCATAGGTAAATACATAATCAATTTCATTTGAGTCAATTTTTAATCCAATTTCCTTATGCATATTGATTTCCCCATGACCTAAGCCCTGCATATCTCCAAGAACAACAATTTTTTGATCATAGTCTTTCATAAAATACATAGTATTTAGTGCCACTAAAACAGATGAAGGATTTGATTTGTAAGAATCATTTAAAATAGTAAAATCTTTTCCATGTACCAGTTCATTTCTCATACCAGTCTTTTCTATATTTAGTAGTCCCTGTCGAATATTTTCATAGGAAATACCAAAATATCTTGCGATGGCTATGGCAGCAGTTGCATTAAGTACTTGATGTTCTCCTAACATTGGAATAAAGAATTCAGGAGATTCTGGTTCTTTTAAGTAGAATGTATCTCCAGTTTCATTTACAAATAATATTTCAGGCTGATAATCATTAGATGAATCCTTACCAAAGGTTTTTACATTGTAATCTATGGAAATAGTATTCATTTCTTTTTTAAGTAAAGACTCATCTCCATAGTATAGAAAGAAATCATTAGGTTTTAATCCCTTTAAGATTTCAAGCTTTGCCTTAGCAATATTTTCCCTAGTCTTTAAATCCTCTAAATGAGCTTCACCAATATTAGTAATTACTGCTGCATCAGGTCTAGCAATGGAAGTTAAAAGCTCAATTTGTCCAAAGTTGTCCATACCCATTTCAAGTACTGCCATTTCTGTGTCTTCATCCATAGACAAAATAGTTAAAGGTAATCCAATATAGTTATTAAAATTGCCTAAGGTCTTATGGGTTTTATATTGAGTTTTCAAAAGACTAGCTAATATATCTTTAGTGGAAGTCTTACCATTGCTTCCGGTAATTCCTACGACCTTTGTATTTAGCTGACTACGATAAGACTTTGCCAATTCTTGAAGAGCCTTTGTAGTATCATCAACTAATATAAAAGGAAAGTCTAAATCAGGCATAATCTCGTTTTTATTCCATAGACAAGCAGCGGCACCTTTTCCTATAGCCATAGTAATGAAATCATGACCGTTAAAATTTTCCCCTATTAAGGGAATAAATAGTTGGTCATGGGTTATATTTCTTGAATCAGTGCAAACTCCCTTAATTACAATATCATTATATTTATCTTTTAATTCTGTTCCATTACACATACTTTCTATTTCTTTTAAGTTTCTTGTTATCACAGTATTCACCTCTTATTTACTATGGCTTTTCTTTCATTATATCTTTCAAGACCTAGCTGAATTAATCTTTCTACTAATTCTCCATAAGTAGTACCATCCGTTGCTTTCCATAAGACAGGAGTCATACTTACAGCTGTAAAACCGGGCATAGTATTTATTTCATTTACAAAGATTTTATTATTATCTGTAACAAATATATCTACACGAGCTAAGCCACTACAATTTAAGACCTTGAAAGTTTTTTCTGCAGTTCTGCAAACTAAGTCTGTTATCTCTGGCTCTAGTCTAGCAGGTACTACAGGTATAAGTTTGCCATCTATATATTTAGCATTATAGTCAAAAAATGATCTTTCCATAATAAATTCACCAGGAACGGATGCCTTAGGATTATGGTTGCCTACTACAGAGATTTGCATTTCTCTCGCGATGATTTCTTCTTCAATGATTATCTTAGAGTCGTAAAGGAAAGCTTCTTTAAATGAATTTACAAGTTCTTCACGGTTTCCTGCCATAGTAATTCCTACGCTAGAGCCACCGTTAGATGGTTTTATATAACAAGGATAGCCAATCTCCTTTTCAACCTCCTCATAAGATTTTTCCTCATCTATTTTCCAGTTATGTAGTGTAACAGAAGCATATTTTACTTGAGGAATATTATATTTCGCCAATAAATCCTTTGCTACTACTTTATCCATAGCAACTGAAGAGGATAAAACTCCGTTTCCTACATATGGAATACTTAATAATTCTAAAAATCCTTGAATAGTACCATCTTCTCCATTGGGTCCATGAAGGGCTGGAAAAACTAAATTGTCTTCATTCTCTTTCAATATATTAGTTAAAAATTCTCCCATGGATAGGGCTACTGTAGAGGAACTAGCACTTCTTAGTTCATCTGGATTTTCTATTTTATTCTCCCATAGTCCTAGATTACACCATACCCCTTCATTGGTAATGTAGATTGGATAAACATTATATTTTACTCTATCTATAGCATTAATTATAGCTGATGCAGATCTTAAAGATATATCGTGTTCAACGGATTTTCCACCACATAATACATAAATATTTATTTTCATAAGTTTCCTCCTAAATTATACATAAGTTTACTATATAGATTATATCATAAGCATAACCTAAATAAGTAAAATTAATATTACAATTACCATAAAAATATATTTTAATTATATTTAGACTATTTAGATTTAGTATAGTATAGTTATTGTTAGAACCACAACATGGAAGATGGTGATACAAATGATGATATATGATGTACTAAAATTAGATTTAAAAAATGGAGAAACAATTTCAGTTGTAGGAGGTGGAGGTAAGACTACAACAATATTTCAATTGGCAAAGGAGTTAAAGGCATTGAATAAAAAGATACTTATTACAACAACTACTGCCATTTATATGCCAGATGAAAAAGAATATGATTATTTATTCATAAATGATATTAAAGATTTTTCTCCAAATAATGGTACTATATCTGTTTGGGGACAGGAAGTCAAAGAAGAAAAGTTAATGGGAGTATCTTTAAAGAAGCTAGATGAAATAATAGGAAAGAGAATATTTGATTTTATATTAGTAGAGGCAGATGGTGCAAAGAAAAAACCTATTAAGGCTCCAGCAGAACATGAGCCAGTGGTTACAGAAAATACTACAAAGACTATAGGGGTTGTAGGATTAGATTCTCTAGGAAAAACCATAGATGAAGAAACTGTTCATAGACCTGAAATCCTTATAAAAATTACAAATACGAACCTATTAGATATAATCAAGTCAGATGTTGTAGTAAAATTAGTCTTAGAGGAAGAAGGGTTATTTAAATCCTCTAAGGGTGAAAAGATCCTTTTGTTAAATAAGGCTAATGACCATGATTTAATAAAAGAAGGAATGAAAATAAGGGAAAGTTTATTAAATAAAGGAATAAAAAATGTAGTGATTTCAGATATACAAAGGAAGATGTTTTATTAGTGAGGGGGAGTCTTGTGGATTCATTATTAGAACAAATTAAAGAAGATGTGCGAAAATATGCAGAGATAATATCTAATACAATAAAAGTAGACGTGGAAATTGTAGATGAAAATATGAAAAGAGTTGCTGGAACAGGTATATTAAAAGATCAAATAGGCGTACTAAATGAGGGTTCGGTATATAAGAAGGTAATAGAAACAGGAAAACCTCAAATAATAGAAAACCCTCGAGAAAATGAAATATGTATAGATTGTGTTCAAAAAGATACTTGTATAGAAAAGCTGGAAATCTCAACTCCACTTATCTATGAAGATAATATAATAGGAGTAATTGGCTTAGTATGTTCCACTGATGACCAGAGAGCGCGTATTTTAGAGGACTTAGATACTCAGATGAAATTTTTATATCAGATAGGTGATTTTATATCTTCTAAGGTATACCAGCATAACGAATCTCTAATGCAGACAGAAAGAACGATAGTTTTAGATAAAGTTCTAAATAATGTAGATAAGGGTGTAATTGTATTAGATGACCAAAATAGAATAACTATGTTAAATAATAGTGCCATGAGAGAATTAGGATTTTCTCCAAAGGATTTAGGAAAACAAATTAGTATAATGGATAAATATGAATACATAATGGGTGGAGAGCTGCATGAGTTAAAAATAGATAAAGAAAGCTTTTTCTTAGTAGGTAATATTATACCTATCCACTCCATATCAAAGGAATATGCAAAGGTATTCATATTCAACAATATGGAAAAAATCAGCTCAGATATTAATAAAATAACTACTAGTGAGAAAAGAATAGATTTAAACTCTATAATTGGGGAATCTCCAGCTATGAAAATTCTTAAGGAGAAGATAAAAAGGATAGCACCTTCCCAATCCACAGTGCTAATAAGCGGAGAAAGTGGAACTGGAAAAGAATTAGTGGCAAGAGCTATTCACTATCTAAGTGATAGGAGACATAAACCTTTTGTGGCTGTAAATTGCAGTGCTATGCCTGAAGCTCTAATGGAATCGGAGCTATTTGGATATGTGAAGGGAGCCTTTACTGGTGCAAACCCTAATGGTAAAATAGGAAAGTTTGAATTGGCCAATGGAGGTGTAATACTTTTAGATGAAATAGGAGATATGCCTTTATATATGCAGGTCAAGCTTCTGAGGGTACTTCAAGAAAGAACAGTCACTAGAATAGGATCAAATCAAACTATTGATTTAGATATACGAGTTATTGCAGCTACTAATCTTAATTTGGAGGAAAGAATTAAGGAGAATAAATTTAGGGAAGATTTATTTTATAGATTAAATGTTATTCCTATAGAAGTACCACCTTTGAGAGAAAGAGAAGGAGATGTAGAATTAATATTAGATAAACTGGTAGATAAATATAATATTTTATTTGATAAGTATATCCATGATATAGATGAAGGATGTAAAGAGATATTGCTAAACTATTCTTGGCCTGGGAATGTAAGAGAACTTCAAAATACAATTGAATATATGGTAAATATAGCCAGTGGCATTGGAACTCTAACTAAGGAATTGCTGCCAGAGAATATTTTAAATAATGAATCCTTACTCCATGTAAACGAAGAAAATATAAAAACACTTAAGGAAATAGAGAAGGATTATATAGAAAAAGCATTGAAAATATATGGAGAAACTACAGAAGGAAAGAAGCTGGTAGCAAAAAAACTAGGTATAGGAATAGCAACTCTTTATAGAAAGTTAGACTCATAATTATCAATATGATAATTATGGAAGAAATCTTTGTGAAATATGTAATTAAACATGGATACAGCAATTATCATAATGATAATTCTAATTATCATTATGATAATTAGAAGGATTGTAGAGTGATTCTTCTAAAGAAGGGGAAAAGAAGTTACCAAGTTATAACCGTTGATAATACTTGGTTTTACAGGAGATAGGCTAATTTGAAATAAATTGTTATAAATAAATTTTAAATAAAAAAGCTACTGATTGTATTCAGCAGCTTTTTTGTTTAAAATATTTTCTTTTTAAAAGATATTAAAACCTCATGTTATAGCTACCTTAGATTAAAAGCAAACTTTCAATTTGATACAAAAAGTAAATATGGCATAGGATTTGCAAATATATAGGGCGACAATATAATAATTTTGAAAGGAGCAACAGAATGATAGATGCTATATTAATCAAAGAAGAAGTAGAGGTAGTGGATCACTTTATAAAGTGGAAGGAAAATCAATTACCTAAAACAGATATAGAATGTTGTATTGAAATTTTAAAAGAAGAGGAAATAAAAAAAGCTAGGACTTTTCATGAAAGTTTTGAACAATATTCAAAAACACCTTTACAAAATTTACAAGAATTAGCAAAAGAAATAGGGGTTGGCGGAGTTTATTTAAAGGATGAGTCATATAGATTTGGCTTAAATGCCTTTAAGGTTCTTGGTGGATCCTTTGCAATTGCTAAACATATGGCTGAAAAACTAGGAAAAGACATATCAGAACTAGGATATGAGACATTAATATCAGATGAAACAAGGAAACAACTGGGAGATATGTTGTTCGTAACAGCAACTGATGGTAACCACGGTAGGGGAATAGCATGGACTGCTAATCAGTTGAAACAAAAATCAGTAGTGTATATGCCAAAAGGATCAGCAGAAACAAGAGTGGAAAATATTAGAAAAGAAGGTGCTACAGTAAGTGTAGAAGATATGAACTACGATGATGCTGTAAGGCTGGCGGCAAAATATGCTGAAGAAAATAATGGTTTAGTAGTTCAAGATACAGCATGGGATGGATATGAAGATATACCGACTTGGATTATGCAAGGATATGGAACTATGGCATTGGAAGCTGTAGAGCAGCTAAAAGAATTAGGAATAGATAGGCCAACTCATATATTTTTACAGGCAGGTGTAGGTTCACTGGCGGCAGGAGTGCAAGGAGTCTTTGCTAATGTTTATAGTGGTAATTGCCCTACTACTACCATAGTAGAATCAAATTTGGCAGATTGTCTATATAGATCAGCAGTAGCTGGAGATGGAGAAGCTAGGGCAGTTGGGGGCGATATGCAGACAATAATGGCAGGATTAGCTTGTGGAGAAGCTAATACCATAGGCTGGGAAATATTAAAAAATCATAGCAGTATGTTTGTATCCTGTCCTGATTGGGTGGCAGCCAATGGTATGAGAGTCTTAGGAAATCCGTTAAAAAACGATCCTCATGTAATATCAGGAGAATCAGGAGCAGTAACTGCTGGATTATTAGTGGAAATCATGAAAAATGATGAATATAAAGAGTTAAGAGAAAAATTAAATCTTAATAAAGATTCTAAAGTTTTATTATTTAGTACAGAAGGAGATACAGATCCAGATAAATATAGAAGCATTGTGTGGAATGGAGAATGTACAAAGTAATAGAATTAAAATAAATTAAGGAGGATTATAATGCTAAACGAAGTAAGAAAAGAACAATTAATCAAGCTATGCCAAGAACTAATAAGATGCCCTAGTGTTTCTGGTCAAGAAGATAAGGTAGTAGAAGCAATAAAAAAGAATTTTCAAGCTTTAGGATATGATGACTGTTATGTTGATTGCTATGGAAATGTAATAGGCCATATTAAAGGTACAGGAAAAGGAAAGGCTATTTTATTTGATGGTCATATAGATACTGTTCCTGTAACAGATGAATTAAAATGGAAATTTGGACCTTTCTGTGGAGAAATCTCAGAAGGAAAGATATATGGTCGCGGAGCATCTGATATGAAGGGTCAACTTAGTGCTATGATTGCGGCAGCTGCTTATTTTGCAGAGGATACAAACAAGGAATTTGATGGAGATGTATATGTTGCAGGAGTAGTTCATGAGGAAATATTTGAAGGAGTAGCCGCTAGAAAGATAAGTGATGCCATAAATCCTGACTATGTTGTAATAGGAGAATCCTCAGAGTTAAACTTAAAGATTGGGCAAAGAGGTAGAGCAGAAATTGTAGTAGAAGTCTTTGGAAAACCAGCTCACTCAGCTAATCCAGAAAAGGGAATTAACTCAGTTTACAAAATGGCTAAGATAATAGACAGAATTCAAGGACTAAAACCAACTACTCATGAGGAGTTAGGAGATGGAATCTTAGTTCTTACAGACATTAAATCATCACCATATCCTGGAGCCTCTGTGGTACCAGAGTATTGCAGAGCTACCTTCGATAGAAGATTATTAGTTGGTGAGACAAAGGAATCGGTATTAGCACCAATAAAAGAATTTCTTGATGAAATGATGAAGGAAGATGATGAATTAAATGCGAAGGTAAGCTATGCCATAGGTTCTGAAATATGCTATACAGGTGAAACTATTACGGGAGAAAGATTTTTCCCAGGTTGGTTATTTGATAAAGAAGATGAATTTATTCAGGCAGCATATAAGGGACTTAAAGAAGCAGGACTTAACCCAGAAATAACTAATTATTCCTTCTGTACTAATGGAAGCCACTATGCAGGAGAAAAAGGAATAAAGACCATAGGATTTGGTCCATCTCAAGAGAATTTAGCTCATACAATCAATGAATATATTGAGATAGAGCAATTAGAAAAAGGTGCAAAAGGATATTACGGAATATTAAAATCTGTATATAGTAAGTAGAAGTCAAACTAAAGTGTGTATACGGTAAGTAGATAAAACCAAAGTGTGTCATAAAGAAAATCTAAGGAGGAAATAAGATGATGGACATATTGATAAAAAACGCTACTATTGTAACAGTGAATAAGAAAAGAGAGGTCTTCTTTGATGGTGCCTTAGCCATAAAAGATGATAGAATCGTAGGAGTTGGACCTACAGAAGAAGTTTTAAAAGAATATGGAGATGCTAAAAAGATAATAGATGCAGAAGGTAAAGTTATTTTCCCAGGATTCATAAATACTCACAATCACTTATTCCAAACTTTACTTAAAGGTTTAGGAGATGACATGGTACTAAAGGATTGGTTAGCTACAATGACATTCCCAGCAGCAAAGTTCATCACAAGGGAAGATACATATTATGCAGCAATGCAAGGATGTATCGAAGGACTTCGTAGTGGAATCACCACAATGGTAGATTATATGTATCCTCATAATAGAGAAAATCTTTCTGATGGAATAATAGATGCCTTTAGAGAACTTGGTATAAGAGGAATTTTAGGCAGAGGATGTATGAATACTGGTACTCAATTTGGTGTTCCTACAGAAATAATGCAGGATGTAGAAACAGTGGAAAAAGACGTAAGAAGACTATTTGAAGAACACCATAACTCAGAAAATGGAAGAATTAAAATATGGGTAGCACCTGCTGCCATGTGGTCAAATACAAAAGAAATGCTTCAAATGTTATGGAAGGTAACTAATGAGTACAATTCACATTTTACAGTTCATATTTCAGAAACACCTTTTGATAGAGAAGCAACAGAAGAGTTACATGGAAAAGTAGATATTGAACTATTGGAGGAATTAGGAATTGTTGGTCCAAATGTAGTAATGGTACACTGTGTATATCTGACTGAAGAAGATATGGAGCTTACTAAAAAGTATGATATGAAGGTTTCACATAATACTGCAAGTAATATGTATTTATCATCAGGAGTAGCACCTGTGCCTCAAATGTTAAAGAAAGGCATAACTGTAAGTTTAGGAGTAGATGGAGCAGCAAGTAACAACTCTCAAGATATGATCGAGCTTATGAAACTTACAGCACTTCAGCATAAGGTAGCTAACTTAGATCCACTGGCAATATCAGCAGAGAAAGTATTGGAATTAGCAACTATAGATGGTGCAAGAGCTGTAGGAATGGAGGATGAAATAGGTTCCTTAGAAGTAGGTAAGAAAGCAGATTTAGTAATATTTAATCCATTATTAAATCCAAAGGCAATACCTCTTCACAACCCAGTATCCACATTAGTATATTCCTCATCAATGCAAAATATTGAAGGAGTAATAGTAGATGGAAATATAATTATGGAAGACAGTAAGATATTAACTGTAGAAGATGAAAAGTCAGTTCTTAAAAAAGTACAAGAGATAGCAGACAACCTATGCGAAAGAGGAGAAATCACAAATAAAGGACCTGGACACAAGTGGAATAGCCTGTATTAATATAAAGAATTAATAGAAGTTTACTTAAACGTTTCATAAGCTGACAGGATATTAAGGGAAAGTTATCTTTCCCTGTCCTACCCTAAGATTTACTAAAGTAATTGGAGTTTTAATTGTAAAACCTGAAAATTAAGAGGGGGAATATTTTATGAGAGACAGAAGTAATACATCAAAATTTGATATTGATGGCATTCCGCCGTTGAAGGAATCGGTACCATTGGGATTGCAGCATCTTTTAGCGATGATAGTTGGTAATATGGTTCCAGCCATATTAATAGCAGGAATTGTAGGACTTTCAGGTTCCATGTCAACTATGTTGATTCAAGGATCAATGTTAGTAGCAGGTATAGCCACGCTTATCCAGTTATATCCAGTTCCTCTATTTGGAGGATTTAAAACAGGTTCTAAATTACCTGTGATCATGGGAGCTAACTATGTGTTTTTAGGAGCCTGTTTATCTGTTGTAGGGCAACATGGAATAGGTACTCTTGTAGGGGCACAAATCGTAGGTGCCGTAGCAATGATATTTTTTGGGATGCTTTCAAAGAAGTTTAGAAAGTTCTTTACACCAGTTGTATCAGGAACTGTAGTTACTTGTATGGGTCTTGGTCTATTTCCAGCAGCAGTCAACAACTTAGCTGGAGGTCAAGGTTCTCCAACTTTTGGAGATCCTATTAACTTTTTAGTAGGAATTATTGTAGCAACTATAATAATGATGTTAATGAAGTTTGGAAAAGGACTGCTAAAGGATACAGCAATTCTAGTAGGAATTTTAGTAGGATATATGATTGCATTAGGTTTTAAAATGGTAGATTTTACAGCAGTTGGCGGTGCTGCTTGGTTTGCATTGCCGCAGCCACTGGCTTTTGGTATAGAGTTTAAATTAGATGTCATTATAACTTTCATACTAATTTATATTATTGCCATAGCAGATATTATGGGAGCATATACAGTAGCAACCATAGGAGGATTAGGCAGAGAAGTAACAGATGAGGAACTTTCATCTGGAGTAATAGGAATTGGTATAGGTTCTATTATATCATCCTTATTTGGTTCTATTCCTTCAGGAGCATTTAGTCAAAATGCAGCTATAGTAGCTATGAATAAAGTTATAAGCAGATTTGTTGTAGCAATTGCAGCAGTTATTTTATTAGTATTAGGAGTTTCTCCAAAATTAGGAGCATTGGTTACAACTATACCTTCACCAGTAATTGGGGGAGCTACTTTAGTAATATTTTCTCAAATAGCAATGGCAGGTATAGGAATATTATCTATGGATCTTACAAATGACAATAGAATAATAGCAGGTGTTGCCATAGCAGCTGGTGTGGGATTGACTTCTGTGCCCGGAATTCTTAGTGGTTTTCCACCTATGGTTCAGACATTAATTGGAGATTCATCTGTAGTACTAGGAGCTATAATAGCATTCATATTGCAAATAGTTTTTAACATGAAATCTGAAGATAAATGCGGAGGTACTGGCAACGCTGTAGAACCACAGTCTTAAAAGGAATAACATCAAGCTATGTGTTGTCATTATTAAGGGTCAGGGCATATTTGGAACAGTATCCATTAATAGATTAATATACAAAGAGGCCATATAAGATTGTGGTCTCTAAAGAAACCTACTCAAGGAGGTTAAATGTGTGTTAGTAAAATTAGATATAAATAATTTTCTATATGAAGTAGAAGTAGAGCCAAGGGAAACTTTAATAAATGTATTAAGGGAGAAACTAGATTTAACAGGGGCAAAAAGAGGATGTAATTCTAGTAACTGTGGTGCTTGTAAAGTTTTAATTGATGGAGAAGCTGTGAAATCTTGTGGTATCTTAGCAAAAAATGTGGAAAGCAAAAAGATATATACTATAGAAGGATTTGCAACATCAGAAGGAAAGCTGCATCCTATACAAGAATCTTTTGTGGAAGCTGGAGCTGTACAATGTGGATATTGTACTCCGGGAATGATTATAACAACCCAAGCCTTATTAAATAAAAATAGTTCTCCTACAGAAGAGGAAATAAGAGAGGCTTTTAAAGAGAATCTTTGTCGTTGTACAGGATATGTAAAGATTATTGAAGCTGTAAAATTATCCGCTAAGAAATTAGGGGTGAACAAAAATGAGTAAAGAAAAAATAATAGGAAACTCCTATCCAGTTAAAGATGCTAATCTCAAGGTAACAGGTCAACTTAAATATGTTGGAGATATGAAACTCCCTAATATGTTATATGCAAAAATGCTCTTTAGCTCAGTGGCTCATGCCAATATAAAAAATATAGATATATCTGAGGCGCTGAAAGTACCGGGAGTAAGAGCAATAGCTACTTGTTTTAATACTCCCCAGACTAAATATAACAGTGCCTTGAGATTTTTCGAACATGATATTCCAAAAACAGAAGCAGTATTTCCACGAACAGTAAGATATGTAGGAGACAGAGTTGCCGCAGTTGCAGCAGAAACTGAAAAAGCAGCAAAGGAAGCCATAAAACTAATAAAAGTTGAATATGAAGAATTACCAGTAATCCTTGATGTGGAAGAAGCTATAAAAGAAGAAGCCATTCATATTCATCCAGGTGGAAATAAGGTAATAGAAATGACTGCCAATGCAGGAGATGTAGATAAGGCATTTGAAGAATGTTATAGAATATTTGAAGACAAGTATGAAGTACCTCCAATACACCATGGAGCCATAGAAACTCATGTAGCCATAGCTCAGTATGATTATACAGATAAACTTACACTATGGACACCAACACAAAATACCTTCGCTTTTAGAATATTATTATCTCAAATAATGGATATGCCATTACATAAGATAAGAGTAATAAGACCAACAATAGGTGGAGCTTTTGGCGGTAAGCTTGAAATGACTATAGAGCCTGTTGCAGCAATATTGTCAAGAATGACAAAGCGACCTGTAAAACTTGTGTTAGATAGAACAGAAACCATTTTAACTACAAGAGTTCGTCATGGTGCAGTAGTCTATATGAAAACTGGAGTAAAAGATGATGGAACTATTTTAGCTCAAGATATTAAGATGTATACCAATACTGGAGCCTATGCTTCCAGTGCATTAAATGTTATGGGGGCTCTTAGTCATAAAATATATAAAGTATATAAGATACCTAATATGAGATTTAGTGGAATACCAGTATATACAAATACTATTACTGCTGGAGCCATGAGAGGATATGGTTCTCCCCAAGTATTTATGGCACAGCAAACTCAACTAGGAAAAATAGCAAGGGAATTAAACTTGGATTTAATAGAAATACAAAAGAAAAACTCAGTTGAGCCTAATGGAGTAGACCAAAGGTTTAACTCACCTTTAGGTAATCCAAGATTATTAGATTGTATTGAAAAAGGAAGAGAATTATTTAAATGGGATGAAAAGAAAAATTCAAAGACTGAAGAAGGAAGCTGGGTCAAAGGTATAGGAATGGCAATAGGAGCTCATGGAAATGGAGTATTTGGAGCCCATAGAGATGTAATAACTTTAATTCTAAAGCTAAATGAAGATGGAACCTTAACTCTTATTACAGGAACTCATGATATGGGAAATGGAACTGTCACTATGCAAACTCAGATGATAGCAGAAGTATTAGGAGTTACTCCAGATAAAGTAGAAACTTTTGAAACTGATACAGATGCCTGTGCTTGGAATTTAGGAGACTATGCTAGTAGAGGTGTATTTGTGGAGGGGGCTGCTGCTAAAAAGACTGCCGAGAAACTTAAAGAATTAATAATATCTGATGCTAAGGAATTGTTAGAGGTTGAAGATGAACTGGAGTTAGTAGAAGGATTTGTTGTAAGTAAGTCTAATTCAGAAAAGAGAGTATCTCTATCGGATATAGCAGTAAATAGCCAAAAAGTAAAAAACAGAGAACTTACAGTAATAGAAGATTATGCGTCACCTGCTGGACTTACATCCTATGGTGCTCACTTTGCAGAAGTTTTAGTAAATAAAGAGACAGGAGAAATAAAAGTTATAGATTTTGTAGCAGTACATGATGTAGGCAGAATGATTAATCCTATATCTTTAGAGGGGCAGCTTGAAGGTGGAATACAAATGGGATTAGGATATGCTTTAAGTGAAGGTTATGTATTTGATGAAAAAGGAAAGCCAATAAATAATAGTTTCACAACTTATAAGATGTTTAGGACAGTAGATATGCCAAAGATTACAACATTCTTTATAGAAGAATTAGAGGAAAAAGGTCCTTATGGTGCAAAGAGTATTGGAGAATGTGCAGTAGTTCCTGTAGCACCTGCAGTATGTAATGCAGTGGCTGATGCACTTAATATTGATGTAAATGAATTACCTATAAAAATAAAAAGAGGTGTGTAATTTATGGTTAAAATATTAGGAATTAGTGGAAGTCCTAGACATGGAGCAACTGAATATGCAGTACAAGAAGCATTGAAATCAGTTCAAGAAACAGTACCGGGAATTGAAATAGAATATTGGAGTGTAAGAGGTAAAAAAATAGGACCTTGTGTTCACTGTGATGCTTGTATTAGAAATAAAACCATGTGTATTATAAAAGACGATTTACAAGAACTAGAGCCTAAGATACTAGAAGCTGATGCCCTTATTATTGGCTCGCCAGTATATGATATGAATATAACGGCTCAACTTACAGCAATATTCAATAGACTACGTCCAATTTATTTGGTACACGCCGGAAAATTACAAAATAAGGTAGGGGCTGCTATTACTACAGGTGGAACTAGATACGGTGGTCAAGAACTGGCTAAACTTCCTATAATAAACTTCTATTTAATGCACGAAATGCTTGTTTCTGGAGGTTTAGGAGGTTGTTATATAGGAGGAACTATTTGGAGTAAAGATGCAAAGGCAAAAGGAGCAGAGGAAGACACTGTAGGAATGGATACTATAAAAAGATTAGGTAAGGGAGTAGCCGAGGCGGTAATGGTTTCCAAATATGGACTAGATGCTTGGAATCAGCAAAAAGAGACTCTAGGTCTTATAGCTACCGATAAATCACCACTAAGAGACCACTAAAAAATTTTCCAATATATAAACTATCTCAGTTAGACTTGAGTTAGTAGAATTTAGATGCTTTAATGTAAGAAAGTCAATGTGTAAATATAATATTTTAAAATACTAAGGAGAAAAACAAGCAGGTAATAAAATAAAATCTATGGAGGGACATTGAATGTTGAAAAAGAAAGAGTATAGTACTTCACCTTTCGATATTAATGGAGTACCACCTATTGCAAAAGCATTACCTTTATCATTGCAACATATTTTAGCAATGATAGTAGGAACAGTAACTGTACCTATAATTATTGCTGGAGTAACAGGTGCAAGTCCTCAAGAAAAAACGTTACTTGTTCAGGCTGCTTTAATAGTTGCCGGATTAGCAACATTATTACAGCTTTATCCTATTGGTAATTTAGGATCTAAGCTGCCAATTATATTTGGCGTAGGATTTACTTATGTACCTACATTAACAGCTATAGGATCAGAATATGGATTATCGGGTATATTTGGAGCACAATTATTAGGTGGTATTTTCACCATATTAATAGGTGTGACAATTAAAAAGTATATAAAATACTTTCCGCCTCTTGTAACGGGAACAGTAGTTACTACAATTGGATTATCACTATATCCTATAGCCATAAACTATATGGCTGGTGGGATCAATGCACCAGACTATGGTTCGCCTTCTAATTGGGGCATAGCACTATTAACATTAGTAGTAGTAATTATTTGCAGTCAATTTGCAAAAGGATATTTAAAATCAGCTTCAATGATAGTAGGAATTGCAGTAGGATATATTGCAGCTTTAGCCATTAATAAAGTAGATTTCGGACCCATTGCTGAAGCAACTTTGATTTCAATACCTAAAATAAACAATTTTTCAATGTCCTTTCATGCTCCAGCCATAGTTAGTATGTTAGTATTAGCTTTGGTAAATGCACTACAAAGCATAGGTGATTTGTCTGCAACTACTATGGGTGGTATGAATAGAAGAATTACTGAAGAAGAATTATCAAGAGGAATTGTAGGTAGTGGAATAATTACGGCGGCAGGTGTATTAATTGGAGGTTTGCCACCATCTTCTTATAGTCAAAATGTTGGGTTATTATCAATGAATAAAGTTATTAGCAGATTTGTATTTGGCATAGCAGGAGGATTTATGTTATTGGCAGGATTTGTACCAAAGTTTGGTGCATTAATGACAACTATTCCTACATCTGTACTTGGTGGGGCAACAGTAAGTATTTTCGGAATGATAACTATGACTGGATTTAAATTAATAATTCAAGAAGAGCTTACTGCAAGAAATGTTACTATAGTTGGTCTTGCTTTAGCCATGGGTATGGGAGTGACTACAGTACCTGAATGCTTAGACCAGTTTCCAGAGATTGTATCAATGATATTTGGTAAATCACCTATAGTAATAGCTACAATAGTTGCATTTACATTAAATATTATATTACCAAATAAAACATTACAGGATGAAGAAAATGAGAGAATACAGATGGATGCTAATTAACTATGCTAGAAGTGTACTAAATACAGAGATTAGGATAAATGAATATAACAATAACAGCAAATGCAAAAGGTTGGCATTAGATGTTAAGGAGTATTAGATACATTTAAAGTTTTACTTAAATCGTTTCATAAAATTTAATATAATTTAGATTTCCAAAATGAGTTATAAACTAATAAACGGAGGAGGAAATTTTATGAGAGACAGGAGTAATACATCAAAATTTCACTTAGATGGTATTCCACCATTAAGGGAAGCATTTCCTTTAGGACTACAGCATGTTATAGCAATGTTTGTTCCAAATCTAGTACCTATGATGCTTGTTTCACAGGCAGCAGGTTTAGATCACTATCATACAACATTATTAATCCAATGTGCCATGATAGGTGCAGCAATAGGAACACTATTGCAAGAATATCCTATTTCATTGGGGAAGGAATATAGAATAGGCTCAAAGTTACCAGTTATGCTAGGATTAACTTATGTATTTATGCCAACTTGTATTGCTGTAGCTGGGCAATATGGTATGGCAACAATATTTGGTGCTCAAATGGCGGCAGGATTAATATCAATTATTTTTGGCGTGGTTTTTAAGAAGGTTAGAAAATATTTTCCACCGGTGGTAACAGGAACAGTGGTATTATCTCTAGGACTTTCTGTGTTTAGTTTAGCAATAAACAATATAGCAGGTGGAGCTAATTCAGCTACTTATGGATCATATCAAAATTGGATAGTAGGTATGACTGTTGTAGTTATTGTATTGTTTTTACAACAATGGGGAAAGGGACTACTTAAGGATTCTGCCATATTGGTAGGTATGCTAGTGGGATACATTGTTGCATTTGGATTTAAAATGATAGACTTTTCACCAATAGCAGAGGCAGCTTGGTTTGCACTACCAAAGCCATTAGCCTTTGGATTGGATTTTAGGTTAGATATAATTGTAATGTTTGTATTACTGTATTTTATTGTATCAGTCCAAATAGTTGGAGATTTTTCTGTTTCAGCAATGGGTGGTCTTGGAAGAGAAGCAACAGACGAGGAACTTACTGGCGGAATAATAGGAAATAGTTTCTCAAGTATCATAACAGCTTTATTAAATAATTTCCCAACAGCTACATATAGCCAAAATTCTGGATTAGTTGCATTGAATAAGGTGGTAAGTAGATATGTTTTGGGTGTGGGAGCAATAATATTACTTATTGCTGGTCTTTGTCCTAAGATTGGAGCAGCATTTTCGACTATCCCTAATTCAGTAGTTGGAGGAGGAACTCTTGTAGTATTCTCAATGATAGCTATGTCAGGAGTAAGTCTTGTAAATATGCAGGAATTTGGTGCTAGATCTAAATTGATAGTGGGAATATCATTGGCATTTGGACTTGGCATAGTTAATGCTAAAGAATCTATAGCAATGTTTCCTGATACATTTAAATTGTTATTTGGTCAATCCAGTGTAGTACTAGCCACGACTGTTGCAGTTATACTAAATCTCATATTCCCTAAAGAAAAGGAAGAGATAAATGAAGCAGTGGATAAAAATAGTGGTAAGATGAACCAAAGCAGTGTAGAGGTTTTATCTTAGAATAGTTGTATATTTAATAGAGAGGTGAGAATATGAATATGACATTAACTATAAATAATAAAAAAGTCACATTAGATATAAAGCCAGATGAAGTTCTACTTGACACATTAAGAGCAAATGGATATTTAAGCGTACAAAGAGGATGTGATACTAGCTCTTGTGGATTATGCGCAATATGGGTCAATGATGAGGTAGTACTATCTTGTACTTATCTTACTGTAAGGGCAGCAAATAAAAATGTAACTACACTGGAAGGAGTACAAAAAGAAGCTAAAGAATTTGCAGATTTTCTTGCAGATGAAGGTGCAGATCAATGTGGATATTGTGCACCAGGATTTATAATGACAGTTTTGGCTATGGCAAAAGAACTAAATAATCCTAGTGAAGAGGAAATATATCATTACTTAAACGGAAACCTTTGTAGATGTACAGGCTATAAAGGACAGATTAGGGCTATAAAGAAATATTTAGAATTCAAAAATAATTAAATAGGGAAAGGGGGAAAGAAAATGATTACCATAAAAGAATATGTTGCACCTGAAAGTTTAGAAGAAGCATATGAAATACTAATGTCTGGAAAAACCAACTTAATTTTAGGTGGTTTTGGATTTATTAAAATGGGTTCAAGAGCAGTAAATAAGGCAATAGACTTATGTAATTTATCCTTAGATTATATTACTGAAACTGAAGATGAAATACTAATAGGAGCAGAAACATCTTTAAGAGCTTTAGAAATCAATGATATAATTAGAAATTACTGTGGTGGAGTAATTAGTCAAGGTGTTTCAAATATTGTAGGAGTACAGTTTAGAAATATGGCTAAGGTTGGGGCAAGTGTATTTTCTAGATATGGATTTTCCGATTTATTACCATCCCTATTGGTTTTAGATGCAAAGGTAAGACTTTATAAAGGTGGACTAATGAACTTAGATGATTTCTTAGAAAGAGACTTTGAAAAAGATATATTAGTAGAAGTTATATTACCTAAGAAAAAAGGTATGGCAGTATATGATTGCATTAGAAAATCAACTGGAGATTTCCCGATTATAAATGGAGCAATCTTTAAAGGAGAAAATGGACAATACAGAATAGCCATTGGCTCAAGACCTCAAAGAGCTAAGTTAGCCATAAAAGCAGCAAAGGCATTGGAAAATGGTGATGATATAGAAGCAGTTGTAGAAATCATACCAGAAGAATTACATTTTGGTACCAATATTCGTGGAAGCAAAGAATATAGAGAAGATATGAGTAAGGCTCTGTTAAGCAGAATGTACGGCAAGGTAGGTGTTTAATTTGGTAAATAAAAGTGTAAGGAAAAAAGACAGTGAATCTTTATTAAGTGGTAAGCCTGTATATATGGAAGATATGATTTTTCATAAAGATGTTTTGACATTAAAGGCTTTGAGAAGCCCCTATGCTTTTGCCAAAATAAGAAATATAGATATAGAAACGGCAAAAAAAGTACCTGGAGTAGTAGATATATATACTTATAAAGATGTTCCTTACAATAGATTTACAGAATGCTGTGAATCCTATACTGAAGCATCACCTTATGATAGATGTTTATTAGAGCCATTACTAAGATATGTGGGAGATGAAGTTGCAATAATTGCGGCTGAAACTGAAGACGCTGCTGAGAAAGCCTTGAAACTAATAAAAGTTGATTATGAAGTTTTAGAACCTATATTAGACCCAAGAATTGCAGAAGGACATAGTTCCATAATACATCCAGAAGAAGATATTTTCTGTTCATTTCCTTACGGACACAATCAGCTCAAAAATATAGTTTCTGAATTTAACTATGGCAAAGGTGACGTAGATGAAGAGTTTAAAAACTGTGACGTAATTATAGAAAGAACATACAAAACTCAAGCCCAATCCCACTGTATGCTAGAAACTCATAGGGCTTATACCTATATAGATGCCAATGGAAGAATAGTAATTATTTCCCCTACCCAAACTCCTTATCACATGAGAAGACAGGTTTGCAGAGCCATAGGAATTCCCGCATCAAAGGTAAGACTTATAAAACCTAGAGTTGGTGGAGGATTTGGAGGAAAGAAAATAGCATTAGTAGAACCTTTCGCAGCTTTTGTTACTTGGAAAACAGGAAGACCTTGTAAATTTATATATACAAGAAATGAAACATTTGTTGCAACAAACACAAGACATCCTATAATATTTGATGTAAAAATTGGGGCAGACAAGGAAGGTAATATTAAAGCTATTGAGGTAAACTCTTTGAACAATGCAGGGGCTCATGGTGGAGATTCGGTTATAATCACCATGGAAGCAGCACAAAACTCATTACCCACCTATAACAAGGTTCCTGCCATAAAATATACTGGGAAAACTGTATATACAAATTTACAGCCAGGAGGTGCCCTTAGAGGATATGGTGCAACTCAAGGAACTTTTGCTTTAGATTCAGCAATAAATGAGTTATCTGTTGTCCTTAATATGGACCCTGTAGAAGTTAAACTGAAAAATACAATTCGTGCAGGAGAAGTAGGAGGAGTTGTTCATAATACCATTAGAAGCTTCAATATAGAAAGATGTATAGAAAGAGGAAAAGAATTAATAGGATGGGATGAAAAATTTCCAAGAAAAGAAGTAGGAGATAACAAAGTTAGGGGTATAGGAATGGCTCTAGGTACTCATGTGTCTGGAGTTGCAGGTATAGATAAATCAGGAGTCAGCATTAGATTAGTTGAAGATGGAACTTATATGATGCTAACCAGTTCAGGGGATACGGGAACAGGGTCAGATACAATCTTATCTCAGATTGCAGCAGAAGCCCTAAACACAAGTGTAGATAATATTCAAATATATGCAGGAGATACAGATGCCTGTCCTTATGATACAGGAGCATTTGCTGCCTCCACAACTTATGTTTCTGGAAACGCAGTTATAAGAGCAGCCAAGGAAATGGAAACTTTAGTTTTAAAGGCAGCGGAGAAGAAATTAAATATTCCTGCTGCTACACTGGAACTAAAGGAAGATAGAGTTTGTTTAAAGGGAAATCAAGATGTGTTTGTAACATTACAAACATTGGCTGAGGATTCTCAAGCAGGGCCAGATTATCCAATTTTAATAGCCAGTGCAAGTTCAGGAATAACTGAAAGTCCTAGACCAATAATGGCTGGATTTGCTGAAGTAGAAGTTGATAAAATCACAGGAGAAGTAAAACTTGTGGGCTATGTGGCAGTTATTGATTGCGGAACTGTTATAAATCCTGCTTTGGCAAAGATTCAGGCTGAAGGTGGATTGACTCAAGGTATAGGTATGGCAATGTTTGAGGAGGTAATTCATTCAGATACTGGAAAACTTATTACCAATAATTTTATGAACTATAATGTTCCAAATAGAAAAGATATAGGAAATATAACAGTAGAATTCCAACCTCAATATGAACCAACAGGGCCATTTGGTGCTAAATCCCTTGGAGAAATAGTAACTCATACTCCATCGCCAGCAATAGCAAGTGCTATTTATAATGCTGTAGGAGTACAAATAAGAGATTTGCCAATGACACCAGAGAAGGTTTATAAAGCAATGAAGGAAAAAAATCTAAATGATGTTGTTAATAAAGCTATTTAATTTTTAAAAATAGGTCTATAGCCATTTTCTGATGGCTTAGAAAATGGTTATAGAATATATTGATAATATTAAATAAAAACTATTGAGCTTTATTAGATGATAGTCTGGGGGTTCTTTGGATTTTAAAGGACTCGTAGGTTTAGAATGTGTATAGAAAGACTATACCATAAAACTGAAAGGGGATATCATTATGAAAAGTAAGGATAATTATTTAGGGAATGAGAGAAATTTCTTATTTAAAGAATATATTTTAAAACCAACTGACTTTTGTACATGAAATTATACTTTGATATAAAAATTAACTATTTATAATCCTAAACACTTATAAATAGAATTTATAATAAGATAGGTGATTATTATGATAGGTAAAGGAATAAGAAAAACTGATAGCGAGGCACTTTTAGGCGGAAAACCTGTATATACAGATGACTTAGTCTTTCATAGAGATGTTTTAATAGTAAAAATCTTAAGAAGTCCCCATGCATTTGCTAGGATAAAAAATATAAATGTAGATATTGCAAAAAAAGTACCTGGAGTAGTAGATATATATACCTATAAAGATGTTCCGCAGACAAGATATTCAGAATGTGGAGAATCTTTACCAGAGGCTTCTCCCTATGATAGATTAATTTTAGAAGAGATTGTAAGATACGTAGGAGATGAAGTTGCAATAATTGTAGCAGAAGATGAAAAAACAGCGGAAAAGGCAAAGAAGCTAATAAAAGTAGAATATGAAGTATTTGAGCCAATATTAGACCCAGAGAAAGCTGAAAATAGTACAATCAGAATCCATGAAGATGATAGTATCATTTCCCCCTTTGACTTTGGATATAACAATAAGAAAAACATAGTATCTGAGTTTAATTATGGTCACGGAGATGTAGAAGAAGAATTCAAAAATTGTGAAGTTATAATAGAAAGAACTTATCAAACACAGGCTCAAGCTCATTGTATGATGGAAACTCTTAGGGCTTATTCTTATCTTGATGAAAGAGGAAGAATGAATATAATATCAGCAAATCAATCTGTTTACCATATGAGAAGACAAACGGCTAAAGCTATAGGGCTTCCCATATCAAAGGTTAGAGTTATAAAACCAAGAATAGGCGGAGGTTTTGGCGGAAAGAATGTGGCAATTACAGAACCCTTTGTAGCCTTTGCAACATTAAAAACTGGAAGACCTTGTAAACTAATATTAAGCAGAAAAGAAACTTTTAGTGCAACCAGTGTTCGTCATCCTATAAAAGTAAGTGTAAAAATAGCTTCAGATAAGGAAGGAAATATAAAAGCTATTTATATGAAAGCCCTAAACAATACAGGTGCATATGGGTCAAATGGTCCAGCTGTAACTATGGAAGTAGGACAAAATTCATTGCCTCTATATGCTAAAGTACCTGCCATAAAATTTGAGGGAAAAACCGTTTATACAAATATGGTGCCCTCAGGCCCCCTAAGAGGATATGGTGCAACTCAAGGTAGTTTTGCTATGGATTCAGCCATAAATGAGTTGGCTATTGAATTGGGAATGGACCCTATAGAACTTAAATTAAAGAACACCATAAGAAAAGGTGCTGTAGGAGGAATTATTCCTCAATCCATTAAGAGTTTCAATATAGAAAAATGTATAGAAAGAGGTAAAGAATTAATAGACTGGGATGAAAAATATCCTAGAAAAGAAATATCACCTAACAAGGTTAGGGGAATAGGTATGGCTACTGCTATTCATAGTTCAGGAATCTCAGGAATAGATGCTGCTTCTGTATTGATGAGATTAGAAGAAGATGGAACATATAGACTATTCACCGCTTCTTCAGATTTAGGCACAGGCTCAGACACCATACTTTGTCAAATAGCAGCTCATGCCTTAAATACCGATATGGATGGAGTAAATATTCATGTGGGAGATACAGATGCTTGTCCTTATGATACGGGAGCATATGCTTCATCTACAACTTATGTAACTGGAAATGCAGTAGTTAGAGCAGCAGAAAAATTAAAATTAAAAATAATAGATAAAGCATCTAAAAAACTTAATATGCCTAGTATAGACTTAGTTCTTGAAAAGGACAGAGTAAGACATAAAGAGGATGAAAGTATGTTTATACTTCTAAGGACAATAGGTGAAGAAGCTGTAGTAGGTCAAGATGCAGAAGTTTTAATGGCAGATGCTACCTATGGAACTGATTATACTCCAAGACCTTTTTTAGCAGGATTTGCAGAGGTAGAAGTCGATACATTTACTGGGCAAGTAGAACTTGTTAATTATGTAGTAGCAGCAGACTGTGGAACAGTGATCAATCCAACTTTAGCAAAGATTCAATTGGAAGGCGGATTAACTCAAGGTATAGGTTTAGCAATGTTTGAGGATGTTAAATACACTAAAGAAGGAAAATTGATTACAGACAGTTTCCTTCAATATAATGTTCCCACTAAGAAAGACATAGGCAATATAACTGTAGAATTCCAATCTGATTATGAGCCAACAGGACCTTTTGGAGCAAAGTCTATTGCTGAATCGGCAGTTCATACGCCACCACCAGCTATAGCCAATGCTATTTATAATGCTGTAGGTGTATATATAAGAGATTTGCCCATAACTTCAGAGAAAGTTTATAAAGGTATGAAAGAATTAAGAGGCCAAAAAAGTTAGGAGGTTTTCAATGTTAATTATTAAAGGTAAGTACTTAGTAGCTTCAGCAGAAGATATTTATATAGATTATTCCTTAGTAGTAGAAGGAGAAAATATAGTAGAATTATTACCAAATAGTGAAGCAGAAAACAAATATCCCAATGTAGAAGTCATAGATAAATCTGACTCTATTATTATGCCAGGATTTATCAATGGTCATATGCATCAGTATGGTGTTCTTTCAAGAGGAATACCTGCAAATGTGGAATTCAAGGATTTTGAAGGTTTTCTATGGGATTATTGGTGGCCTTTCATAGAGAATAGAATCGGACTAAAGGAAGTAAAGGCAACGACTAAGGCTTCGGCAATTGAACTTATAGAATCGGGAGTAATAGGATTTTGCGATACATTAGAGGCTCCTAATACTGAAGAGGGTACTTTAATAGAACAAGGAAAAATTCTAGAGGAAATAGGAATGAAAGCAGTTTTATCACTAGAAAGTTGTGAAAGAATAAGTTATGACAATGGAGTTAAATGTTTAGAAGAGAATGAATCATTAATAAATTGGAGTAGAAAAAACAGCAAAAATATTGGTGGAATTATGTGTACACATACTACTTTTACCTGTTCAGATAAGTTTCTAAAATTAGCTCAGGAAAAGGCAAATAGTCTAGATGCACCATGGCAATTTCATTTATCTGAAAGCATATATGAAGTAAACCATTGTTTAAAAGATTATGGGAAAAGACCGGTTAATTATTTAAATGATTTAGGACTACTGAATGAGAATGTCTTAGCATCTCAATGTGTGAAGGTAGATAAAAATGAAATCAAAATTTTGAAGGAAAAAGGTGTCAAGGTAGTTCATATGCCTTTAAGTAATTGTGAAGTAGGTGGAGGATTTGCTCCAATACCAGACTTATTAGAGGCTGGGGTAGAAGTAGCCCTTGGAACTGATGGATATATAAATGATTTCTTTACTGTAATGAAAGCAGCATTTTTGCTGCATAAGGCAAGTAAAGAGGATGCATCTGTGATGCCAGCCAATAAGGTTTTCCAAATGGCTACAGAATACGGTGCTAAAGTACTTGGGTGGAATAATACAGGAAAGTTAGTTGAAGGAAATAAAGCAGATTTCATAATTATGGAAGATAAGTTTAAAACTCCCGTTACAATAGATAATATATTTGATCAAATAGTAGTTCAGGGACAAAAGGAATTTATCCATAGTGTTTATATAGATGGAAATCCAATATTAAAAGATAGAAGGTTACAAGGTATAAATAAGGAAGAAGTCTCACAAGACATGAGAAAAGTGGCAGAAGAATTTTGGAAGTTCTAAATCGAAGGAGGAATTCAAATGTACAATTTATTAGGGGTTGAATTAAAATCACCAATTATCATAGGCTCAGGCCCTTTATCATATAATGCAGAATCTATGAAAAGATTATCAGATGCAGGAGCAGGTGCAGTAGTTACAAAGACAATTAGAAAAGAAAGAGCAATAAATCCGGCACCTCATATGGTGAAAAGTACAAATAGCTCTCTTATAAACAATGAGAAGTGGACAGATTTTGAACCGGAAAGATGGATAGATGAAGAAATACCAAAACTAAAGGAAATGGGAGTTGTGACCATAGCATCTGTTGGACATACATTAGAGGAAAGTAGTGAGCTAGTAGAAAAGGTAGCAAAAGCTGGAGCAGACATAATTGAACTAGTATCCTATGATTATACAGATCTTATTCCAATAGTTAAAGATACAAAGAAAAGAGTTAGTATTCCAGTTATAGCAAAGCTTCCACCTATGATTGAAAACATAGGAGATTTCTGTAAGGAACTAGAAGAAGCAGGGGTAGATGCTATTACTGCTTGCGATTCAGTAGGACCAGCCTTTAGAATCGATATAGAAACTGGAAAACCTCTATTAGGTGGAAATGGATTTGGATGGTTAACAGGTGAAGTTATAAAGCCAATTACTCTTCATAAAATATATGAAATAAGAAGAAAAGTAAATGTACCTATTATTGGACTAGGCGGATGTATGACAGGTAGCGATGCAGTGGAGATGGTAATGGCAGGAGCTAACTTCATTGGAGTTTGTACTTTACCTATATTAAGGGGAGAAGCTTCATTAGGTAAATTATTTAATGATTTTAAGGCTCATCTTCATAGACTTGGATATAACTCCATAGACGAAGCTTGTGGTATAGTTCATCAATATATGGGTGATATAAATGAAAGAACTAAGTTTGAATTTATATATGATGAAGAAAAATGTACTAGATGTAATCTTTGTGTAAAAGTATGTGCCTATAAAGCAAGGACTTTAAACGAGACTATGGAATTAGATAAAGAAGAATGCAGATATTGTGGACTTTGTGCTTCTGTATGTCCAACTAAGGCTCTTGAAGTTCATGAATTACAAAAGGCATATAATTAATATAAAGTTGGTGGACAAATGAAAATCTTAATAAAAAATGGATTAATAGTAGATGGAAGCTTGAATAAGCCATTTATAGGAGATATTTTAATAGAAGATAATAGAATTAAAAAGATTGGAATAATAGCTGAAGATGCAGATGAAATAGTTGATGCTAGGGAGAGAGTAATCTCTCCTGGCTTCATAGATACCCATAGTCATTCAGATACCACTATACTAGTGAATCCATATAATGAAATAAAAATCAGACAAGGTATAACTACTGAAATACTAGGACAAGATGGTCGTTCCATGGCTCCTTTACCAAAGAAGTATATAAATCAGTGGAGGAAAATCAATGCTGCCTTCAATGGGGATAGTGATGAAATAGACTGGAGTTATGAAACTACAGAAAACTATTTAAATATGATGAAAGAAAAAGGTGTAGGATTAAATCAAGGATATTTAGTTCCCCATGGAAATATTAGACTAGAAGCTATAGGACTAGAAGATAAAAAAGCAAGTTCTAGTGACTTAGAAAAGATGAAGGAAATTACAAGGAGAGAAATGAAAGGTGGGGCACTTGGTCTTTCTACTGGACTTATTTATGCTCCTTGTGTTTATGCAGATACAGAAGAATTAATTGAAATCTGTAAAGTGGTAGCTGAATTTAATGGAATATTTGCAATACATCAAAGATCAGAAGCCGATACTATTATTGAGTCTATGAAGGAAGTAATCAAAATAGGAAGAGAATCGGGAGTAAAAATACATTTTTCACATTTTAAAGTATGTGGGAAGAATAACTGGAAGTATTTAGATGAGGCTTTTAAATTATTGGAAGAAGCTAAAAAAGAAGGTATTAGAGTTTCCTTTGACCAATATCCTTATGTGGCAGGAAGCACCAGTCTAGGGGTTATATTACCACCTTGGGTTCACGAAGGTGGAACAGAAAAGCTGCTAGAAAGATTAGAGAGTAAGGAAAATAGGGAAAGAATAATAAAGGATATAGAAAATGGTATTCCGGGGTGGGATAATTTTGTTGACTTTGCAGGACTAGACCAAATTTTTATTACTTCAGTAAATAAGGCTAAAAATAAATCTCTAGTAGGTAAAAATCTTATTGAATTAGGAGAAGTAAAAGGTAAAGACCCTTATAATGCTACCTTTGACCTTATTTATGATGAAGGAAATTCCATAAATATGGTTGATTTTTATGGATTAGAAGAACATATTATAAAGATACTAAGAAGACCAGAGCATAATCTTTGTACAGATGGAATGCCATCGGATAATCCTCATCCAAGATTATACGGTTCATTTCCAAGGGTACTAGGTAAATATGTAAGGGAAGAAAAGGCTCTTACTTTAGAAGAAGCCATATATAAAATGACTAAAAAGCCAGCAGAAACTTTAAAGATTAAAGATAGAGGAGAAATAAAAGAAGGTTATTTTGCAGATATTGTAATTTTTAATTTAGAAAAAATAGCAGATAAAGGAACTTATGTAGAACCTAAACAATATCCAGTGGGGATAGATTATGTTATAATAAACGGAAACATAGTAATAAATAACGGAGAGTATAATGAAATTTTAGCTGGAAGTATATTAAGGAGTTGAAACCATGGGAATTATAATAACTAATGGAAGAATAGTAAGCTCAGAAGGTATACTAGAAAAAGACGTTCGTATAGTGGGAGAAAAAATAGTAGAAATAGGATTAAATATATCTAAAGCTGGAGATAAAATAATAGATGCTAAAGGCTCATATATAATGCCAGGAGCCATAGATGTCCATACGCATTTTGATGCAGATGCCTGTGGAATTGTGGCAGATAGCTTCTACACAGGAACTAAAGCTGCTATTTCAGGTGGAACAACTACTATTATTGATTTTGCTGAACAAGTGAAAGGTGGCACATTGAGAGAAGCTTTAAACCAGTGGAATGAGAAAACCGAGGATAATACATATACCGATTATGGATACCATATGACCATATCCGATTGGAATAAAGAAACGCAAAAGGAAATGGAAGATATGGTGAAAGAAGGTATAACTTCCTTTAAGATGTTTTTTGCATATAAGGATTTGCAGGTTGGCGATGGAGCTATATATGAAGCCTTAAAAAAATCTAAAGAATTAGGAGTTTTAATATCATTTCACTGTGAAAATGGCTATATAATAGATAAGCTTAGGGAAGAGGCTATATTAAATGGAAATATAGAACCCATATTTCATATGGAAACAAGACCTCCAGCCTTAGAAAGAGAATCTATATCAAGGCTTATTTCCATAGGAGAAGTGGTAAATACTCCTGTTTACATAGTTCATTTAAGTTCAAAGGAAGGTTATGAGGAAATTCAGAGGGCTAAGGAAAGGGGACAAAAGGTATTAATAGAAACATGTCCTCAGTATCTATTACTAAATAAGGACTATTATTTACCTAGGGGTCAAGACTCCTTTGAAGGAGCAAAGTATGTAATGTCACCACCCCTAAGAGATATTGAAAGCAATAAAGTTTTATGGAAGGGATTAAATCTAGGTGAAATAGATGTAGTAGCTACAGATCATTGTGCTTTTAATTACAAGGTGCAAAAAGAATTAGGTATAGATGACTTTACTAAAATTCCTAACGGGGCTCCTGGAGTAGAGAATAGATTTAAACTTATATATACTTATGGGGTCAGGGAGAAAAAAATTACAATGGAGAAACTAGTGGAAGTTCTTTCAGAAAATCCCGCAAAGATATTTGGATTATATCCTAAGAAAGGGGTTATCAAAGAAGGAAGTCATGCTGATATTGTAATATTTAATCCAGAATATAAATCTATAATAAAGGCAGAAGAACAAATTCAAAATGTAGACTATAATTTATATGAAGGATTTATCCAATATGGAAGGTTCGAATATATCTTTTTAAGGGGGCAGATAATAGTTGAAAAAGAAAAAATAATAAATTCTACACCTACTGGAAAATATCAAAGAAGAGGTAAACCTAAATTTCATAACAACTAGGAGGTATCAGTATGAAGAAAGTTCCTGTTAAAGAAGCTATAGGTATGGTCCTATGTCACGATATTACTGAAATTATACCAGGAGAGTTTAAAGGAGTCGCCTTTAAAAAAGGCCATATAATCAAGGAAGAAGACGTAGAAAGATTATTAAACCTAGGGAAAAACAATATATATATTTGGGAAGTAAAAGAGGGAGTCATACATGAAAATCAAGCTGCCGGAAGAATAGCTAAAGCCGCCATAGGTTCACATATAGAAATAACTGAACCGAAGGAAGGAAAGGTTTCCCTTAAGGCAAAGATAAAGGGTTTATTAAAGGTAAATATAAAAGCTTTAGAAATGATTAATGATATTGATGAAGCCATGTTTGCCACTCTTCATACTGATATTATAGTAAATAAAGGGATGGAGTTAGGAGGAACAAGAATTATTCCTCTTGTTATTGAAGAAACTAAGATAATAGAAATAGAAAACATATGTAAAGAAGAAGGGCCGATTATAGAAGTTTTGCCTCTAAATCCTATGAAGGTAGGGATTATCACTACAGGAAGTGAAGTATTTACAGGTAGAATAGAGGATAAATTTGGTCCAGTATTAACTAAAAAAGTAGAAGACCTAAATGGAAAGGTCATAAAGCAAGAATTCGCCCCAGACGATGCTTCTATTATATCTAATAAGATAAAGCAGCTTATTGACTTAGGTGTAGATATTATCCTAACCACAGGTGGAATGTCTGTTGATCCAGATGATGTCACTCCAACGGGAATAAAAAATGCAGGAGCAAATATAGAGACTTATGGAGCACCTACTCTTCCTGGAGCCATGTTTTTATTATCATATATTGGAGATGTACCAGTACTAGGATTACCAGGATGCGTTATGTACTGTAAGACAACAATATTTGATTTAGTGCTTCCAAGATTAATGGCTGGAGAGAGAATAAGTAAAAAGGATATACGTAGACTTGGACATGGTGGACTTTGTCTAAACTGTGAAATCTGTATATTTCCTAATTGTAGCTTTGGTAAATGGTAATAGACTATAATAGAAGGTGATATAATGGATACAATAGTCATAAGAGGTGGTGGAGACTTAGCCACTGGAATTGGATATAGATTATTTAAATCAGGATATAAGGTTATAATTTTAGATATAGATAAACCTTTGGCTATTAGACGAACTGTAGCCTTTAGTGAAGCTGTATATAATGGAGAAATAACAGTGGAAGGGGTTAAGGCTATATTAGGAAGGGATATAGAAGATATTTATGAAATATTAAATAGAAATTGTATTCCTGTATATATAGATGAAAAGGGAGATATTATAAAAGAAATAAGACCTTTAGCAGTAGTAGATGCTATTATTGCCAAGAAGAATTTGGGAACCAATAGGGCAATGGCTCCCATAACCATAGGAGTAGGTCCAGGATTTGAAGCAGGAGTAGATGTTGATTTAGTAGTAGAAAGTAAAAGGGGACATTATTTGGGAAAAGTTATATATAAGGGAAAAGCAATAGAGAATACAGGAATACCAGGAGAAACGATGGGATATAGGGAAGAAAGAATAGTTAGAGCGCTGGATAGTGGAATGGTAGAAACATTTTTTAACATAGGAGATACTGTAGAAGTAGGAGATATAATTTGCAAAGTAGGAAATGTAGATGTAAAGGCTCAGATACCAGGTATACTTAGAGGAATGATAAAGGAAGGTCTAAAGGTACCAAAGGGATTAAAAATAGGAGATATTGATCCTAGGGGAATAAGAGACTATGCCTTTACCATTTCAGATAAGGCTATGGCTATTGGTGGTGGAGTATTAGAAGGAATACAGTATTTGAAAATGGAAAGGGGAATTTAATATGGCAGATTTGTTTGTAATGAAAAAGGCTTTAGAGGATATAGAAAATGGAAAAGACTTAGCTATAGCAACTATTACTAAAGCCGAAGGCTCTGCTCCAAGGAGAGAGGGAACAAATATGGCAGTATTAGAGGATGGAACTATTCATGGTACTATTGGTGGTGGAAAACTGGAAAAAAAGATTATAGAATTATGCATTGAAGCCATAAAAGAAGGAAAGAGTTATGGTATAAATCTTCCATTAAATTCAGAAGGGTTAGGAATGATTTGTGGTGGAGAAGTAGATGTATTTATAGACGTATATAAACAAAAACCAAAGCTATTAATTGCTGGTGGAGGTCATGTAGGATATGCTATATATGAGCTTGCTAATTTTTTAGGTTTTAATACAGTAATTTTTGAAGATAGGGAAGAATTTCTAAATGAAGAAAGATTTCCTTTAGCCCACGGATTAATTTTAGGAGATATAAAAGAAAAGTTAGAGAGTTATCCTATAGACGATAATACCTATGTTGTTATAGTTACTAGAGGTCATGCATATGATGAAGAGGCCATAGAAGCAGTAGCCAATAGTAATGCAAAATATATTGGAGCTATGGGCTCTAAGAAAAAGGTAATAACCATGATGAAGAGTTTAAAAGAGAAGGGATTATCTGAAGAAAACTTAGACAAAATATATGCTCCAATAGGTCTTAAAATATCTGGTGGAAGTCCAGAAGATATAGCCATGAGCATAATGGCTGAAATCCAACTAATAAGAAATAATGGGGAACCTGCGCATATGAAATATAGCTAATAATAATTCCGATTTCTGGTGTGGGCTACCAAAAATCGGAATTATTTGTGGAGGGGTAGAATGGAAAGATATAAGAGAAATTATTCATCTGTATCAAAAGAAGAACAAGAAACTCTAGGAAATGTTACAGTAGCCATAGTAGGTTTAGGCGGTCTTGGAGGTTATGTTTTAGAAAACTTAGTTAGACTAGGAGTAAGAAATTTTCACCTAATAGATAAGGATGTATTTGATATAACCAATTTGAATAGACAAGTATTGGCAACTGAAAAGAATTTAGGTAAAATTAAAGTAGAAGAAGGACTAAATAGAGCATTGGCAATTGATCATAATGTGAAAGCTAAGATATTCCATTCTAAGATAGATGACAATAGTATTGAAATGTTAGAAGGGGTAGATATAGTTGTTGATTGTTTGGATTCTATTGAAGGAAGGTGTCAACTTGAAACCTTATGTGATAAAATGGACTTATATTTAATACATGGAGCCATAAGGGGATACTATGGACAAGTGGCTGTTTCAAAACCAGATAATAGGATTTTCACTAAAATATATGGAAGATCCAAGATAGATGATGAATCCTTAGGAAACCTTCCCATGACTTGCATGATGACTGCTTCATTACAAGTAAATTTATTGTTAAAGGTTTTATTTAATAAGGCAATAGAAGATGAATTAATATTATTAGATTGTAAGGACATGGAAATAGAGAAATTAAAAATAAACGGAGACCTTATGTAGGTGATAGAGTTGAATTCTAATGAATATATAAAAAAATTAATAGAAAACATACCTTTAGGAATAGCAATAACAGATAAAAATGGTTTTATTAAGAATGTAAATAATGCACTATTAGATATGTTTGGATATGAAATAGATGAATTATTAAATCAGGCTATATCCAATATCTTTGAAGGATATAAGAAGGTGCAAGATGTATTATTATCAGGAAATAATATTATAGATGAAGAAGTATATGTAAATGCGAGAAGGAATAAGTTGAGATTTAATTTATCTGTTTATCCTATTTTGAATTCCAACAAGAAAATTATTGATATTGTCTATATATTTAATGATATAAAAAAGGAAAGAAAGTTAGCAAGCCATATAATGGATAATCATGCCATATATACATTTGATAAAATTGTTTCTAAAGATAAAAACTTTAGTAAACTTATAGAATTTGCAAAAAAAGTGGCTGACTCCAAATCCACCATACTTATTATGGGGGAATCAGGTACTGGAAAAGAGATATTAGCTCAATCAATTCATAATTACAGTAATAGAAAAGATGAGGCCTTTATAGCCATAAATAGTGGTGCCATACCTAAGAGCCTTATAGAGTCGGAACTATTTGGTTATGAAGAGGGAGCATTTACAGGAGCAAAAAAGACAGGTCAGCCAGGTAAGTTTGAAATAGCTCATAAGGGAACTATATTCTTAGATGAAATAGGAGAAATGCCCTTAGAATTACAAACTAGGTTACTTAGGGTAGTTGAGGAAGGAATAGTCTCTAGAATAGGTTCTACAGACCAAATAGCAGTAGATGTCAGGATTATAGCTGCAAGTAATAAGAATTTAAAAGAAGAAGTAAAAAAAGGAAATTTTAGAGAAGATTTGTTTTATAGACTAAATGTTCTTCCTATGACCATATTACCCCTAAGGGAAAGAATAGAGGATATTCCATTATTGGTAGAATATTTTATGAAGAAAATATCAAAAAGATTAAATAAAAAAGAAGTTGAAATTACTAAAGAACAAATGGATAGATTAATGGAATATTCTTGGCCTGGTAATGTAAGGGAATTGGAAAATCTAGTGGAATTTATAATAAATTTAGAATATGTACCAATTAATTTATTAATTGAGAAGGAAACTTATAAGCCTATAGAACTAGTATTAGTATATAATGATTTATCCTTAGAAACTATGGAGAAAAACCATATTATAAAGGTGCTTAAAATAAATAATGGAAATATAACTACTACTGCCGAGGCCCTTGGCATAAGTAGAAATACCTTGTATAGAAAGATTGAAAAATACGAAGTGGATTGTTAGTTTATGGGACATAGTTCCAATATGGAACGGAAGAATTGCGCTATAATGGAACTAAATTAAAGTAAAGTCCTTGGAATTCAGTAATTCCAAGGACTTTACTTTTGGCATATATATTGCAATATATTTAGAATAATTAAATACTAAACAAAGTTATTTTAATATTCAAATAAAGGAGGCAGTTATATGTATGGTTATATGGGTAAAATTTTAAGGGTTAATCTCACAGATAGAACATGGAGCGTAGAGGATCTAGATATTAATGTGGCACAAAAGTATCTTGGTTCTAGGGGACTTGGAGTTAAGATTATGATGGATGAAGTGCCAGCTAATGTAGATCCTTTCAGTCCAGAAAATAAATTAATAATAGCTTCTGGTGGATTAACAGGTGCGCCAGTGCCGACATCAGGTAGATATATGGCAATTACAAAATCACCTTTAACAGGTACAATTGCCATAGCGAACTCAGGTGGACATTGGGGCCCTCAATTTAAGGCTACAGGTCATGATTTAGTTATATTTGAAGGTAAATCAGATAGGCCAGTATATTTATATATTAACGATAATACAGTAGAAATAAGAGACGCAGAACATCTTTGGGGGAAAACTTTATCTGAAACTACTGAAATACTACAAGAAGAATTTGAAGGGTGTAAGACTTTAGCCATAGGGCCTGCAGGAGAAAGATTATCTTTACTATCTGCCATAATGAATGATGTAGATAGAGCAGCAGGTCGTGGTGGAGTTGGTGCTGTAATGGGCTCAAAGAATCTAAAGGCCATAGCTGTAAAGGGAACAAATAAAGTAAAGTTATTTAATGAAGAGAAAACAAAAGAAGTATCACAAGGAAAGGTGAAAATACTTCGAGAAGACCCAGTTGCAGGTGAAGGACTTCCAACCTATGGTAGTGCTGTATTAGTTAATATAATAAATGAATCTGGTATACTACCAGTTAAGAATTTCCAGGAGTCCTATACTGATAAGGCAGATATAATATCTGGAGAATCACTGACTGAAAATCATTTAGTTAAGAAGGCGGCTTGTTATAGATGCCCTATAGCTTGTGGTAGAGTTGTAAAATTAGCTGATGGCACAGTAGTTGGAGGACCTGAATATGAAACTTTATGGGCATTTGGTTCAGATTGTGATATATATGACTTAGATGCAATAAATGAAGCAAATATGCTTTGTAACGAATATGGTATAGATACTATTTCCACAGGCGCAACTATTGCAGCAGCTATGGAACTTTATGAAAAAGGATATATTAAGGATGAAGATATTGAAGCCGATGGACTTAGCCTAAAATGGGGAGATAGAGATGCTATAATTGGTTGGACTAAGAAAATGGCATTAAAGGAAGGCTTTGGAGCTAAACTTTCCGATGGTTCCTATAGATTGGCAGAATCCTTAGGAGCACCAGAATTATCTATGACGGTAAAGAAACAGGAACTACCAGCTTATGACCCTAGAGGAGTGCAAGGCCATGGTTTAACCTATGCTGTAAATAATAGAGGTGGATGTCATATTAAGGGATATATGATAAGTCCTGAAATATTAGGATATCCTGAAAAATTAGATAGATTCTCATTAGAAGGTAAGGCGGCTTATACTAAAATATTCTTAGATTTAACAGCAGTAATAGATGCCATTGGTCTTTGTGTATTTAGTACATTTGGACTTGGATTACCAGATTATGTAGATATGTATAATGCAGTAGCAGGAGATATATATACTAATGAAACATTATTACAAGCAGGAGAAAGAATCTGGAATTTAGAGAAACTTTTCAACCTAAGAGAGGGAATAGATAGTTCCCATGATAAACTTCCTAAGAGACTATTAGAAGATCCGATACAAAATGGACCGTCTAAAGGGCACACTCATAAACTTAGTGAACTTCTACCAGAATATTATGCTGCTAGAGGCTGGGATGAAGGTGGAATACCTACAGAAGAAACCTTAGAAAGATTAGGTCTAGAAGAATATAAAGAATATATAATGAAAGAAATGGCATAAGATTAGGCTCCTTCGGGAGCCTGAATATTTATTATGGAGGTGAAATGGTGATTAATATTGAAGTAAGGCTCTTTGCAACCTTTAGGGAAGGTCGGGAGAAAAAGTACTTTTTGAGACTTCTTGAGGGAACTAGTATATTAGATATACTTAAGATGCTAAATATAGATGAAAAGGAAGTAAGTATAATGTTATTAAATGGAATGGATGGTGAGTCAGATAGGGAACTTTCTGATGGAGATGTATTATCTTTATTTCCACCAGTAGGTGGTGGATAAAATAACTCCGATTTTTGGCGCTTGTACCAGAAATCGGAGTTATTTTATTTATCTATATTAGAATATTTCTTATAAAGAACTCTTATTTGATTATATCTACTTTACTCCTATATAATAATATGAGAAATTGTTAAAGGAGTGACATTCATGCTAAAATTACCAGAGAACTTTGAGAGCTACGAAGAAGCTAGAAGGGAAGGCTTCTTAAAGGTAAAGGCTTTAAAGGAAAAAGGAACTCCAGTAGTTGGAGTTTTTTGTACATATACACCTATTGAACTTATTCATGCTGCGGGGGCTGTGGCAGTTAGTCTATGTGGTACTTCTGATGTACCAATACATCATGCAGAAAAACATCTGCCTAAAAACCTATGCCCCCTTATAAAGTCTAGTTATGGATTTGCAGTATCAGATACCTGTCCATATTTTTATTTCTCTGATTTAGTAGTTGGCGAGACAACCTGTGATGGTAAAAAGAAAATGTATGAATTATTAAATGAATTAAGACCTACTCATGTCATGCACTTACCTCAAGGACAAGATAAAGAACATGGATTTAAATATTGGAGAGAAGAATTAGTTAGACTAAAGGAAGTCCTAGAAGAAAAATTCAATTTAGAGATTACAGAGGAAATGTTAAGAGATGAAATAAGGGAAAGAAATAGAGAAAGAAAAGTACTACTAGACTTCTATGAACTAGGTAAATTAAATCCTTCGCCAATATCAGGTCACGAAGTAAATGAAACCATGGAAGCTTTAGGTTTTCAATTCGATAGAAAAGCTCAATGTGACTTTATAGAAGAAAGAACTAAAGAGTTAAGAAAGAAATATGAAAACGAATTAAAAGGAACAAAGTCAAATAGACCGAGGATACTTATTACTGGCTGCCCTGTAGGAGGAGTAAGGGAAAAGGTTCTAAAAACCATAGAGGATTCAGGAGCGGATATAGTTGCTTTTGAAAACTGTAGTGGAGTAAGAGAAAAAGCTAACTTAGTTGATGAAACCATAGACCCAATAGATGCCTTAACAGAAAAATATTTAAATGTAAGTTGTTCTGTTATGACGCCAAACCCAAGGAGATTTGAAGCCTTAGATGAAATGATAGATGAATATGAAATTGATGGAGTAATAGAAGTAGTCCTTCAAGCCTGTCATACATTTAATGTAGAGTCATATAATATAAAAAGGTTTGTAACAGAGAAGAAGGATAAACCATATCTATATATTGAAACAGATTATTCAAAGTTAGATGTGGGGCAGATAAACACCAGAATAAATGCATTTTTGGAGATGATATAATAAATCCGATTTTTGAAGCCTGGCTCCAAAAATCAAAAAGTACAGCTAAAGAGTTATTGACAATGATATTGTAAAAAAGCATCTCGCAGTTGACAGTTTAAATTTATTATGATATAAAAACTATTAGCATTTCAGCTGAAATTGCTAATAGTTTTATTATTTTAAATGAGGATATGAAAAAATCGGATTAATACCTGTGATTAAAGAGGGTGAAAAATTGACTAAAAAAATATACTTAAAAACAATTTCTAAAAAGATTTTTAATATCTATTTAATATATATATTCATATTTTCCATATTAATATTTGCTATTCATAAACCTAAAGAAAAACAATATAGAGAATTTACCAACTTAAATGAATCATTTATAGAGGACTCAGGACAAGATAGAGTAGCCCTTGTGGAAGAAAGAACTGATGCCTATTTAAGTAGGCTAAATATTGTGGGAAATGCTAAAAAGACCTTGGATATTTCTTATTATCTTTTATCTGATGGAGTGTCTACAGAAACTTTTTTAGGAGGTATTTTAGACGCAGCAGATAGAGGAATCGAAGTAAGAATTTTATTAGATGGATTATTTCATAATTTAAGAGGAGATCTTGGTGATACCATATATACATTTAAAGAACATCCTAATATTCAATTAAAACTTTATGAACCTTTTAATTTTTTGACACCTTGGACATGGAACAATAGACTACATGATAAGTTCATAATTGCAGACAGTGAAATTGCCATTATAGGAGGTCGAAATATAGGGGATAAATATTTCTTACAGGATTCTACGGAAATTGAATTGGTAGATGATAGAGATGTACTTATATTTAATGATAATCCTTCTAACAATTCTAACAGTGTCATATATAAGATGGAGAAATATTATAACGACTTATGGAATTATGATTATTCAAAGCCAGTAGCAAAGAAAATGACAAATAAACGAAAAAATAGAGGACAAGAATTTGGTAAGAAATTAAGAGCCAGATTTAATAGTTTCGAAGATGAAAATCCTAAAATTTTAAATGGTGTAGATTGGTATAATGAAACTATACCAACTAAAAATATAGACTTTGTTCATAATCCTATAGGTAGATTGAACAAAGATCCAAATTGTTTAAAAGAACTACTAAGGCTAGCTTCAAATGCAGAAGATTCAATACTTGTTCAAAGTCCATATATAATACCTTCAAGAAATATGAGGAATAAACTAAATATGTATGATATAGATTTAGAGAAAGTAAATATATTGACTAATTCCTTTGCATTAAGTCCAAATCCCTTGGCAGTTTCAGGATACGCAAATCATAGGAATAGAATAATAGATGCTAAGATAAGACTCTATGAATTTCAAGGGGAAGAATCTTTGCATACTAAAACTTATGTATTTGATAATAATATAAGTGTTGTAGGTTCCTTTAATTTCGATCATAGAAGCTCTTATATTAATACTGAATCTATGGTAATTATCCATAGTAAAGATTTTACAGAACAGTTAAAAGATACAATATCTGTAGATATAAATTGCAGCCTTCAGGTAGGCGAGGATTATAACTATATTCATGATGAATATGTTGATGAAAAAAATATATCGTTGATTAAAAAAGCCCTTATAACCATACTATCAAAAGGTGTATTCTTTGTAGAATACCTGTTATAAATAATAACTCCGATCTTTGAAGCCTGGCTTCGAAAATCGGAGTTATTGTATTATTATTTACTTGCTAATTCTATAAATCTATCTATATCTTTTTCTATTAATCTTAGTGAATTTCTGAAAAACTCTGGATCATGTACGTCTATATTCATTCTTAGAGCCACGTCTTTAATATTATTCTTACCTGTAGCATTTAGTAGTTCATCATATTCTTTTACAAATTCTTCTCCACGTTTTAGATATTCTGCATATAATCCTTTAGAGAATAATAGACCAAAAGCATATGGGAAGTTGTAGAAATTAAGTCCTGCTGAGTAATAATGAGGTTTATTTAGCCACATATATGGATGAAGAATATTATGGTCTAATCCATTACCATAAGCCTCTTTTTGTGCATCCATCATTATTTCTCTAAGCTCATTTACTGAAAGAGCATGGGTCTTTCTTCTTTCAAATAGCTCTGATTCAAATAAGAATCTACTATATATATCTACAATAACTTGACCCGCATCAGATATGGATGATTCTAATATACTTAAAGCTTCCTCGTCACTTGCTTCTTTTAAAGCTGCATTAACAACGATGGTTTCGCAGAATATGGAAGCTGTTTCTGCTATGGGCATAGGATATCTACTATTTAGTATAGATTCATCTCTCAAATTAAGTCCATGATAAGCATGACCTAATTCATGGGCTAAAGTAGTCATATTTGAGAAGCTGCCGTTGAAATTAGAAAGAATTCTACTTTCTTTTATAGGATGTAAATTGGAACAAAATGCTCCACCTCTTTTTCCTTCTCTAGGCTCTATATCTAACCAATTGTTTTTGTAGGCATTTTCAACGAAGTCTGCTAATCTATTGGAGAATGTTCTAAAGTTGCTGATTATATATTCCATGGCTTCGCTATAGGTAAAGGTTCTATTAACTTCTCCCATAGGTGCAAACATTTCATAAAATGGAAGTCCATCTTTATATCCGAGTAATTCAGCTTTCTTTCTATAGTATTTATGAAATACTGGAAGAAATTCTTTCATTGCTGTAAGCATGGCACCTAAAGTTTCTTCATCCATTCTAGATTTCACTAGAGTTTCATCTAAGGGAGATTTATATCCTCTCAATGATGAAGTAGTGATTACCTCACCTTTAATTCCATTTAATGCAGCCGCCGAAGATTCTTCTATTTTTTTATATGCTTTTAATTCAGCTTCATATCCTGCTTTCCTCTTTAGAGGATCCTTGTCATAAGCCAAGTTTCTAGCTGCTGGAAATGGTAATTGTTTGTCTTCTCCGTCTATATTTATATCTACCATAAGGGTTGATGATACCATATTTTGAAGATTTGACCATGCAGAAGAACCAGTATTAGACATCTTTGATATAAGTACTTCTTCTTTCTCACTAAGCATATATTTCGTTCTATCTTTAATTTGTTCTAAGTAAAATTTATGCTCCTTTAATAATTCTGATGAATCTATTATTCCATCTAAATTATTTATATCTTTCATAAAGTCTTGGAACTTTACATCAGGCTTAGTTAAATCTGAACTTTTTACTCTTAATCTATCAAGATATTTAAGAGCATCTTCATTCTTAGCCTCTACTGCGTTAGTAAGAGAAGCAAAGGAAAAGAGTTTTGAAGACAAGGAGCTTAACTCCTTAGAGTATTCAATAAATTTTTCCATTTTTTCTACTGGATTATCAGTATAGTTTAAGCTTTCATCAGCCCATTTACTATATTCTACTATTAGATTGTCAAACTTTTCTAAATCAGAAGTATATTCCTTAGAATCAAAGGAAGTATATAATTCATCTAAACTCCAACGCATATTATCCCGCCTTTCAAAATATTTAGTCAATTCTATTATAACACAAATTTCCAAATATTAAAGAAATATTTTGAGAGTCGAAATAAAAACAACTCCGATTTCTGGTGTATATCACTAAAAATCGGAGTTATTATATTCATTAAAATATTTTAGTTGTCCAAGTTTCACAGTTCCATATATCTGTAGCTACATCTTTGTAGAAATCAGGTTCGTGAGATATAAGGAGTATGCTTCCTTTATATGCTTTTAATGCTCTCTTTAGTTCTTCCTTAGCATCTATATCTAAATGGTTAGTAGGCTCATCTAGGATTAGTAAATTGGTTTCTTTGTTGATGAGTTTGCAAAGTCTCACCTTTGCCTGTTCTCCTCCACTTAGTACCATTACTTTTGATTCTATATGTTTAGTAGTTAATCCACATTTAGCTAAGGCTGCCCTGACTTCATATTGAGTAAATCCTGGAAACACTTGCCAAATTTCATCTATACAGGAGTTGTTGTTTTTATCTTTGATTTCCTGTTCAAAATATCCTATTTCAAGATTATCTCCTAATTCTACTTCTCCAGATACAGATTTAATTTCTCCTAATATACTTCTTAGCAAAGTAGTTTTACCAAGACCATTGGCACCAATTAATGCTATTTTTTGTCCTCTTTCCATTGTCAGATTAAGAGGTTTTGATAATGGCTCATCATATCCTATGACTAAATCTTTAGTTTGAAATATTAACTTACCAGCAGTTCTTCCTTCTTTAAAATTAAACTCTGGCTTTGGTTTTTCACGAGCCAATTCGATTAATTCCATTTTATCTAGTTTCTTTTGTCTAGACATGGCCATGTTTCTTGTTGAAACTCTAGCCTTGTTTCTTGCGACAAAGTCTTCTAAATCTGCTATTTCCTGTTGTTGCTTTTTATAGGCTGCTTCTAATTGAGCCTTTTTAGCTTCATATATTTTTTGGAAATTGTCATAATCTCCTACATACCTAGTTAATTCCTTATCTTCCATATGGTATATTAAGTTAATAACAGAGTTTAAGAAGGGGATGTCATGGGATATAAGGATAAATGCATTTTCATATTCCTGTAAATACCTTCTTAACCAAATAATATGAGGCTCATCTAGATAGTTAGTAGGCTCATCAAGAAGTAAAATATCTGGCTTTTCTAAAAGAAGTTTAGCCAGAAGTATTTTCGTTCTTTGTCCTCCTGATAAATCATTTACATCCCTATCTAAGCCTATATCATCAAGACCAAGTCCCCTTGCTATATCTTCAACCTTAGCATCTATTATATAAAAATCATTGTGGTCTAATATATCCTGTATAGTTCCTACTTCTTCAAGTAAAGCTGTAAGCTCATCTTCTGATACTTCACCCATTTGTAAATACATTTCCTGCATTTCCTGTTCTAAATCAAATAGGTATTTAAAGGCACCCTTTAATGCATCCCTGATGGTCTGCCCTTTTTCCAATGATGTATGCTGATCTAAATATCCAACTCTGACTCTCTTTGCCCATTCTATTTGACCTTCATCTGGTTCTAATTTTCCCGTTATTATATTCATAAAAGAAGATTTTCCTTCTCCATTGGCACCAATTAATCCTACGTGCTCACCCTTTAATAATCTAAAGGACACGTTTTTTAATATTTCTCTATCACCAAAGCCATGACTTAAGTTTGTTACTGTTAAAATACTCATTAGTATCTCCCTTCATTAAATAAAATCATCTCTAAAAATTATACAAAAAAACTAGATTATAGTCTAGTTTTTTATTTAACCATTAGTTTATCCAATATTTCAGCAGCCTTTAAGACTATATCAAAACAGCCTATATCCTCTTTCCTATGAGTTAATTTAAGATGGGTACATTTAATACTATCCATCTCTGCTATAAATTCCCTAAAAAATCTTTGATTTATTTCTTTGATTTTATTATTTTGATGTCCTGCACCTTCCACGTATCTATGGCTCAATACCATAATCCCAGCAGTAAGTGCACCACATACAGATTCTATTGCCATACCTCCACCAAATCCAGTAGATAATTTTAAGGCTTCAGGACTTAAATTCAGATTATAAGAAATATTAGCTCCATATAATATTTTTTCAGCACAATTAAAATCTTCCTTTTCTCCAAATCCATCTTGGATTAAATCCCTTAACATTTCATTCCTCCCAAATAGTTTACTATAATTAGTATAACATTTGATATACTAATTATATAGAATAAAATTCACGTTTTAATTAGATAAATAATCAAATATTGTTAATGTAAATAAAATAGGAAAAATATTTAATTAGGGTATACTAATCTATGTAAATAAGTGGACATAATTAAATATTTTTCTTGCAATTAGACAACATTATATGTATACTTAATAGGTTATAGATTAAGGAGGACGAAAATATATATATGGAAAAATTAAGATTTGAAGAGATTAATTTATCAGAGGAAATACAAAGGGGAATTAGAGATATGGGATTTGAAGAAATGTCTCCAATTCAATCACAGGCTATTCCAATAGTTTTAGCGGGAAATGATATTATTGGTCAAGCACAGACAGGAACAGGCAAAACGGCAGCCTTTGGTATTCCTATTATTGAAAGATGTAATCCAAACGAAAAATATGTTCAAGCATTGGTTCTATGCCCAACTAGAGAACTTTCAATACAAGTAGCAGAAGAAATCGGAAAACTTGCAAAGCATAAAAAAGGCATAACTGTAGTACCTATTTATGGTGGGCAGCCTATAGATAGACAAATTAGAGCACTTAAAAAAGGAGTTAATATTGTAATTGGTACACCTGGAAGAGTAATAGACCATATTAAGAGAAAGACTTTAAAGGTAGACAATGTAAATATGATGGTCCTAGATGAAGCAGATGAAATGTTTGATATGGGATTTAGAGATGATATAGCTCTTGTAATGAATGAATTAGGAGAAGATAGACAGACAATATTTTTCTCAGCAACTATGCCACCAGAGATCATGAAATTTGCAGGACAGTACCAAACTAATCCTGAAATAATCAAAGTAGTTCATAAGGAACTTACAGTACCAAAGGTAGAACAGGCTTATTTTGAATTAAAGCAACATATGAAAACTGAAATATTATCTAGACTTATAGATATGTATAATCCAAAATTAACCATAGTATTCTGTAATACTAAGAAAAAGGTAGATGAATTAATAGAAGAACTTCAAAGCAGAGGCTATTTTGCAGATGGACTTCATGGAGATTTAAAACAAACTCAAAGAGATACAGTAATGAATAAATTTAGAAAAGGAACCATAGATATTTTAGTGGCTACAGATGTGGCTGCAAGAGGTATAGATGTAGATGACATAGATTTAGTTATCAACTATGATATGCCACAGGATGAAGAATACTATGTTCATAGAATAGGAAGAACAGCTAGAGCAGGTAGAGAAGGAAAGGCTTTTAGTTTTGTAGCTGGAAGAGATATTTACAAACTAAGAGATATTCAGAGATATACTAAGACTAAAATAGCTAGAAAAGATTTACCAACATTGAAAGATATACAAGAGAACTATACATCTATTATGTTGGAGAAAATAAAGGAACAGATAGACAATGAAGATTTAGGTAAATATGAAAAAATCATAGAAACTTTACTTGAGGAAGATTATACTTCCTTTGATATTGCAGCGGCATTACTAAAGTCATATATGTCTAATAATAAATTAGAAGGTCATGAAGAATTGGATATGGTAGATTTTAGCAGTAAGCCTAAATCTAAAGGAAAGGGTTCTGGTTCTTCTTCTATGGTAAGAATGCATATAAATATTGGAAAGAGAAAAGGTGTAAGTCCAAGACATATCTTATCAGCATTACTAGAAGTAACTGGGCTTCCTAAGAAATCAGTGGGAGATATAGATGTATATGATAAATTTACATTTATAGAAGTGCCAAGAGAATATGAAGACGAAGTATTAGATGGATTAAATGGTTCAAGGATAAAAGGAACAAGAGTAAAAGCTGAAATAGCAAATCCAAAAAGAAAATAAAATATATAGGGTTCCATTAATGGAACCCTATATATTTTGTGCTTTTTTCTTTAATACATCCCGTAATCCTTTTTCTGTCTTATTTAAAATTCGCTGTATATTTGGTATATGAAGATAAATCCCTATAAATAAAATAATCAAAGATATAATTATAGAATTTAGACCCATATTAAGATATATAGCTGATAATACAAGAAGGATATTTAAACCTAAAGTACCTAAGGCTATATAGTTTGCCAAAATTGTTATAATTAAAATAACAAAAAAACCTAATATTCCTAGTTTATAATTTAATCCTATTAAGATTCCCAAGAGAGATGCAGCACCTTTTCCTCCTTTGAAATTCATAAAGAAAGGAAAATCATGTCCTAATATAACAAATAATCCATTTAAATAGAGAAAAAAACTATTTTCTTCTATAAAGGAAATTTTAAATAAATATTTTATAATAAAAATAGAAATAATTGCTTTTAATATATCTAGAATGCCAACTAAGACACCCCATTTCCAACCTAGAGAAATCACTGTATTAGATGCTCCCGCATTACCTGCACCAAGAGTTCTAATATCTACATTTAAAAATGTTTTACTCAATATATAAGACCACTGTAAACATCCAAATAAATATCCTATAATTATAGCAATAAGATAGGATTTCAAAATATCACCTCCTATTATATTTAGATTATACCATATAAAGAATATTTATTATATATCCTATAATTGTTTAAATTAATTGTCGAATATATTATAATAATGTTTATAATGGGTAATTACATAATGTGGAATAGATGTAAAAAATTGGAGTTTTGCACAGTTTATCTATATAAATAATGTATATGTACAATGAAAAGTAGAATAAAGGAAGAAATAGCGAACTTAAAGGAAGGATAATTATGAATCCGGTTATTAAAGAAAGAAAAATCATAATGCTATTAATATTAACTTTAGTCTTATCTACGGGTATATTTGTAGAGGCTAAGGATATAAATACCATAGAATATACAAGGACCATTAAATTAGCTGGAGACCAGAATCATCCTCCATATCAATATGTAGATAAAGATGGAAATCCTGCAGGGTTTAGTGTTGATGTAATAAATGCAATTGCTGAAGAGATGAATTTAGATATAGAGCTTACTCTTATGGAATGGAGTGAGGCAGTAAAGACTCTTGGAAATGGACAAGTTGACGGTGTAATATATATGGGGCAAAGAGAAGAGTGGCGTAGATCATATAAGTTTATACCTCCAATAGCTGTAGACAGACAAGTAATATTCGTCAATAGAGAAACAGTAAATATAAATAATTTAGAAGATTTAGCAGGACTTAGAGTAGCTTACCAAGAAAGTGACTATAGTGAACCCTATATAAAGGAGATACCCTATGTAGAAACTTTTCCAATGGTAAACTTGCAAGATGCAATGATAGACCTTAAAATGAAAAACGTAGATGCAGTAGTTGGAAATAAACTAGTAGGTGTGTATTACCTGCAAAAATATAAACTTACAGACCACATTAAGATTGCAGGTGAGCCTGTGCTTACAGTGACTTATGGGACAGCTATATCTAAAGAGAATGAAGAACTTAGCATTGTATTAGAAGAAGGCTTCAATATAATCAAAGAAAACAGGGTTTATGACCAAATATATAAAAAATGGTTTGGAGAAGATGTAGGAAGTATCAAAGTTATTTATATAAAATATAGAAATTCAATAATAATTATTGTGGCATGTATAATTACAACTATTTTTCTTTTATATATATATAATAAAAGACTTCAAAGAGAGGTCAAAAGAAGAACTCAAGAATTAGAGTTAGCCAATCAAGAGTTAATTGAACAACAGAAGGAGATATATAACTTAGCTTATTTTGATTCAGTCACATCTCTTCCCAATAGGACTTATTTTATCAAAACATTAAATAATATGTTTGAAAGTATGAAGCAACAAGAAGTGTTATTTGGAGTATTAATTTTAGATATAGATAGATTTAAGCATATAAACGATACATTGGGACACAACGTAGGAGATTATATATTGAAATTACTTGGAACTAGAATTAGTGGAATACTAAGGGAAGAAGATATAATTGCCAGAGTAGGCGGAGACGAATACTATATATTAATAAATAATGTTAAAGATATAGACCAGATAATAGAAACAAGTAAATTGATTTTGGAAGACTTTAAAAACCTTATTATATAAGAGACTATGAATTATATTTAACCACTAGTATTGGTATATCAGTATATCCTGAAGATGGTTTAAACCCTAGCTCCTAATAAAAAAGCAGACCTTGCATTATATAAAGCTAAGGAATTAGGTGGAAATTCATACTATATATATGGTAATGAAATAAAGTCTCATGGACTAGAAAAGATGATGCTTATAAATCAACTTAGACAAGGTATAGGGAATAATGAATTAGTTCTACATTATCAACCTCAAATAAATATATTGACAGGAGAGCTTGAAGGTTTAGAGGCCTTAGTAAGATGGCAGCATCCAGAACAGGGATTATTATATCCAGATAAATTTATACCTTTGGCAGAGGAGGTAGGATTAGTTGTCCAATTGGGAGAATGGGTGCTAAGGGAAGCCTGTAAACAGGCAAAGTATTGGATTGACTTAGGACAAGATATTAAAATGTCTGTAAATATTTCTGCTAGACAGTTTCAGCGTAAGGATTTTATAAGGGAAGTAGTCAATATCTTAAATGAAGTTGAACTAAATTCTAGGAATTTGACTTTGGAAATTACAGAAACCATAGCCATATCTGATATAAATCATACGTTGAAAATATTAAACAGATTAAATTCTCTTGGAATAGCTGTTGCTATAGATGATTTTGGCACAGGATATTCTAGTCTTAACTATTTAAATCAAATGAGTGTAAACGAGTTGAAAATTGACCAATCCTTTATCTGGGATATTGAAAAAAATAATAAAAATAAAATGATTGCAAATACAATAATAATTTTAGCCAAACAACTTGGACTAAAGGTGACTGCTGAAGGAGTAGAAAATGAAGAGCAGCTAAACTTATTAAGAGAAATGAAATGTGATACAGCACAGGGATATTATTTCAGTAAGCCAGTTCCAAAAGAAATAATAGATGAAATCATAACTAAAAAAAGCCCCATATAGGGCTTTTTAGTATTTAAGGGGTGCTTGATGAATCATATTTACATTACCAGTAGTAACAAATCTCACTGTACCTATGAATTCATCCTTTTCCTTATCAAATCTATATTCAGTAAGCTTTAAGTTTGCAGTACCTGATTGAACCGTAGTCACTACAAAATCTTCATCTTCAAAATATGCGTAGAAATGTAAGCTGCCTAATTGTATATAATCATCAAATAATACATAATCCTTATCAGAACCCTGAATAACTAGAGTCCAATTTTGACCATCATCCCATGCTATTTGTCCATCAGGTCCTTTTCCTGCTACTGTATAAAGGGATATAGTTTCTTCAGATCCATCATTGTTATAGTCTATTTTAGATGAATCAAGTAAAGTTAAGTCATCAAACTTTCCAGGCTCACTTGAAGATATAGTGAATGTATCTCCAGTAGTAGGGGTCTCTGTCATTGAATTTACTACTAAGTCTTTTATAAACTCATTTACATCTATAGATTTTAAAATATTATCTTCATCATATCCTACAATATAATATTGCTTTTCTTCTAATCCATTAAATATATCATCATCTTTAACTTCTAATTTAATATTTTCCCCATTTGCACCAATAGTAATATAATTTTTATTATCCTCTGTTGATTTTTCATCCAAGAATCCTAAGTTAGTGTAGAATTTTTTCTGAGATTCTTCTTTAGGAGTACATCCAAAGGAAGCAGCTAAGACTAATACAACTAATAATAATAGAGTAACTTTTTTAATTGAGTTTTTCAAACTATCACCATCCTTTATATTAAAATATCATAACTATATGGGTTTTTCAAGGAACAGCAGATTACAAATTAATTACAATAAGATATTATAAATACTATAGAAATAGGGTATGAATACTTATACTCCCTTGTGAATAAAAAAGATTATAAATTTTGACCTAGGTCAAAGTAAAAAGGCAATAGATAGCCTATAATAAAATCATAAAGAATAAGAACTAGGAGGAATTAAAAATGATAGCAAAAACATATCAATTAGAAACATTAACTTGTCCAAATTGTGTAGCTAAAATCGAAGGTATGATGAAAAAAACTAAAGGTATTTCTGAAGGTGAAGTATTATTTAATACTTCTAGAGTTAAAGTAAACTTTGATGAATCTATATTAAGTTCTGAAGAGATTATAGCTAAAATTGAAAAACTAGGTTTCGATGTTTTAGGAGAGAAATAAGAAAGTTTCTATGGAAATATTTTAAGATAACTTTTTTGAAACTCATTAACGGGAAAGTTTCTAAATTAAAAAAGAGAAATAGAAGAACTTTCCGGGTCTTTCTAAAAAGTAAAATTATATGGAGGAGTATTATGAAACTAAGCAAAGTACAAAAAGTCTGGATATAGGAAATATTAGTATTAATAGCTTTTATTTTAAAAATACCATAGGTCAGAAATTGATTACTTCTATAATTATGATCTCTGCAGCGATAATTGCAGGTACTCCAATCCTTCGAAATGCAATTTCTGCTGCAAGATACTGGATAATAGGAATAGATGCCCTAGTGACTATTGCAGTAATAGGTGCTATGTTTATAGGTGAGTATTGGGAAGCGGCTGGCTGCTGTAACATTTTTATTTATCTTAGGTGATTATCTGGAATCGAGAACTATAGAAAAGACTAGATCTTCCATTAAAGCATTACTAGACTTAGCTCCAGATACAGCTAGAGTCATGAGAAATGGAGCTGAAGTGGTAATTTCTCCTGACGAAGTGGTTAAAGGAGATAAAGTAGTTGTAAAACCAGAGAGAAAATTTCTGTAGATGGTACAGTTATAGAAGGATCTGCTTATGTAAATCAGGCAGCTATTACAGGAGAATCTATACCTATAAATAGGAATATAGACGATGGAGTTTTCTCAGGAACCATAATTGAATCAGGATATTTGGTGATTGAAGCAACTAAAGTAGGGAGATGATACTACCTTTGCAAGAATACTTCAAATGGTAGAAGAGGCTCAAGATAAGAAAGCTAAGACATAAAAATTCTTAGAGAGGTTTTCTAGGTATTATACTCCGGCAATTATTGTGTTAGCATTAGGACTATATTTATTTACAAAGACTTAGTATTGGCACTTACTCTATTAGTCATAGCTTGTCCAGGAGCTTTAGTTATATCCACACCTGTATCAATTGTAGCAGGAATTGGTAATGGGGCTAAACTTATGGGAGTATTAGTAAAAGGTGGAGAAATAATGGAAAACCTAGGCAAAATTAAAGTTTTAGCTTTTGATAAAACTGGAACTTTAACTATTGGAAAGCCAATGGTAACTCATATAAAATCCTATGGTATAGATGAAAAGGAACTTTTAAGAATTTCGGCAATAGGAGAAGGATATTCAGAACATCCCTTAGGAAGGGCTATTGTAGCTAAGGCAGAGAAAGACTTAGGAAAGATAAGTGAAATGCCAGAGGAATCAGAGATCATAACTGGTCAAGGACTTAAAAAGTGAAAATAGATGGTGAAATAATTTTAATAGGCAATAGAAAGCTAATGTTGGAAAATAATATTTCTCTTGGAGAAGACATAGAGAAACACTTGCAGACAGAAGAAGAAAAAGGGCAAACAGCAGTTATAGTAGGAAACACTGAAAAAGTTCTAGGGATCATATCTATTGCAGATATTGTAAGAGAAGATGCTAAAAAATTAGTATCTAATTTAAAGAAAGTAGAGCAAAAAAAAATAGTAATGTTGACTGGAGATAATAAAAGGGCAGCCAAGGCAATAGCAGAAGAAATAGGATTAGATGCTTTTTATGCAGAGCTATTACCAGAAGATAAGGTAAAGGTTTTTAAAATGAATTACAAAGAGAAATACGGTATGGCTGCCATGGTAGGAGATGGAGTAAATGATGCACCAGCCTTAGCTTCAGCAGATTTTGGTATAGCCATAGGCGCAGCAGGTACAGATGTAGCCATGGAAACAGCAGATGTGGTTTTAATGTCTGATGGAAATAAGAAAACTTATCCCATGCCATAGGTCTTAGTCGTGCAACTGTAAATAATATGAGACAAAATAATTTACTTTGCCATAGCAGTTTGCAGTACTTTTATTGGCTTGGAAGTATTTAGTAAAAACCGTTAACTTATCCTTTGGAATGTTGGTTCACGAACTATCAGTTTTATTAGTAGTAGTCAATGCAGTTAGACTTCTTAGATATGGAGATAAAAATAATCATAAAAAAATCTTGGAGGCTTAAGGAGTTGTTTGAATGGATTGTAATTGTTTTTAAAAAAGAGGAAAAAACTGTATAGAAATGAGTTCCTATCTTCTTAGCAATTTTGAATTATGAAGAAATGATGGAAGTTGCTACAGAATAACAAAGGAAGAGAAGAAATATTTGAAAAGGGCAGGAAAATGATATATATGGCTGGAGACAAGGGAAAAAAACTCAATGTAATCCATTCTGGAAAGAGTAAAGATAACTCGGCTTACAAAGCTCTGGAAAAGAACAGGTAATTAGAGTATTAGGACACTTGAGAGTTTATGGGAGGAAGTTGTCTCTCTTTAGTTCTTTACCTCTAACAGATAATGGTGAAGCACTATCAAAGACTACAGTATGTATGATAGATGGAGAAAAATTAAAAGAGTTGATGAAGAAATATCCAGCAATAGCCTTAAAGGCAATGGAAGAATTGAGACGAAGACTTGAAAATGTAGAAAACTTAATAGAAAATATAAGTTTGCAGGTAGTAGAAAAAGACTTGCCACTAGTTTAATGACTATGGCGATGACAAGGAGAGAAACATCTCTAAAAATGAGTAAGAGAGACAGAAAACTACTCATCTAGGCATGGAATCAAGAAACTCTCAGTAGAAAACTAACAGCTTTTTTCAAGATAACAGGAATCATAAAATTAATTAGTCATAGAAGAATTTTATTTATTAGATATAGAAGCTTTAGAGGATATAAAATGACCTCTGATTTTGCGAAATCAGAGGTCATTCTTATAAATGCTATTTTATTAAACTTTTTATACTGTTAAAGGAATCTTTATTGTCTTTTATTACTTTTTCATTTCCAACAGTCACTGTCTTATTATCCATACAATCCCTTTTCCATCATTTCAGCAAATTTTTTCATATCTTGAGGCTTTGTATTTAATATTTCTTTAAGTTCTCTATTTAGATCCTCAGTATTAATTCCCTTGAGATAATAATAATCCGCATCATTTCGCTTTTTGTATGCTAGATACTGGAA